>CAXTPV010000039.1:0-14336 GCA_964246135.1 uncultured Acetobacteraceae bacterium | reverse complement strand
GCCGCCCGGCCTCGATCGGGTGCGTGTCGTCGACCAGGAACAGGAAGACGTCGCGATCGGAGGCGTAGAGCGTGGTGGTGTCCTTCGTCACCTCGACGAACGGATTGTGAGTCATCGTTGACCAGTCGAGCAGGCCCGGCACTTTCCAGCGCGTGTCCCCCGTGCCCTGGCCGGCGATCTTCATCACCGCCGCGACCAGCTCGTGATCCCAGATGCGGCCGTAGTCAGGACCGGTCACGGCGCGCAGCTCGATTCGACCCTCGTCGGCTTCCAGCGTTTTGACCAGCTCGGCGCGGTGCGACAGCAGACCGTGCTGCATGTTGATGCCGGCGAGCGGCGCGGGGAGCTGACGCAGGTAGCTCGCGGGAGCGCCGACCAGGCTGCACATCTGGCCGAACGACCAGTGGGTCGGCGCGACGGGCTCATCGCGGCCGGGCACGATCAGCGCCAACCGCTCGGCATCGTCGCGGCTCGCCTCGACGCGCAGCGTCTTGGTCTCGACGGTGCGGGCGGTGGCGCGCTCGGCGCGGGCGTGGACCGCCGCGTAGAGGTCGCCGAGCGACAGGTAGCGCTCGTCGTCGGGGCGCGAGAACCACTCCGAGGAGACGCGGCCGATCCGCTCGCCGCGCGAGATGTCGACCTTAAAGGCGCCGAACACGGGCGCACCGGCGGATGCCGCGCGGTCCGAACCGGTGCGGGCTGGGGCAAGCTGCTGAAGCATGGGAGATCTCCGAGACGAGCCAGTCGGGAGCCACTCTCCTCGACCCTCAACCCGTCACGGCGACAGCCGCGGCCCTCTCCCTCTAATGTCCTCAGCGCGTAGCGGGTGGCCGGGTCGCCACCCGCCCCGCCCATACACTTCCCGCGCTTTCCCGGCGCCCTCCGATAGCGCGCGAAATCTTTCGCCAAACGCTTAGCCTCGCCAGTGTCGGGACATGGCGAAGCGAGGACCACGCATACCGCAGAGCATTCCGGGCACTGCCGCGTTGGCATCTGACCTCTTGGTCTACGCGCGAGAGCCGGTCCGGCGGCGGCGATGCGGGCGCCCCGCGGTGCATAACCCCGTGTCCTGGCGCGTGATCGATGACTGGCCCGAGCGCGTACCGGTGACGGAGCGAGAGGTCGACGTTTTCGAGGCCTGGTTCGGCGACGTGCTCGACGAGCTGTTCGGGCCGGTCTGATCCGGCCGGGAGGAGGGAAGATGGCGAGAGCCGCGCCAAATCGGCGTTTGAAGTGTGTGCCGAACCATGCTATATATGGCATAGGAGGAGCGTGTGGATGAGCCGGCTGTCAAGCCTGTTCGCTGGATCGCGAGTAGCCGGGATGATCTGCGCGACTTTCCCGAACCTGTCCGGCTCCGGGTCGGCGGCGCGCTCTGGGAGGCGCAGAAGGGCGGCAAGGCGGCGTGGGCCAAGCCGCTCAAGGGCTATGGCGGGTCGGGCGTGGTCGAGATCGTCGACGATCATGACGGCGACACCTACCGGGCTGTCTACACGGTGCGGTTCGAGGGCTTCGTCTATGTGCTCCACGCTTTCCAGAAGAAGTCGAAGAGCGGCATCGCCACGCCGAAGAAGGACCTGGCGCTGATCGAGACGCGGTTGAGGCGAGCCGAGGAGGATTACAGGCAATGGCGAGCAAGCGAGACGAAGACGCGGTGACGGAGGGTTCGCGCAATGTGTTCGCCGACCTCGGCGTCGCCGAGCCGGAAGAGGAGCTGGCGAAGGCGCAGCTCGCCAGCCACATTCGCGAGGCGATAAAGCGACGCAAGCTGACGCAGGGCGCGGCGGCGCTCCTGGTCGGATTGGATCAGCCGAAGATTTCCGCGCTGATTAACGGCCGGCTCACCGGCTTCTCCAGCGACCGTCTGCTGCGCTGCCTGACCGCGCTCGGGCAGGACGTCGAGATCGTGGTGAAGACGCCGCGGCGCAGCCGCGAGCGCGGGCGGCTGCGGGTTCGGGAGGTGGCGGCGTGAACGCGGTCACGCCCGTCGTGCCGCTGCGCGCGGCGCTTTACCTGCGTGTCTCGACCGCGCGCCAGGCCGAGCACGACGTCTCCATCCCCGACCAGCGCCGCCACGGCGAGGCGTATTGCGGCTCGCGCGGTTATCAGCTCGTCGAGACGTTCGTCGAGCCGGGTGCATCGGCGACAAACGATCGTCGGCCCGAATTCCAGCGCATGATGGAGGCGGGCACGTCGAAGCCGCCGGCGTTCGACATCGTTGTGGTTCACTCGTTCAGCCGGTTCTTCCGCGACCATTTCGAGCTGGAGTTCTACGTCCGCAAGCTCGCCAAAGCGGGCGTCAAGCTCGTGTC
The DNA here is from genome assembly GCA_964246135.1 of uncultured Acetobacteraceae bacterium. Lineage (GTDB taxonomy): Bacteria > Pseudomonadota > Alphaproteobacteria > Acetobacterales > Acetobacteraceae > CAXTPV01. The sequence continues at coordinate 12,024 of CAXTPV010000039.1, read as the reverse complement.
CATGACCCAGGAGTTGGGCGAGGACCCGATGCACGTCATGATGCGCCAGATCATGGCGCTGTTCGACGAATATCAGTCGAAGGAGAACGCCAAGCATACGCTGCGCGCCTTGAAGGAGAATGCGCGTCAGGGCTTTTGGAACGGCTCTCTGCCCCCGATCGGCTACCGCGTCGTCGATGCCGAGAAGCGCGGCGCCAAGGTCAAGAAGAAGCTGGAGATCGACCCGCTCCACGCCGACACCGTGCGGCTCGCGTTCAGCTTGGCGATCGAGGGCCATGACGGCTCCGGACCGATGGGAGTCAAAGCGATCACCAAGCACCTGAACGAGCGCAAGCTCTACACTCGCACGGGCGGACGGTGGGGGATCGGCGCAGTCCATCGGATACTGACGCGCACCAGCTACATCGGCGTCCACGAGTTCAACCGCCGCACCAAACACGGCGCCAACAAGCCCGACGATCAGGTCATCGGCGTCGAGGTGCCGCGGCTGCTCGCGCAGGACACCTGGGACCGGGTGCAGGAGTTGCTGCGTTCGCGCAATCCGAAGGTGGCGCCGCCGCAGGTCGTGGCCGGGCCGACGCTGCTGACCGGCATCTGCTTCTGCGCCGACTGCGGCGGGGCAATGACGATCCGCACCGGCAAGTCGGGCCGGTATCGCTACTACACCTGCTCCATCGCCGCTCGGCAGGGCGCGACCGGCTGTAAGGGCCGCTCGATCCCGATGGAGAAGCTGGACGGGGTGGTCACGTCCCATCTCGAAGACCGGCTGCTCGAACCCGAGCGACTCGAAGAGGTGCTCGGCGTGCTGCTCGATAGGCGCGAGGACCGGGCGGCGCGCAAGCGGGCGCACGCGACCGAGATGCGCAAGCGGGCGGCAGAGGCGGCCGGAAGGCTGAAGCGCCTTTACGACGCGATCGAGAGCGGGGTCGCTGATCTCGGCGATGGGGCGTTAAAGGAGCGGATCGCCGAGCTTCGCGCGATCAAGAGCCAGGCCGAAGCCGACGCTGAGCGCGCGGCGGCCGAGGCCGATACGATCGGGCCGGAAATCACGCCTGCGACCCTGTCCGCATTCGCTGCGGCTGCGAGGCGCAAGCTACGGGGTCCGGACGGGAGGTTCCGGCGCGACCACCTTCGCGCGCTGGCGCAGCGTGTCGAGGTCGCTGACCGTGAGGTCCGCATCATGGGCTCGCGATCCGAACTGCTGCGGCAGCTCGCCATCGCGAACGGCGTAGCCACGGCGGCGGGCGGCGTGCCCAGATCTGTTCCGAGGTGGCGGAGGGGATGGGATTCGAACCCACGGTACGGCTTTACACCGTACAACGGTTTAGCAAACCGCCGCCTTCAGCCACTCGGCCACCCCTCCGCCGAGAGGTGCAAACACGGCGTTTGCGTGGCCGACACTAAGGGGTGGTGGGAGGGGCGTCAAACCGCCTCCAACGAGGCCGGAGGTCAGGCGAGCCTTCGTCGCAGGGCCTCGTTGACCAGGGCCGGGTTGCCCTTGCCCTGCATCGCCTTCATCACCTGGCCGACGAAAAACCCGAACAGCTTGTCCTTGCCGCTCCTGTATTCGAGGAGCTTGTCGCCGTTGCGATCGAGAACCGTGCTGATCGCCTGGTCGATCGCGGTGGTGTCGGTGACCTGCCGGAGCCCCTTGCGCTCGACGATCGCCTCGGCGCCCTGGCCCGTCGCCGCCATGTCCTCGAACACGTCTTTTGCGATCCTGCCGTTGATGGTGCCGTCGGCGATCAGGTCGAGCAACGCGCCGAGTGCTACGGCGGAGACCGGACTTTGGCTGATGCCGAGCCCCGCCTTGTTCAGGACCGAGAACAGGTCGCCGATCACCCAGTTGGCGGCAAGCTTGGCATCGCGGCCGGTCGCCACGTCCTCGTAGAACGACGCCACCGCCTGCTCGGCGACCAGGACCGCCGCGTCATACGCCGAAATCGCGAAGTCACGCTCAAAGCGCGCGCGCTTGGCGTCCGGCAGCTCGGGCAACCCGGATCGCAACGCCTCGACCCAGTCCGGATCAAGGACGAGCGGCACAAGGTCGGGATCGGGGAAGTAGCGGTAGTCGTGCGCGTCCTCCTTGGTCCGCAGCGAACGCGTCTCCCCGCGCGCGGGATCGAACAACCGGGTTTCCTGATCGACCGTGCCTCCCGCCTCCCAGATCGCGACCTGGCGACGTGCCTCGACCTCGATCGCCTGCATGACGAAACGCACCGAGTTGACGTTCTTGATCTCGCAACGGGTCCGGAACGGCTCGCCGGCGTGACGGACCGACACGTTGACGTCGGCGCGCATCGAGCCTTCGTCCATGTTGCCGTCGCAGGTGCCGAGATAGCGAAGGATGGTGCGGAGCTTGCGGATGTAGGCGCCGGCCTCCTCCGGACTGCGGAGATCCGGCTCGCTCACGATCTCCATCAACGCGACGCCGGCGCGATTGAGGTCGATCAACGAGCGCGATGGATCCTGGTCGTGCATCGACTTGCCGGCATCCTGCTCGAGATGCAGCCTGGTCACGCCGATGCGTCTGGTGGTGCCGTCCGCGCGCTCGATGTCGACGGCGCCGGCGCCGATGATCGGGTGCTCGAACTGGCTGATCTGATAGCCGGCCGGCAGATCCGCGTAGAAGTAGTTCTTGCGGTCAAAGCGGCTGACCAGGTTCACGCGCGCGTTCAGGCCAAGGCCGGTGCGGACCGCCTGCGCGACGCATTCCCGGTTCGGCGTCGGCAGCATGCCCGGGAACGCGGCATCGACGAAGCTGACCTGGGTGTTGGGTTCGGCGCCAAACACCGTCGATGCGCCCGAGAACAGCTTGGCCCGGCTAATGACCTGCGCGTGCACCTCAAGGCCGATCACCACCTCCCAAGCGCCATCCCGCCCCTCGATCTGGTAGGCGGGAGCGCTCATGCGAGCTGTCCGGCATGCGTCGCGGGCAGATGGTCGAACGCCATCGCAACCTCGAGCACGTGGCCGACCGCGATCATCGTTTCCTCGTCGAACGGACGGCCGATCACCTGCAATCCGAGCGGCAGTCCGCGTGCGTCGAGCCCCGCCGGCAGCGACAATGCCGGCACGCCGGCCATGCTGGCCGGAACGGTGAAGATGTCGTTCAGATACATCGTGACCGGATCATCCATCTTCTCGCCCTGGGCGAAGGCGCCGGTCGGCGCCGTCGGGGTCAGCAGCGCATCGACCTCGCCAAAGGCGTCGGTGAAGTCGCGGAGAATGAGGGCGCGCACCTTCTGCGCCTTGAGGTAGTAGGCGTCATAGTAGCCTGACGAGAGCACGTAGGTGCCGATCAGGATGCGCCGGCGCACCTCCTTTCCGAAGCCGGACGCGCGCGTCGCCTCGTAGAGCGCGGTGAGGTCATCACCTGGCGCCCGCATCGTGAAACGCACGCCGTCATAGCGAGCGAGGTTCGACGAGCACTCGGCCGGCGCCACGATGTAGTAGGTGGCAAGACCATACTTCGTGTGTGGCAGCGACACGTCGACGATGGTGGCGCCGGCGTCCCGCAGCGCAGCCGCGCCCGCGTCCCAGATCGAGGTGATCTCGGGCGAGGTGCCGTCCAGCCGGTACTCGCGCGGAATGCCGATGCGAAGTCCGCGCACCGAGCGGCCGCAGGACGTGGCGTAGTCCGGCACCGGCCGGTCGGCGCTGGTCGCGTCGCGCGGATCAAAGCCCGCCATCGAGCCGAGCAGGATCGCGCCATCCTCGATCGTGCGCGCGAGCGGACCCGCCTGATCGAGCGAGCTCGCGAACGCGACGATGCCGTAGCGCGAGCAGCGGCCATAGGTCGGCTTGATCCCCACGATGCCGCAGAACGATGCCGGCTGACGGATCGAACCGCCGGTGTCGGTCGCGGTGGCGCCAAGGGCCAGGCCAGCTGCGACCGCGGCGGCCGAACCTCCAGACGACCCGCCCGGCACCAGCGCCGCGCCGCCCTCCGCGCCGCCGTCGGCGGCGTTGTCGCCACGTCGCCGCCAGGGATTGGTCACCGGACCGAACGCCGACGTCATGTTCGACGAGCCCATGGCGAACTCGTCGAGATTGGTCTTGCCGAGGAACACGGCGCCGTCGGCCAGCAGGTTGGCCGTCACGGTCGACGAGTAGGGCGGCACGAAATCGGCAAGCATGCGGCTCGCCGCGGTGGTGCGCACGCCCTCCGTGCAGAACAGATCCTTGATCGCCAGCGGCACGCCGGTCAGCGCCGCATGCTCGCCGCGGCCAAGTGCGAGGTCGGCACGATCGGCCGCTGCCCGCGCGAGTTCGGGCGTGCGGGTGATGAAGCAGTTCAGCCGCGGATCGAGCGCCTCGATCGCGTCGAGATGAGCGTCGGTGAGTTCGCGCGCGCTGATCTCGCGCCTGCGAAGTTTCGCCCGCGCCGAGGCGAGGGTGAGCGCGGTCAGGCTCACTCGACCACCTTCGGCACCGCGAAGAAGCCGCCCTTGCGGTCGGGCGCGTTGCGCAGGAGATCGTCGCGGTGGCCGCCATCGTCGACCAGGTCGTCGCGCAGGCGCAAGGCCACGCGGGTGGGACCGGTCAGCGGCTCGATGCCGCTGACATCGAGCTCGTCGAGCTGCTCGATCCAGTGCAGTATCGCGCCGAGCTCGTCCGCCATGCGTCCGAGATCCGCCTCCTCCACCCTGATCCTGGCGAGCCTTGCCATGCGTCGGACAGTCGCGGCATCAAGCGACATCAAGCACCCTCTGTCGGAACCGGTCGGGCCGCCGCGCACAGGCGTTTCATGCGTGCCAGCGGCAAGGCGTCCCGGAGCATAAGGCTCGCCATGGCCCTGTTCAACCTGACCGATCTCGTGCGGCGCCTCGGCCGTGGCGACCGGCTGCTGGGTATCGATCCCGGAGGACGTCGCATCGGCCTCGCGCTGTCGGACGTGACGCTCGCGATCGCGTCGCCCTACGGCACCATCGCGCGGACCCGTCTGCTGACGAATGCGAGCGAGATCAGGGCGATCGCGCGGGCCGAAATGGTGGGCGGCCTGGTCGTCGGCTTGCCGCTGTCGATGGATGGCGGCTTCGGGCCGGCGGCGCAGGCGGCACGCGACTGGGCCAAGGCGCTGTCGGACGCGACGGCGTTGCCGGCGGCGATGTGGGACGAACGCCTGTCCTCGGCGACGGCCAGCGACTTGCTCGCCGAGACCGGCCATCTCAGCCGGACCCGGCGTGCCCGCGTGCTCGACCGCGCGAGCGCGGCGGTGATCTTGCAGTCCGCATTGCAGTCGGGGCTGCAGAGCCACGTGGCGTTGCAGAGCCATCAGGACGCCGCAAGTAAGCCGTCGTGAGACACACCCGTTGAAGGACATCCGCGCGCAGCTGCGTGACGGCACCGCGCCGGCGCACGCGGCACTGGAACGCGCGCTCGCGATCGAGGCGCGCTTGGACGATCAGCGCGAGATCGTGCTGATCCTGGCCCGCTTCCGGGGGTTCTTCGCCGCGCTGGAGGCGGCGCTCGATCGGGTTCTGGGGCCGCGCATCATGTCGGGCCGGCATCGCCTCGCCGACATCGAGGTCGATCTGGCCGCGCTCGGCCTGCACGCCCACGAGGTCGCGCGTCTGCCCATCTGCGACCCGGCCGGGCTGCTGCCCGATCCCGATTTCGGGCTCGGCGCGCTCTACGTCACCGAGGGCGCGCGTCTTGGTGGCCGAGTGATCGCGCGCGCGGCCTCGGTGACGTCCTGGTATCCCGAACACGGATTGCGGTTCTGGTCCGATCGCGACGGCAGCGGCTACTGGCGGAGCTTGCTGGCGGAGCTCGAGGCCTCGCCACGTCCTGAGAGCGTCCTTGCTGGCGCCAACGCGACGTTCTCGCGTCTGCACGACTGGCTCGAGGGCGGAGGCGTCCTGGCCTGACCCGCCGAAGGGCCGCTGATCGGATGCCGGTCTTGCGCGGCAAGACGACGGGCGGTAGGACACCGCGACTTAGCGGTCGGCCGGGCGCGTAGCTCAGCGGGAGAGCACTACCTTGACACGGTAGGGGTCACAGGTTCAATCCCTGTCGCGCCCACCACCCGGCCCGATGACGTGGGTGACATCTCCGGATGTCGCGGCGACAATGCCCAATGGATGCCGCCGCGCGACAACAGCCTTCGACCGCCTACACCGTCACGCATCCGGCCGCGGGCAAGCCAACAACCCCGTTCATGTTCGCGTCCCCGCATTCCGGCCGCGACTACTCCGAAGCCTTCCTCGTCTCCGCCCGGCTCGACGCCGTCGACATCCGCCAGAGCGAGGATTGTTTCGTCGACGAGTTGTTCGCCGACGCGCCGGAGCTGGGCGCGCCACTGCTCGCCGCGCGCTTCCCGCGGGCATTCTGCGACGTCAATCGCGAGCAATGGGAGCTTGATCCGGGCATGTTCACCGACCGGCTGCCGCCCTACTGCAACACCGGCAGTCCGCGCGCGCTGGCGGGCTTTGGCACCATCGCCAGGGTCGTCGGCGAAGGTGAGGCGATCTACCGACGCAAGCTCTCGTTCGAGGAGGCGCGGGCGCGTATCGAGGCGTGCTGGACGCCCTATCACGCCGCGCTGACGACCCTCATCCGTGCCGCCCGCGCGCGTCACGATGCCTGCCTGCTGATCGACTGCCACTCGATGCCCTCGGAACGCGGCCGGCAGGCCGCCGGCTTCGTGCTGGGCGACAATCACGGAACCTCGTGCGCCGGCGCCGTGACAAGCTTCATGGAAGCCGAGCTCACCCGGACCGGGCATCGGGTGCGCCGGAACGATCCCTACGCCGGAGGGTTCGTGACCCGGCATTACGGCGATCCCGCAGCCGGTGTTCACGTGCTCCAGCTCGAGGTCGCGCGATCGCTCTACTGGGATGAGCGGCGGCGGATGAAGGCATCCGGGTTCGATGCCGTTCGCAGGATACTGGCCACCGTGATCGCGGCCTTGCTGGCGCGGCCGGACATCCTTCGGCAAGGCGCCTAGGCGGCCACGGCCATACGCTGGACAAAAAAAGGCGGCGCCGAAGCGCCGCCAAGTTTAGGGAGGAAACGTCCAAGATGCGCCGCGGCCGTAGCGGCGGCGCAACACTGATCTACGGCTGTCCGGCACGTTCGTCAACGATAATTTTGCACCGCACAATGACGCCGGCTGAGCACGGAGTAGGCTCGCCATTCACGTTTTGGTCATCGCGCACCTCGATCATGCCGGCATGCGCCTGCTCATTCTCGGTTTGCTCGCGACGCTGATCTGCCTGTCCGCGCATGCGGCCGACCCATCAGGGTCGGCCGTCGATCGCGTGCTTTGTCACATGGCGACCGCCGCCGCCGAGCGGGCGACCGGCGTGCCGAACCAGCTGCTGACCGCCATCAGCCGGGTCGAGAGCGGTCGTCACGATCCCGGGACCGGAAAACTGGAGGCGTGGCCGTGGTCGATCAACGTCGAAGGCGCCGGCCACGTCTACGGCACGAAGGCCGAAGCGGTCGCGGCCGTCGCCTCGTTCCAGGCGCAAGGCGCGCGGTCGATCGATGTGGGATGCATGCAGATCAACCTGCGCCAGCATCCGAACGCCTTCGGCTCGCTCTCGGACGCGTTTGATCCTCAGGACAACGCGCTCTACGCCGCACGCTTCCTGACCGATCTGTTCCAGCAGACCGGCAGCTGGCCTCACGCCGCCGCCGCCTACCACTCGCAGACACCACAGCTCGGCTTTGACTATCAGGAGCAGGTTCTCCGCATGTGGGCGGTCGGTGACGGCCCGATGACCGAGCAGGCGAGCGGCACGATACGCGCCAAGCCTCAAATCGAGGCGGCGGCGAGCCCCGCCGTGCGGTCGGCGGGATCGCCGTTCGGCGGCGCCGGACCCTCGCTGGCGTCGGGTCGTCCCGTGGCGACGCCGGTCGCGATGATATCGGGCGGCGGTCGCGGCCTCAGCGCCTATCGCAGCATGCCGATCGCCATGGTGATGCGGCCGGTGATGCCGTCTCGCTTCTGACTGCCGTCACCTTGCCGCCGGTCCGTGTTGATTACACCGGGCGCTCGCTTCATATCGCCCGCGGCGCAACACGCGGCGGGAGATCATCATGGACGCGAGGCCGGAAGCGGAAGCAGAACTCGGCGAGCAGCGTGAGTTCGGAGCCGAGGTCGGGCGGCTGCTCGACCTGGTGGTGCACTCGCTCTATTCGGACCGCGAGATCTTTCTCCGCGAGCTGGTCGCCAACGCGGCCGATGCGACGGATCGGCGGCGCTTCGAGGCCCTGACGCAGCCGGCGCTGTCACTGCCCGAAGGCGCCAAGGTGCGCATCGTGCCCGACAAGGACGCCCGCACCATCACCATCAGCGATGACGGCATCGGGATGTCGCGCGACGACATGATCTCTAATCTCGGCACCATCGCGCGTTCCGGCACGCGCGCCTTCGGCCAGAGCCTGGAAGCGGCGTCGGCGGCCGATCGGCCGAGCCTGATCGGACAGTTCGGCGTCGGCTTCTACGCCGCCTTCATGGTCGCGGAGGGCGTCGAGTTCGTCTCGCGCAAGGCGGGGAGCGAGGAAGCCTGGCGCTGGACGTCGGACGGCCGCGGCACCTACGCGATCGCGCCGGCCAGCCGGGACGAGGCGGGCTCGGACGTGGTGCTGCACGTGCGCGCCGACGCCGACGAGTTCCTGGAGCCCTACCGGCTCGAGACGATCGTCCGGAAGTGGGCCGACCACATCACCCTGCCGATCACCATCCTGCGCGACGGTGCCGAGGTCGCGGCCAATGAAGGCCAGGCGATCTGGCGCAAGCCGAAGGCGGAGATCACGCCCGAGCAGGGCCGCGAGTTCTACCACCACATCGCGCACGCGTTCGACGAGCCCTGGGCGACCTTGCACTGGCGCGCCGAGGGCGCGCTCGAGTTCACCGCGATGCTGTTCGTGCCGGGTGCGCGGCCGTTCGAGCCGCTGGAGCAGCAGCGCGAGAGCCGGATCAGGCTGCACGTGAGAAGGATGTTCATCACCGACGAGGCGGAGCTGCTGCCGCCCTTCCTGCGCTTCGTCCGCGGCGTGGTCGACACCGAGGACCTGCCGCTGAACGTGTCGCGGGAAATGCTGCAGGCGACGCCGGTGCTCGCGCGCATCCGCAAGGCGGTGACCGGCAAGGTGCTCGGCGAGATCCGCGGGCGCGCCAAGGAGGCCGACGACTACGCCAAGTTCTGGGAGAACTTCGGCGCGGTGTTCAAGGAAGGCATCTGGGAGGACGCTGAGCACCGGACGGAGGCCGCCGCGCTGTCCCGCTTCCGCTCGTCGTCTCACCCCGGCTGGGTGTCGCTCGCCGATTACGTGTCGCGCATGAAGCCCGCCCAGGAGGCGATCTACTACCTGACCGGCGACAACGACGCGTCGCTCGCCGCCTCGCCGCAACTCGAGGGCTTTCGCGCCCGCGGCATCGAGGTGCTGCTTCTCGCCGACGCGGTCGACGCCTTCTGGCCCGATCGCCTCTACCAGTTCGAGGACAAGCCGCTGCGCAGCGTGACCCAGGGCGCGGCCGACCTCTCGAAGCTGGCGCCAGACGAGGCCCCGGTCGGCGAGGCCGCCGATCTCGGCGCGCTGGTCGCGGCGATCAAGGCGGCGCTCGGCGAGGCGATCAGCGAGGCGCGTCCGACCGACCGGCTGGTGGACAGCGCCGTCGTGTTGGCGGCATCGGGCGCCGGCCCCGACCTGCAGCTGCAGCGCATGCTGCGACGGAGCGGCCAGGCGATGCCGCCGGCGCCGCCGGTGCTCGAACTCAACCCCAGGCACGAGCTGATCCGCGCGCTCGCCTCACGAAGCGCGAGCGGCATCGCGGTGGACGAGGCGGCGCACCTGCTGCTTGATCTTGCCCGCATCCAGGATGGCGAGGCGCCGCTCGCGCCCGCGTTGTTCGCAAGGCGCGTCGGCAACGCGCTCGCGGCTTCGCTGGCCGGGTCTCCGGACGCGGCATGATGTGGCCGGAGATCGATCCCGACCGCGACTTCCTCGGGGTGATCGATGTCCAGCCCACCTTCATGCCGGGCGGGGAGCTGCCGGTCGCCCAAGGTGACGAGGTCGTGGCCGTGATCAACGGGCTGTTCGCCCGCACGTTCGCACGCGGCTTCGCGACCCAGGACTGGCATCCACCCGGACACGCCTCGTTCGCACGCACGCATCCGGGGCGCGCGCCGTTCGACGTCGTCGAGTCTCCCCATGGTCCGCAGACGCTGTGGCCGGACCATGCGATCCAGGGCACGGCGTCGGCGGCCTTGCACCCGGGGCTCGACACCCGGCCGATCGAACTCGTCATACGCAAGGGCACCAGGCGGGAGATCGACAGCTACTCGGCGTTCCTGGAGAACGATCGCCGAACCCCGACCGGCCTCGCCGCGGCGCTGCGCGAGCTTGACGCCAGACGGTTGTTCCTGGTCGGCCTGGCGCTCGACGTCTGCGTGGTGGCGTCGGCCGAGCATGCCGTGCTGGAGAACTTCGAGACCTTCATCATCGAGGATGCGACCCGGCCGATCGCGGCACCCCTGGTCTCCGGCGGCACGACCCTCGATGCGGCCTATGCGCGGCTGCGCCGGGCCGGCGTCACCATCATCCCGCACGCCAGCGACCTGGCGACGAGCCGCCCGCGCCGATCGTGAACCGCCGCGGCAGGCGTGATCATCGCTTGGCGCCGAAACAATGCTCCGGTGCCGGAAAACGCCGCGCACGCACGTCGTCCGCATAGGCGGCGGCGGCCGAGGTGACCGCCGGGGCGAGCTCGGCGTAGCGCCTGACGAAGCGCGGCGTGAAGTCGGTGAACAAGCCGAGCACGTCGTCGACCACGAGGATCTGCCCGTCGCAATGCGGCGAGGCGCCGATCCCGATCGTCGGCACCGCCAGGCGCCGGGTGATGGCGGCGGCGACCGGCTCGACCACGCCCTCCAGCACGACCGCGAACGCGCCGGCCTCGGCGATCGCGGCCGCGTCGCTCTCGATCCGCCGCGCGTCCTCCTCGGTCCGTCCCGTCGCGCGAAAGCCGCCGGCGACGTTCATGGCTTGGGGCATCAGGCCGACATGGCCGCAGACGGGAATGCCACGCTCGACCAGGAAGCGCACGGTCTCGGCCAGTGCCAGGCCGCCCTCCAGCTTGACCGCGGCGGCGCCGGTCTCCGACAGCACACGGGCGGCACTTCGAAACGCCTGCTCGCGGCTCTCCTGGTAGGCGCCAAATGGCAGATCGACCATCACGCAGGCATGCGCGCTCGCACGCATCACCGCGGCACCATGCGCGATCATCATGTCGAGCGTGACGGCGAGCGTGCTCGGCAGGCCATAGACGACCATGCCGAGGCTGTCGCCGACCAGTAGCAGGTCGACATGCGGATCGAGCAGTCGCGCGATCGGCGCGGTGTAGGCGGTCAGGCTCGCGATCGGCACCCCGCCCTTGCGGGCGCGCAGCTCCGGCACGGTGACGCGCGAACCGACCACCGGCACGCTCACCTCGTGTCGGCCGCTCGGCGACTGATCCTCAGGCCGATTTCGGGTGCTTCTTGCGCGAGCCGGTCATGTGAAAACCGTCCGAGAGCGCCTGCTTCTCGCACGCATAGAACCCGTGCTTGCTCTTGCCGTAGTAGCGCGAGCCGCTGACGTGCAGCGCCTTCGAGCGCGGGTTCGCCCACACCACGGTGTCGCCGGGGCAACTCGCCGAGGCGGCGCTCTCGCTCGCGAAATGACCAGGTGCCGCCGCCGTCGCGGACGTGCCCGGCTTGGTCATAGAGGTCGCGGCCGGCGGCATCGCCGCACTGGAGGCGGGCGGCGTCTTGGTCGTCGTCTGCGCCACGGCGAGCCCCGGCACCAGCAGAAAGGTTGCGAGAAGCGCCTGATGCAAGCGTGGCAGGTTCATCGGTCTGGGCTCCTTGGTGAGGCTACGGCCACCGGCCGGATGCGGCTCACAGCCTGTAGACGGCTCTCGCGGGATTGCCAACCGAGACGCGCTTTCGTAAGGACCGGCTCCGGATGGGTGCGTAGCTCAGCGGCAGAGCATCGCCTTCACACGGCGAGGGTCACAGGTTCAATCCC
>CAXTPV010000038.1:10086-14976 GCA_964246135.1 uncultured Acetobacteraceae bacterium | reverse complement strand
TCAGCCGCCTCGGTTTCGTCCGCCGGAAGCCCGCGCTCGCCATCGTGCGCGACATCATCACGCGTCTGCGGGTGCGATGCAGCGGGCCTGCGCAGGAGGTGACGCAGCTTTCCGGCGGCAACCAGCAGAAGGTGGTGTTTGGCCGCTGGCTCGCGCGCATCGGCGATCGCGGCTCGCCGGTGCTGCTGCTCGACAACCCGACCGAGGGCGTTGATGTCGGCAGCAAGGCAGAGCTGTACGCGTTGATCCGCGATCTGGTGCGCCGGGGTGCCGCCGTGCTGATCACGTCGGCGGAGTTCTCCGAGCTGATCGCGCTCTGCGATCGCGTCTACTGCGTCCGGCACGGGCGCCTCACGACCTGTCTGCCACGCGGCGAGCTCTCCGAGGACCGGCTGTTGCTGGAGGTGAACTGATCATGTCCGCGATCGCATCCGAGCCTGTCCGCCGACGCTTCGAGGTCGGTCCGCTCGCCGCCCGCTACGGCACTGTCGGCGCCGCGATCCTGATCTTCCTGGTGTTCGCCGTTGCCAGCGGCCGCTTCGTCTCGGCAGCCAACATCAGCAACATCCTGGTGCAGATCTCCGTCCTAATGGTGATCTCGTCAGGCCTGACCATCGCGGTCGCGAGTGGCGAGTTCGACCTCTCGGTCGGGCAGGTGGCGGGGCTGTCCGGCGTCCTGGTGGCGGGGCTGATGGTCTGGTCCGGCCTGCCGATTGTTATCGCGATCGGGCTCGCGGTGCTCGCGGGCATCGTGATCGGGATCGTCAACGGGCTGCTGGTGACCAGGCTGCGCATTCCGTCGCTGATCGCGACGCTCGCGATGGGGCCGATCGCGCTAGGACTGAACTACGCGTACGACGGTGGCGACTCGATTTACGCCACCTTTCCCGCCGCGTTCTACGTCATCGCCACCGGACGCGTGGCGGGCATCGTGCCGGTGCCGATCCTGATCGCCCTGGTCGTGGTCGGCGCCTTCTATGTCCTGCTCAATCGCACCCGGCTCGGCCGCGCCGTGGTCGCCACCGGCTCCAACCTCCAGGCGGCAAGGCTGTCCGGCATCAACGTCAACCGCTGTCGCGTCATGGCACTCTGCCTGTCATCCCTCGGCGCCGCGATGGGCGGGATCATGCTGACGGCGCGGCTCGGCACCGGGCAGCCGGGCGCCGGCGACACCTACCTGATGGACAGCCTGACCGCGGTGTTTCTCGGCATGACCGCGTTCCGGCCAGGCCGCGCCTCGGTCGAGGGAACGCTGGTGGGCGTCGTCATCATCGGCATGCTCGACAACGGCCTCAACCTGCTCGGGGCGCCGTTCTATCTGCAAAACGAGGTCCGGGGCGTCGTGATGATCGCCGCGGTCAGCCTCGCGGTGCTGCGTGGCGAGATACGCTTCTTCTGATGGAGGATGGCATGCCAAGTTCCCGGAATCCTCGAACCGCCCTGGTCACTGGCGCCAGCCGCGGCATCGGGCGGGCGATCGCGCTCGGCCTCGCCCGCGACGGCTTTGACGTGGTGGTCAACGACATCGAGCGTCAGCGCACCGAGCTCGACGCCGTCGCGGCCGAGATCGCCGCTACCGGACGGACGGGCATCGCGCTGTTCGCCGATGTCAGCGATCGCGCCTCGGTCCACGCGATGATCGACGCGGCGCTCGCGCGGATGGGGCGGATCGACGTGGTCGTGAATAATGCCGGCATCCTGATTTCCGGCGCGGTTGAGGAGCTGCCGGAGGCGCACTGGAACGCCGTCATGGACGTCAACGCGAAGGGTACGTTCCTGGTGGTGCAGGCGCTGCTGCCGCACATGCGCGAACGAGGCTATGGCCGCATCGTCAACATCGCCTCGATTGGCGGCAAGCACGGCGCGCCCGAGCAGGCGCACTACTCGGCGAGCAAGGCCGCGATCATGGGGTTCACGCGAGTCCTGGCCCAGGAGGTCGGCCCGTTTGGCATCACCGCGAACTGCGTCTGCCCGGGCATCATCGTGACCGAAATGGGACGCACCAACTTGTCGGAGCAGGCGACCGTCGACAAATGGATTGGAAACACCGCGCTTCGCCGTCTCGGCCAGCCGGAGGACGTTGTCGGCCCTGCCTGCTTTCTCGCCTCCGATGCCTCCGCTTTCGTGACCGGACAGTCGCTGAACGTCTGCGGCGGCATCGTACTGAGCTGACATGAGTCGCAATCGGCAAAGATCGCGGATGTATCTCGAGAAGCTCCGTCTTGATGGCCGCGTCGCCGTCGTCACCGGTGGCGGCGGCGGTATCGGCCTTGCCTGCGCCATGGCGCAGGCGGAGACCGGAGCACACATTGTGGTGGCCGATCTCGACCGTGATCGGGCGGACGGTGGAGCACGAACGATTGTGGAGGCCGGCGGCGCGGCCGCAGGCGCGCTCATCGACGTCACCGACACCGCCACCGTCGTGAACGCTGTGTCCGAGGTGCTGGAACGGCATGGCCGGATCGACATCCTCGTCTGCAACGCCGGCATCGTCGTGTCCGAGGTCGAGGCGGAGGATGTCAACGACGCATTGTGGCTGCGCCACATCGACGTGAACCTCAATGGCGTATTCCGCTGCTGCCGCGAGTTGGGGCGCGTGATGTTGCGGCAAGGGCGGGGATCGATCGTCAACATCAGGTCGATGGCGAGATCGATTGTCGTCAGACCGCAGGAGCAGGCGGCTTACAACGCTTCCAAGGCCGGGGCGCATCACCTGACGAGGTCGCTTGCCGCTGAGTGGGCTGACCGCGGCGTGAGGGTCAACGCCGTCGCGCCGACCTACATCGAGACAACGCTGACGCGTTTCGGGATGGATGTCCCCAGGTTGCACGATCAATGGACCGCGGCGACCCTGATGAGACGGGTCGGCCAACCGCATGAGATCGCGTCGGTGGTCCACGTCCTCGCGTCCGGGGCGGCTAGCCTGATAACGGGCAGCATCGTCTATGCGAACGCGGGCGATACGGCTTGGTGATCCCGTGAGCATCTCCCTCTTGCCGGCGGCACTGGGTATCCCGAGGCGTTTCGCCACCACGCCGTGTCACCCGGGTCGCGATCTCGCGCACGGTCAGGCAGTTGGATGCTCGGAACGTCGATGCTCGGTCGTATGCTCGTTTGACGCGGTCACCGCGCGGCTCAGCGGCCTCGGCATCGTGGTCTCTAACACTGGTGCCGCGATCGACGGCGTGATTGCCAACCTCGAAGACGAGGCATTTCGCCGCTCCTCCGAGTTCAGCTTCTTCGGCGACCAGAACGTTTCCCGCACGGCGGTTGGCGTGTTCCGGCGGCAAGCGACAGGAGATATCTTGCTGTTCAACGTCTCCGAGCAGGCGGTCAACCCCGGGCCCGCCTTCGGCGCCTACGTCACCTCTAAGGCGGCGCTGCTGGCGCTGGCGCGGCAATATGCGCTCGAGCATGGCGCCGACGGCATCAGGTCGAACGCGATCAACCCGGATCGCATCCGGTCGGAACTTCTGACCGACCGGATGATCCGCGCGCGTGCCGGGTCGCAGGGCGTGTCCAAGCTCGACGACATGGGTGGCAATCTGCGCGGTCGGGAAGTGCTCGCGACCGACGTGGCGCAGGCCTTCGTCGCCTCCGCGCTGCTCGAGAAGACGACGGGCAATGTTCTGCCGGTGGACGGCGGCAACGTGGCTGCGATGCCTCGATGAGCGGCGCGCAGAACTCGATCCGTCAGACACACATCGAGGATGCCGCGATGCCCCAGAGTCCGACCGAGGCGACTGCCGCCCCCGCGACCTACGATGTCAGCGTCATCGGCCTTTACTGCATCGACGTGCTCGGCCGTCCGGTCACTGCGATCCCGGATGGCGGCAACGCGACCTTCATCGACCAGATACGTCTGACCGTCGCCGGAACCGCTGGCGGCACCATCGTCGACTGCGCCAAGCTCGGGCTGCACGCGCTCGCGGTGGGGGCGGTCGGCGAGGACGAGAAGGGGCGGTTTGTGCTCGACACGCTTTCGGGCTTCGGCATCGCCACCGACCGCATGCAGCGCCATCCGGGCCTGCACACCGCCGCCTCGATCCTGAACGTGCGGCCGAACGGCGAGCGTCCCTGCCTGCACGTGCGCGGCGCCTCCGACACCTTTCTGGTGACCGCCGAACAATATCCCTACGTGCTCGACGCCGCCTTCGTGCACATGGGCGGCAACGGGCTGCTCGGCAGGATGGACGGCGAGCCGACCGCAGCCCTGCTGGCCGAGGCCAAGGCGCGTGGCCGCACCACCACCTTCGACCTGATCTTCGCGACCGGTGCCCTGATGGAGAAGCTCCGTCCGGCGATGCCGCATGTCGACTACTTCGTGCCCTCCATCGAGGAGGCGACGGCGCTCTGCGGCCGTGTCGACCCGCGCGACGCCGCCCGCTTCTTCCTCGATCTCGGTGTCGGGACCTGCGTGCTGACGATGGGCGGCGAGGGCTGCGTCATCGCCGCTGACGGCGTCTTTATGCGCCTGCCGGCGCACGCGATCGAGGTCGTCGACACGACCGGCTGCGGCGACGCGTTCACCGCCGGGCTGATCGCCGGCCTGCACCGCGGCTGGGACATCGAGCGCGCGGCACGCCTCGGCGGCACCTGCGGCGCGCTCGTGGCGGGTGGGCTCGGTTCGGACGCCGGCATCGTCGACTGGGCGCACACGCTGCGCGCGATGGACACCATCCCGCTGCGGAGCCTGGCGGCTTGAGCCGCGCACCGCCCGCAACGTCCGGGCCGATCCGGCTGGTGGTCAGCGACGTCGACGGCACCCTGGTGCGCGGCGACAAGAGCCTATCCCCCGCCGTGCTGGTGGCCATGCGCCGACTCCGCGACGCGGGCGTGCGCCTCGCGGTCGTGAGCAGCCGGGCGACCGTGGGGCTCGACGTGCTGATC
>CAXTPV010000038.1:0-10076 GCA_964246135.1 uncultured Acetobacteraceae bacterium | reverse complement strand
GCCTCGCGCCGGACGGCCGGCGGCTGCGCGACCTCACCATTCCCCCGACGGTCTGCGCCGCCGTCGTCGAGCGGCTGGAGGCGGTCGGGCTGGATGTCTGGCTGTTCGCCGACAGCGTCTGGCTGCTGCGCAACGAGGCGCTGCCCTACATCGCGCACGAGCGTCGCTCGCTTGGCGTCGGATACCAGGCGGTCACCGACTTCGCGCCGTTCCTCGACCGCGCCCACAAGGTCATGGGCAGCAGCGGCGACTTCGATGCGGTCTCGCGCATCGAGGCCAGCCTACTCGCGTCGTTCGGCGCCGAGGCCGCCGTCCATCGCTCGCAGCTCTTTCATGTCGACATAACCCATCGTGATGCCAACAAGGGCGCCGCCGCCCTCTTCATCGCCCGCGCGCTCGGCATCGAGCCCGAGGCCATGGCATGTATCGGCGACATGGCGAACGACGTGCCGATGCTCGATGTCGCGGGGCTCGCGATCGCGATGGGCAACGCGCCTGACGCGGTGCGCGCGCACGCGCACGCCATCGTCGCGAGCAACGAGGCGGATGGCTGGGCCGAAGCGGTCGACCGGCTGATCTTGCCGCACGCCCTGCTTGCCGAGCCCGTGCCTTGAGCGCTGTCCTGTCCACTGACATGACGGCCGCGCCGGCGGTCGACTGCGCCGGCCTGTCGAAGGGTTTTGAGGGCGTGCCGGTGCTGCGCGACGTCTCGGTCCGCTTCATGCCTGGCACGGTCAACGTGCTGGCCGGCGAGAATGGCGCCGGCAAGTCGACGCTGTTCAAGCTGATCGCCGGCCAGCTTACCCCCGATGGTGGCGCCATCAGCCTGTTCGGCCAGCACGTGCAGCGTTTCGACCCTCGGCTCGCACAGGCGCTGGGCGTCTCGATCATTCCGCAGGAGCTTGCGCCGTTGCCGGAGATGCAGGTCTGGCAGAACCTGCTGATCGGCCGCGAGCGCACCGGGCCGTTCGGCCTGGTCAGGCGGCGCGAGATGATCCGAACCGCCGCCGCCCTGCTTGGCGAGGTCGGCCTCGACATCGACCCGACCACGCCGATGAAGCGGCTCGGGGTCGCGGCCACCCAGATGGTCGAGATCATCAAGGCGACGTCGCGCGACAGCCGCGTCGTCCTGATGGACGAGCCCTCGTCGGCGCTCTCGTCGCGCGAGACCGAGCAGCTGTTCCGGGTGATCGCGCTGTTGCGTGAGCGCGGCGTCTGCATCCTCTACACCAGCCACCGCATGGAGGAGATCGAGCGGATCTCGGACACGGTCGCGATCATGCGCGACGGCGCGATCATCCGCCACGCGCCGACCGGCGCGCTCACCGAGCGGCAGATCATCACCGACATGGTGGGCCGCGAGATCACCGAGCTGTTTCCGGACCGCCAGGCCCCGGCGGAGGCGCGGCGCCCTGTGCTCGACGTGCGCGGACTGCATGTCGAGGGTTTCGACGCGCAGGTTTCGTTCACGCTGCATCGCGGCGAGATCCTCGGCCTCGGCGGCTTGGTCGGCGCCGGGCGCAGCGAAATGCTGGAGGCGATTTTCGGCCTCCGGCCGGCGACCGGCGAGGTGACGCTGAACGGCGAGGCTTTGCCGCTCGGCGACATGGAGCAGTCGATCCGTCGCGGTGTCGCCATGGTGCCGGAGGACCGCAAGCTCGCCGGCGTGCTGACCTCGATGTCGATCCTCGACAACGTCACCCTGCCGCATCTCCGGCAATTCGTCGGTGCGAGCGGCCTGATCAACAACGCCAAACGCCGCGCCGGCTCGCTCGACGTGCTGGGCCGGATGCGTGTCGTCTACGCGCATCTTGGCCAGAAGGTCGGGCATTTGTCCGGTGGCAACCAGCAGAAGGTCGCGTTGGCGCGTTGGCTGGTGAGCTTCACACCGAGCGTGCTGATCCTCGACGAACCGACCCGTGGCATCGATGTCGGCGCCCGCAGCGAACTCTACCGATTGTTCAACGAGCTCGCCGCCACCGGTGTCGCGATCCTGCTCGCGTCCTCCGACATGCCCGAGCTGATCAACCTCTCGCACAGGGTCCTGGTCATACGCGCGGGCCAGATCATGGGTGAGCTGATGCCGCACGAGCTCGATCAGGAGCGGGTCCTGCGCCTGGCCATGGGAAGAACCGACGATGCCGGTCGCTGACACCTTGGCGCCCGCGATGCCAGCCCGCGGCTTCTGGCGTCAGCCGGCGCTCGGGCGCCTTGCGCTTCGCTACGCGCTGGTCATCATCCTTGCGCTGTTCATCGTGGTTCTCGCGGTCTCCAACCGTTCGTTCCTGACCGTCTCCAACCTGAACGTCATCCTGATCCAGGTGGCGGCCAACGCCCTACTCGCGACCGGCGCTACCTTCGTTATCCTGACCGGTGGCATCGATCTTTCCGTTGGCAGCGTGGTCGGGCTGTCGGGGGTCGTCGCCGCGTTGTTCGCGCAAGATGATGGCGCGCTGACAACCGCCGAGGCGATCGCGCTCGGCATGGCGGCGGGCGGCGCGATCGGCGCCTTCAACGGCGTGCTGGTCGCGATCGCGAAGGTGCCACCATTCGTCGCCACGCTGGGCAACATGACGGTCGCGTCGGGCCTAGCATTTGTCTTCAGCGACGGCCAGCCGATCTCCGGCCTGTCCGACCAATTCCTTGCGCTGTCAGGCACGGTGTCAGGCTTGTCGATCCCGGTCGCGGTGATGGTCGTCGTCGTCTCGATCTCCTGGCTGGTGCTCGCGCGCACCAAGTTCGGGATGCACGTCTACGCGGTCGGCGGCAACGCGCATGCGGCGCGCGTCGCCGGCGTCAATCTCCGCACCACCCGGCTCGCGGTCTACGTGATATCGGGCGTGCTGGCCGGCGTCGCCGGCGTGCTGCTGGCGGCACGCGCCACCGCGGGCATCGCCAACAGCGGCACCGGGTACGAGCTGAACGCGATCGCCGCCGCGGTGATCGGCGGCATCAGCCTCGCCGGCGGCCGCGGCTCGCTGATCGGCACGGTGTTCGGGTTCCTGATCATCGGGGTCCTCGACAACGGGCTCAACATCATCAACGTCTCGCCCTTCTACCAGTTGATCGTGAAGGGCCTGATCATCATCGGCGCGGTGTTCGTCGACAGCATCACGCACCGGACCGACGATTGAACGCCGACCAAACAAACGCAGCAGGGGAAACATCATCATGACGACGACCAGTTCAGCCCGCGCGCTCGCCGCCGGATGCGCCACCGCGCTAGTCACGCTCGCGTCCTCGGCGCTCGCCGACAGCGCGCACCCGGTGATCGGCTACACGGTTTACGACATGAGCTCGTTCATTTCTGCGGGCAAAGGTGGTGCCGAGGCAGTGGCCAAGGCCAACGGCGCGAGCGTGCTCTGGAACTCCGCCCACATGGACGTGAACAGCCAGATCTCGCAGATCCAGCAGTTCATCAACCAGAAGGTCGACGCGATCATCATCGCGGCGGTGAACTCGTCGACCCTCGGCCCGCAGGTCGCCGCCGCCAAGGCCGCGGGCATACCGGTCATCACCGTCAACCTCACCGTGACCGCCGAGACCCAGAAGAACGCCGTCTCCTACGTCGGACCGGATGACGTGAAGGCCGGCGAGCAGGAAGCGCAGGCGCTGGTCGATGCGGTTCACGGCCAGGGTGGCATCGTCGTCCTGCAAGGACCGCTCGGCCAGTCGGGCGAGATCGACCGCACCAAGGGCATCCGGAACGTGCTGGCCAAGAACCCGGGCGTGAAGCTGCTGGCGATGCAGCCGGGGAACTGGGCGCGCAACCAAGCCTACAGCGTCATGCAGGACTGGCTGTCGCGCTACGGCAACCAGATCACCGGCGTGATCGGCGAGAACGACGACATGGCGATCGGCGCGTTGCAGGCGATGCGCGAAAAGAACCTCGCCGGCAAGATCCCGGTGACCGGCGTCGACGGCATCAAGGACGGCATGCGCGCGGTCCGCGACGGCAACGAGAACGAGACCAACCTGCAAGACGGGCTGCTCGAGCTCGGCATGGCGGTCCAAGTCGCGGTCGACCACATCCAGGGCAAGCCGGTGCCCGCAGTCGCGATGTTCGTCATGCCGCAAATCACCAAGCAGAACGTCGCCCACTACTACGACCAGCTTTATGTCCATCCGCAGAAGTTCCTCGATGGCCTGACCGCCCAGGTGCGGAAGAACTTGGTCTCTGGGAACTATGCAGAGCAGTAGCGGGGAGTCTGGGATGAGCGGGTTCCGGTTCGAGCAAGTCTTCGACTTCACCGGCCAGGTCGTGCTCGTCACCGGCGGCGCGGCCGGGATCGGGCTTGCGATCGCAACCGCGTTCGCGGCGAGGGGTGCCCGGCTCGCGTTGCTCGACCGCGTGCCCGAGGTCGAGCAAGCCGCCCTCTTGCTGCCCGGCGACGGGCATCTCGGCCTTGTCGCCGACGTGACCGACCCGGCCGGGCTGCTCGCCGCAGTGGATGCGTCGGCGACCCTGACCGGGCGCATCGACGTCCTGGTCAACAACGCCGGCATCGTCCGGCTGGCGCCGGCCGAGACTCTGCCGGTGACGGACTGGGACGCGACGATGGCGATCAACCTGCGTGCGCCGTTCATGGTGTCGCAGATCGTTGGGCGGCGGATGCTGGCGCAAGGGGGCGGCCGGATCGTCAACATGGCCTCGCAGGCGGCGGTGGTGGCGCTCGACCAGCATGTCGCCTACTGCGCGAGCAAAGCGGCGATCGTCAGCCTGACCAAGGTGCTGGCACTTGAGTGGGGGCCGCGCGGCGTCACCGTCAACGCGATCAGCCCGACGGTGGTTGAGACTGAACTCGGCCGCAAGGCGTGGGCTGGCGAGAAGGGCGAGGCGATGAAGGGCCGGATCCCGACGCGTCGCTTCGCGCAGCCCGACGAGATCGCGTTGGCGGCGCTCTACCTCGCGAGCGGGGCAGCGGGAATGATCAACGGCGAGAACCTGGTGATCGACGGCGGCTTCACCATTCAGTAGCCGGCCAACGCGACCTTTACGTCGAGCGCGGAGACAAGCACTTCGGCCCTTACATGTGAGGACGCACAGGTGCGGACAGCCCTTAGGATAAAAGAAGAGTCTGCTGGATCTCACTGACGATGCGCCGGAGGTCATGTGTCCGGCCCGTTGACCTGGTACGTGGACCGCTGGCCCGTATGGGATCGCGAACGAGACCGCAACAATGATACAGCCTCCATTGCAGTTGTGCGCCCAGGGTTCACTCGTTCGTCGGATTAACCGATCGCGGCAGTTCCGGCCACTTGCATGGTGGCCCTCTTGCCCCGATAGGCTTTCCCGATCGCAGCCACCCGCTTGGACGGGAACCCCACAAATGGCGACGCTGGCGAATGGCGTAGATCGTGGCCTGGCTGCCGAACATGATGGCGATGAATGTCAGGCTTCTCAGCGCCTCGATCCCGAGGTGCAGGACGTACTGTCCGACCGCCAGCACCGCCACGCAATAGCCCAGCAGGCAGACCCCCATGACGCTGCCGGCGATGGTCAGCGCGCCGATGCGCCACGTGTTTGGCAGCGGCAACGGCCGAACGTTGTCGGTCGTGAGCGACATCGCCAGGAAGTCGCCGGTGATCAGCAGGATCACCATCAGCAGCGGCGTGAGTACTGCATGTCCGGTCATCAGCAGGCCGGCCAGCAGCAGCGGCACGGTCACAACCTTTTTGATCACCGAGTTCAAGGTGTAGGTGATGATGCGCTGGAAGGTGATGCGGCCTTCGCGGACGGCGGCGACGATGCCGGCGAGCCCCGGCTTGGTCAGCACCATGCCGGCCGCCGACTTGGCGACATCGGTCGCCGTCGACACCGCGATCCCGATTTGTGCCTGTCGCAGCGCCGGGGCGTCATTGGCGCCGTCGCCGCACATGCCGACGACGTGGCCACCATGCTGGAACGCGCGGACAAGCTTGTACTTGTCCTCGGGGAGAACACCGGAAGACGCCGAACGCCTTCGGCTTTACGTGGTCCGGGATGGGACCCGGCTTGCAGGCAGCGCCCTCGATTCCGACCGCCTGCGCCACGATGGCGGCGGTCGCCGGCGCGTCTCCCGTCACCATCACCGTACAAACCCCGAGCTTGCGCAGTTCGCTGATCAGCGTGTCCGAATCGTCGCGAGGCGGATCGCTCAACGCGAGAAGACCTGCCAGCGTCATCGCGCCCGATGGACCGCTTGCCACCGCCAGCACCCTGACACCCTTGCCCTGCAGCTCGTCGGCCGCTGCCCTTGCCGATTCAGAGGGCTCGGCGAGTGCGGCGACGACGGCGAACGCGCCTTTTACAACACGCTGGGCGCGGCCGCCCGGAGTCGTGACCGACGCTTCCGACATCTTGGTCGCGGGATCGAACGGCACGAAGCGCGAAAGCGCAGGCAGGTCGGCCGTCGGCTTGTCCTTGGCCGCCGAGCGGATCGCGGCGTCAACCGGATCCTGGCCGCCATCCGAACTCGCAAGCGCGGCTAGCCCGAGCACTTGCGCCTCATCGAAGCCGGCCATCGCGCGCGTGGTCGCGATGGCAAGCTCGTTCCGCGTCAGCGTGCCGGTCTTGTCGGCGCAGAGCACGTCCATCGTGGCCGCCTCGTCCACCGCCGAAAGGCGGGTCGGCAACACGCCGAGCCTGGCCAAAGCCTGGGCGCCGAGCGCCGCCGCGAGAGTGAAGGTTGCGGGCAGCGCCACCGGGATCGATCCGAGGATCGCCGTTAGCACCATGGCGATGATCTCACCGAGCGGCAGTTTAAGCACCAGCGCATAGGCGACGAGCGCCACGACGGCGAAGGCACTGAACGCCGCGAGATTGCGCACCACGCGCAACACCGCCTTCTGCTGTGAGCTGACGACATGGGCCGTGCGCACCAGCTCCGCCGTGCGGCCGAACTTGGTGCGCGGCCCGGTCGCCGTGACTTCAGCCACCGCTTCGCCGCGCCTGACCAGGGCGCCGGCGAAGGTTTGCAGCCCCGGACCCGCCTCGATGGGAACCGACTCGCCGGTCAGCATCGACTGATCGAGCAGGACCTCGCCGCCGATGAGCCGCACATCGGCAGCAACGACGCCGCCAAGCGATAATTTCACTATGTCGCCCGGCACCAGGCAGGACGCGGGGATCGTGATCCAGCCGCCGTCACGCCGGACAGACGCGCTGAGCGCAAGCCGCGACTTTAGGGCCGCAAGCGTCGCCTGCGCGCGGCCTTCCTGGAACAGCCCGAGGGCGACGTTAAAAACCAGCAGCGCGGCGATGATCGCCGCTTCCGCGTCATCGCGCAGCACGAGCTGGAGCACGATCGCCGCTTCCAGCATCCACGGAACCGGGGCCCAGAGCTTCTCCAACGCGTTTCGCAGGGGACGGACGCTGGTATCAGGCATGGTGTTCGGCCCGACCGTGCTGAGGCGCCGGTCAGCTTCCTCGGTCGTGAGCCCTTCTGGCTGGTTCTGATCGGTCCTCGTCGGCTCGGCCGGTCTCGTCGTCGCAGGCGAGGCGCGCGCGTCGGAGAGCTTGCGAGCATCGACATCGTCGCTCAACGCCGGGGTATGCGCCTTCAAACCAGCTCTCCATCACGACATTGGATCGCCCGGCACGTTCGACGAGGCTTCCGCATAAGTGACTGTCATCCCGGCTTTGACAGCAGCGGAAACTACTCATGTCATCAGGCAGCTACGCGTGAGCAGTTTCCGTGCCTTTATCTTGCGTCTCTCGGGCCCTCACATGTTCCGCGCGCCACAACGGTGGCGAGGACGCAAACATCACGCCGACCGTTACCTATCGGTGATCAAGTCCATCCTCGTTCCCTCGACCGGGGGACATGGCGACCAAGCCCCGTTCGACGCGGCGCTCCAGATCGCGCGGTTGTCCGACGCTCACATCGATTTTCTCCACCTCCGCGCCGATCCACGCATTCTGGCCAGCTCTTTGACACCCAGCTACGCCGGGATGGATTGCGGCCTCGGGATTTGCCTCGACTCGGTGCTGGAGAACGCCGCGCGCGTCGCCGATCAAAGCGAGCAGGAGGCGCAGGCCGGCTTTGACACTTTTCGTTTCCACACAGGTGCGCCCCTGTCCGGCGCCACAAGCTCTCGATCCTGCACGGCGGGATGGCGCAACGAGGCGGGGGAGGTCGCGGCGAGCATGGTCTGCCGCACGACCGTGCGGCCGACCTCATTGTGCTCGGACGTCCAGGACGCGACACTGAGGCTGGTCATGACCTAATCGAGGCCATCCTGTTTCAGTCTGGACGTCCGCTTCTGCTGACCCCGGAGCGTCTGACGCATCCGCTGCTCGCGACGATCGTCGTCGCCTGGAAGGACACGCCTGAAGCGGCCCACGCGGTCGCCGCAGCCACGCCGCTCATCGAGCAGGCCGAGCGCGTCATGGTCTGCAAGACCGACGAAGACGTCCACGACGACGACCCTGAGCGCGACTCGTCGTGCGCGCGGCTCGTCCGCACGCTGCTGCGGCATAACCGCCACGTGACCGCGCGACACGTTGCGTCGGACGGACGAGAGCCGGTCGACACACTGATTGACGCGATTGCCGACGAGGCAAGCCTGTTGGTGACGGGCGCTTACGGCCACGGCCGCCTTCGCGAGGCGGTGTTTGGCGGCTTCACCCGTCGTGTGTCGAGCGACGGCAACCTGCCAGTCCTGCTCGCCCATTAATGCTCATAGCATCAGACAAGTGAAGGAAATCAGCCATGGCCCAAAATGACACCGTTGTCGCCGTCTACGCGCAGCATGATGCCGCCGAGGCCGCCATACGCAAGGTTGCAGACTCCGGCCGCGACAAGGCGGCTCGTAGAGCCTTCGCCATGGCTTTGGGTTCAAGATGAGAATGCATAGCCTTCCTCGACTTGGGCAAACGGTCGTCAGGGCTCGCGTTGCTGACGCATTCGCCCTCGGGAAGGAGTTACGATGCGGGAATGGAACCACGCTTTCACCATCCCCGTGCGGGGGCGAGCAGCAGGCAGCGTCAACCTTGGATGTACATTAGGCTGGCTCATCTGCCGCAGCAACCGAGTGCCGCTTTAAAATCGAATTACGACGCTGCAGTTCATGCTCGGTAGAAGGTAGCATGATGACACGTGAGCAGCTTGGCCGCTTCCCGAACGGACGTGCCCTCGCCAACCAGGCGTTCGCCTAACACGACCTGATCGGCTGTGAGTTTAGGTGGGCGGCCGAAGCGCACGCCCCGCGCTTTGGCGGCGACGCGCCCGCTGCTGGTGCGCTGGTGGATCAGGTCGCGTTCGAACTCCGCGATCCCGGCGAACACCGTCAGCACCATGCGGCCAGCCGGCGAGGTTGTATCCGCCCACGGCTCCGCTAATGACCGCAGGCCGGCGCCGGCATCGTTCAACTTCTCGGCTACGTCGAGCAGGCCTTTGGTCGATCGCGCGGGCCGATCGAGCAGCGTTACCACTACCACATAATCGTCACGAAGCTGGTCGATCATTCGCTCCAGCTCGGGCCGGTCGCGCTTCGCTCCCGACACCTTCTCACCAAAGGTGCGGCGACAGCCAGCTTCCTTCAACGCAGCGCGTTGCATCCGCAAAACCTGATCATCGGTCGAGACACGAGCATAGCTGATGAGCATGTCGCAAGTGTGCATCGGAATAGCAGCGTTTTGCAATCGACCTTGGCGACAGCGGCACCCTTGGAAAACCAATGGCGGCCAGGTTGTCGCGGAACTTAGGAATTCAGCGACATTCCAATCTCGCATGCCGGCTTAAACCCGACTCAGCTCACACGCTCCATGTTGCTGATCCGATGTGATGCCGCGCGTGTCCGATTGTGGCGTGCTGCTCGTTCAGACGGTCGAGCAAGCAAGAGGAGATTGGACACCGCCGCAGCTAATTGGAACTCTTCTTCAGCACCCTGGATGCCGCGCAGGTGCAACCTGGCCAGCCCTCGCTTCACCTTGGCGTCGGCAAACAGCCGCTCAACCCCGCGCCTCAACGGCATGGATCGCTTGTAGAGGCCGGTCTGCATCTCGGCGCGCGCTAGGTCCCGCACGTCTTCGCCCGCCATGCGCATCACTCGCCGAAGCCGGCCGGACGTGCATTGTGGACGAAGCGGACACG
>CAXTPV010000037.1:5880-15203 GCA_964246135.1 uncultured Acetobacteraceae bacterium | reverse complement strand
GCCGGAAACCCGGCGCTGTCGGCCGCGATCCGCACCCGCGCGCCCAGTCCGGTCGCGGCCGCGATCAGCGTCGCGTAGTCGCGGTTGGCGGCGCCGGCGCTGGCGATGACGGGCGCGGATGGCGGCTCGGAGGCGGCGAAGAAGCCGGTATCGACGCCGTAGCCGGTGGCGTGGCAGCGGGCGGCGGGGATGCCGACCTCGCGCACGAGGCGGTCGCGGAGCGCCTCCGACAGGCAGAGGAAGTGCACGTGGGAGAGGCGACGAACCAGCGCGAGCAGCGCCCGGAACCGGCGGGTGTCGGCGGAGTGCCCGTGATAGATCATCAGGATCGGCGTCTTTCGGCGCGACGCCAGCGAGGCGATCGCGACCCGGTAGCCGACATCCTCGCCGGTGGTCACGATGATGTCGTAGCGCGAGATGCGAAGCTCGGTGCGGGAGATCAGCGCGACATCGGGGCGGTCAGCGAGGTGGAAAAACTCTGGGCAAGGACGCACGCCGCGCTTGACCTCGTCCGCCAGGCTCGCGGGAATGGCCGACCGCGTGACCAAGCCGATCGATGCCATGTCGCGACCCCGGAGCCAGCCACCACATGATCGTGGCGGCGCCCCGTATCGCAGGGCGCCACCACCTTGTCACGCTAGCGCATCGTCCCGCCCAAATTGGGCGGGGTGGGTTTGTTAGCGAACGGTCGTCCTGGCGGTACCCGGCGCGCTGGTCTCGTGACCGCCGGTAATCTCCACCTCTTCGTGGCGAACGCTGTCCTTGACGGTCTCGACGCGCTCGTCGACGGCCTTTTGGACCACCACTTCCTCGACCACCCGCGCGGTCTTGGCGACCACCGCCTCCTGGCCGGTCTCGGTGACTTCGATCACCTTGTCGGTGAAGGCGTCGGCGGCGACGTTCTGGCCGGTGACGTTGCGCCGGAACACCGACACCTTCTCGTCGCGGAGCGCGATCTGCTCCTCGACCGGACGCTCGACCACGTAGCGCCGGATCCGGGTCGTCCCAAGATCGACATCGCGCTTGCCGACCTGGAGGCTCTCCTCCGCGATCGGGATGATTTCCTCCGAGCCGGCGCGAACGGTGCCGGTCGTGGTTGCGAGCGTGTCCTGAGCCCCGAGGGTATCGCGGGCGCCGAGCGTGTCCCGGGCGCCGAGCTGGGTCGCGGCACCGGTGGTGGCGAGGTCGCTGGTCTGGTACTGCGAGCCGCGCTCCTCGAGATCGATCGGGGTAAGGGCTTCAAGGATCGCCATGATCCGGCTGGCGTCGGCCTGGTCGGCGACGACCGTCACGACGACGTCACCACTCTCGATCGAGCTGTCGTAGAGCCGATGATCGGGATGATCGGTGGCATCGCTTCCCGACAGCCACGACCAGAAGCCGCCCCCGGAACTGTGTCCGGCGGCCGTGGTCGAGGCACTCGTCGTGCCGGCGCTGGTGGTCATCGTGCCATGGCTGGTGGTCTCGCTGCCATATCCCTGCTCGCGGGCATAGTGGCTGATCGAACTTGACGAGATGCCGGCCGCGCGAAGGTCGGCGACCGCCTTCTCGGCTTGGGTTGCCGTGCCGAACACCGCAACGATTGTCTCACTGGGCAATGTCATTCTCCTTGGTTGGGTTGAAGGTCAGGACGCCGTTGATGGCGCATGTGGGTCGTTGGCGGTCGCGAGACTGGCAGTCGGATCGACGTCAGGAGTCGCGCCGAGCCTGGTAATCACCGCGTCCTGTTCTCGTAGCGTCACGGTCTCCTGATGACGCTCGGTCGTTCTGACCATGCGTATGCGCACTTCCTCCTTGAGAAAGAGACGCCGCTCGGTGGTGACGACCTCCTCGATGACCGGGACGATGATGGTGTCGCCTTCCTGGCGCACCTCGGGAGCCAAGTCGATCAGGCGCCGCACCGGAACACGCTCGATCTCGGCGTGCTCGTGTGTC
The DNA here is from genome assembly GCA_964246135.1 of uncultured Acetobacteraceae bacterium. GTDB lineage: Bacteria > Pseudomonadota > Alphaproteobacteria > Acetobacterales > Acetobacteraceae > CAXTPV01. Next base: position 13,268 of record CAXTPV010000037.1, on the reverse strand, counting down.
AGCATCTCATCGATGGCGACGTCGCGGGTCGTGGTGACCGTTTCGACCCGGACGCGGCCGGTGATCGTGTCTCGACGTGTGACCTCGACGCGCTCCGCCTGCAGCGGAATGACCATCTCGTCCTGAACCACGGGGGCCATCACTGCTCCATCTGCATCAGCCGCGGTGATCGCTCACCAAGGCTGTCAGGGACCATAAGTTTCTAAACCCGGTCAGGTTTCGCGCGCGGGACATCAGGTCGCGAACAACGTGACGATCGCCTTGTTGAAGGCCGGCAGATCGGCCGGGTTGCGCGATGTCACCAGGTTGCCGCTTCGAACGACGGCCTCGTCCACCCATTCGGCACCGGCGTTGCGCAAATCCTGCTCAAGCGACGGCCACGACGTCATCTTATGTCCCTTGACGCCGCCCGCGTTGATCAGTGTCCAGGCGCCGTGACAGATCGCCGCGATCGGCTTGCCGGCTTGCACGAAGTGGCTGACGAAGGCGACGGCGCGGGGATCGAGCCGGAGCTTGTCCGGGTTCGTCGTGCCGCCCGGCAGCACCAGCCCGTCGAACTCCGCCGGCCTCGCGTTGGCGAGCTCGAGATCGACGTCGATCGCGCGGGCTGGCTCCACGTCGTTGTTCATCGCCTGGATTTTGTTTGCCCGCGGAGAGACGATCGTGACCTTCGCGCCGGCCTCGGCGAGCGCCGCGGCCGGGCTGGTCAACTCGACCTCCTCGACACCGTCGGTCGCAAGCATCGCGATCGAGCGTCCGTTCAATCCCGCCATAAGCCGAGCTCCCCTTGGTTGCGGCGGCAACGCGTCCGAGGCGGTGTGGATTTGTCGCGCCCGGCGAGATGAGCCGACGTGATCTCGCTCAGTGGGGGGATTCACCTTCCCGTAACCAGCGCGCGTCATGCTGAGGTCCGGACACCCTGCCCGTCCGCAGATCTTGGTGCGCGTGTGAGAAGAACGACCTCGAACCCTGATCCAGCCCGGTCGGACCGACGGGGGCGGCTAATCTCCCTACGCCGCGACCGGCGCGGCGTCGCGGCGATCGAGTTCGCGCTGGTGATGCCGGTGTTCCTGCTCCTCCTGGTCGGGGTTCTCGGCGCCGGCATCGACGGATTCTACCAGCTCTGCCTTGACGACGCCGTGCGCGATGCGACGCGGCAGGTGCAGATGGATACGCCGGCGGCGGCCAGCGCGACCGGCTTCATCGATGCGGTCTGTGCCGAGTTCGGAGTGGTGGGGACGAGCTGCGCCGAGACGCTCAGCTACGATGTCCAGGCAAGCACGCCGGCTTCAGGCTTCGCGAGCCTCACGCCCGGCACGCTTGGTGCGTCGGGCAAGCTCAACAACAACTTCTTCACGGGCACGCCGTTCGGTCCCGGCGTCAACCTGCTGGTGCAGGTGTCGTATCCCCTTCCCTTCACCCTGCCCTTCATCGCCACCGTGCTGACAGGAACCGGCACCAACGCCATCCTGACGGCGGCGAGCGCACGCGCCGAGCCCTACCAGTGAGGCCGGATGGCATCGGCGGTCTCCGCGATGACCGGTCCGGGCTCGCCGGGCTGGAGTTCGCGCTGATCGCGCCCGTGATGGTGGTCTGCTGCTTTGCGACCATCGAGACGCTCAATGCGTTCCGGGTGCAGGCGCGCCTGAACACCGCCGCCGGCCAACTCGCCGAGCTGGTGGCGGGACAATCATCAGTGACCGCGCCCGGCGGCTCGCTCGCCGACATTTGCACCGGCGCGATGATGAACATCCTGCCCTACCCGAACGCGACGCTTTCGGCCGACATTGTCTCCGTGACCAACGATCACCCGAGCAACCGGGGGGGGGAGTCGACCGACAGCACGACGGTGAACACCTATCGCGACTGGGAGAACACTTCCTCCTGCCCCAGCGGCGCCGGCGACGGGATGGGTCTCCAGGGCGCGTTCAACCTCGTCAACGCGCCGTTCTCGTTGCTGACCAGCACCGGCGCGCCCGCGTCGGGGCCGAACGATCAGCGGCATCTGGTCTACACCTACTCCGCCATCGCGGTGACGATGCGCTACAGCTATGCCAACGTCGTGCCTTTCCTACTCGGGAAGTCGCTGGTGTTCTCGGCGACGGCGGTCGCGCGTCCGCGCTCGAACGTCGAGATCCAGTGCACCGGCGCAAGCGGCGCCCAAGCCTGTCCGCAACAGCAATGACGGCGGTGCTCGCAGTGCTGAGGCGGATCCTAGGCACCCTCGCGCGCGGTGCCGGCGATCGGCGCGGATCGGTCGCCATCGTGTTCGCGGCCGCCGTGGTGCCGCTCCTCATCGCGGTCGGCGCGGGCGTCGATTTCGCCCGGCTGTCGGCAGGACGATCGGCATTGCAGCGCGCGGTCGACAACGCTGCCCTGTCTGGCGCTGCCGCCTACGAGGTCTACACCGAGAACGACGCGTTCCGTTCGCTTGCGACCACCGTCGCCACCAGCGCGTTCTGCAACGCGGTGACGACGCTGCCGGCCGGGTTCAGCCTGGGATCTGGTCAGACCTGCGGCGGATCGGGCACGCCCGCCGTCTCGGGGACGATCGGCGGTTTCCGGCCGGGCACCCGTGGCTCGGTGTCGGGGAGCGGCTGCAGCAGCACCAACACCGTCGTGGCTGGCGTCACCTGCGGTTTCATCGTGACGGTGACCGCTACCGGCACCATGGGAACGATCTTTCCGTTCCTGCCGGGGCCCACGATCCCGGTGACGGTGACGGCATCGGCGGCCAACCCGTTTCTCGATCTCGCCAACGCCTTGAAGCCCACGCTCACCGGCAGCGCCTGGAATGCGAACAGCATCTGGGTCTACCCCCTGCTGCTCGACGCCAACGGCAATCCGGACTTCACCACCAACGCAGGCGCGCTGCCCGACAGCAGCGCCTGCACAGGCGCGCCGACGCAAACATCGTGCGGCGTCTACACCATGCTGGCGAGCACGAAGTACTCACGCTGCACCAGCAACAATCCATGCAACGTCAACGGCACCATCTTCGGTGGCACCGGAGGGATCGTGCAGCATCCGGTCGCGGGCAACGCGGTCATCACGGCGACGACGCCGCTCGGCATCGCGTTCGCGAGCGCCGCCGGAGGCGACTTCAATGGTTACGGGTACAATACATCTCAGCGACCGCCCGGACCGCCGCAACAATGTTACTGGCCGGCGACTGCGGTGTACACCACCTTGGTTCAGGAGTATGACTCCAAAGGCAACCCGCTCGTCGTTGACTCCAGGGGATACTGGACACTGCCGACCCACTGGTTCTACTCGTCATACCTGGCGAACAACCTGCCGCCGAGCCAGGGCGAGATCAATTTGCAGACCGACACACAGACCAACCCAAGCACGGGTATTCCATACCAGTACCAAATCGTTCCGCCCGTCGAGCCGAACACGACAACTGGCGCCACCTGCCCGGGCCTCTCGGATGGTCGGAACTATGAAGCTGGCCCGACGACCTATCCGACTTCCGGGAACACCAACTGCAGTCTCTACGTCGTGCGGGACCCGGGCTCGCTCAACCCGCCGCTCAGCGGCTCCTGCTTCTCCCCGGCCGGCACGCCCGGGCAGCAATACGCGGCGCTGAGCTGCCAGGGTTTCGCGGGGCATCAGTTCGCGTTCTTCTGGAACGACATGGGTGGTACGGCCGCCGGCGGTGACAACAAGAACTACGGCGACGGCACGCTCGTGGTCGCCTGCAATGGAACGTCGAGGGTCATCCTGATCAACTGATCGGCCGTCCGACCGCGGTGATCAGGCGGTCCGAGCCGCTCCGATCTGCTTGATGTCGCGGAAGATGAGTTCTGGCTGGTTCTCGGTCGCGCGGCGCATGGTGAACGCCGAGGTCGCGAGGAACACCGGATCGCCATCGAGATCATCGGCCATCGCCGCGCGGTTGGCGCTCGTGAACAGGTCGAGCCGGGGGGCGTCGCCAGACACCCAGCGCGCGACCTGATACGGCACGGAATCAAACCCGATCGCGACACCGTATTCCGCTGCCAGACGCGCCTGCAGCACGTCGAGTTGCAGCGTGCCGACCACACCGACGATCGGCGGACTGCCATCTTGCGGCCGGAACAGCTGCACGACGCCTTCTTCGGCAAGCTCATGCAGCGCCGCCCGCAGCTTCTTCGCCTTCATAGCGTCGTCAAGGCGAATGCGACGCAGGTTCTCGGGCGCGAAGTGCGGCACGCCGACGAAACGGATGTCCTCGTCCTCGGCCAAAGTGTCGCCGATCCGCAGCGTGCCATGGTTCGGGATGCCAACCACGTCGCCGGCATAGGCCTCGTCGGCGATCTGACGGTCACGCGCGAAGAAGAATTGCGGTGCCGTCAGCGGGATGGTCTTGCCGGTGCGGGTCTGGCGCAGGCGCATGCCGCGCGTGAGCCGCCCCGAGCAGATGCGCGCGAACGCGATCCGGTCACGATGGTTCGGATCCATGTTCGCCTGTATCTTGAACACGAGCGCGGTCAGCTTGTCCTCGCCTGCCTCGACGATCCTGCTTTCGGCCGCCTGGGCGCGCGGCGGCGGACCGAACTCGGCCAGCGCTTCCAGCAGGTCGGCGACGCCGATCTCGCGTATCGCGCTGCCGAAATAGACCGGCGACAGGTGGCCCGCGTCGAAGCTGGCGCGGTCGAACTCCGGCAGCGCCGCGCGCACCAGGTCGACCTCCTCGCCCAGCACCTGCATGCGCGGATCGGATTGCGCGATCTGCTGCCCGTCAGCCGGACGCACCTCGCGCCGGTCGAGCCGGTAGGTGCCGGCAAACGCGGCGGCGCGGCCGATCGGCCAGGTCACGGGCGCGACATCGAGTGCCAGGCCGGACGCGATCTCGTCCAGCAGCTCGAAGGTGTCGCGGCCCTCGCGATCCATCTTGTTGATGAAGGTGATGATCGGGATGTCGCGCAGCCGGCAGATCTCGAACAGCTTGCGGGTGCGATCCTCGATGCCCTTGGCGGCGTCGATCACCATCACCGCGCTATCGACCGCGGTCAGCGTCCGGTAGGTGTCCTCGGAGAAGTCCTCGTGTCCCGGCGTGTCGAGCAGGTTGTAGACGATGCCGCCATGCTCGAACGTCATCACCGAGGTCACGACCGAGATGCCGCGCTCGCGCTCGATGCCCATCCAGTCCGAGCGGGTACGACGTCGTTCGCCCTTCGCGCGCACCTGGCCCGCGAGCTGGATCGCGCCGCCGGCGCGCAGCAAACGCTCGGTCAGCGTCGTCTTGCCGGCGTCCGGATGCGAGATGATGGCGAACGTCCGTCGCCGCGCGATCTCGCGCGCGGTCTCGGGCGACGCCCGGCCGATCGTCAGGACAGGCCCGCGATCAGCGCGAGTAGAACTCGACCACCAGGTTCGGTTCCATGGTGACCGGGTAGGGCACGTCGGACAGCTTCGGCGCGCGGCCGAACTTCGCCTTCATCGCGCGATGATCGACCTCGAGGTATTCAGGGACGTCGCGCTCGGCGCTCTGGGCGGCGTCGAGCACGGCGGCGAGCTGCTTTGACTTCTCGCGTATCTCGATCTCGTCGCCGTCGCGCAGCAGGTAGGACGGGATGTTCACCCGCTTGCCGTTGACCAGCACGTGGCCGTGATTGACGAATTGCCGGGCGGCGAACGGCGTCAGCGCGAACTTCAGGCGGTAGACCGTCGCGTCCAGCCGGCGCTCCAGCAGCTCGATCAGGTTTTCCGAGGTGTCGCCACGACGGCGGACCGCCTCGTCGTAGTACTTGCGGAACTGCTTCTCGCCGATGTTGCCGTAGTAGCCTTTGAGCTTCTGCTTGGCCATCAGCTGCACCGAGAAGTCGGACGGCTTGCTCTTGCGGCGCTGTCCGTGCTGGCCGGGGCCGTAGTCGCGCTTGTTGACCGGGCTCTTGGCACGGCCCCACAGATTGACGCCGAGACGGCGGTTGATCTTGAACTTGCTCTCGAGGCGCTTGCTCATGCCCCTGCTCCTTGAACGAAGCGCGGCATCGCGTCGATCCCCTGATCGGGATACGCGTATCGGCCGCTTGTTGCACCGGTAGGCCCTGCCCGCGACGCCGCGAGGGCAAGGCGGGACGGCCTGCATGCGACCATCCACGTTCCCAGCAATGCGGCGGGTTATGATTGGCGGTCGCCGGAGTGTCAAACTGGCGGCTCGCGACGGAGGGCCCGAGTATCGACGCCGGGGCCGGTCCGTGATGCACTCGAGTGTCGCGGCAGGGACGAAGACGGTGCTGGAACCAAGGCGTGGGTTCGACCTCCTCGGCGTCGCGACACTGGTCGGCCTTGTGCTGATCGGGCTCGCCGGGTGGTGGCTGCTGCCCTGGTTCGTGCACCTGATCAAGCACCAGGACTGCCTCGGCTCCGGTCGCATCGACTGCTGAGACGCCCTTGCCGAGCGCAGCGTCAGGGCTCGTCCCGCCCACGCTGCTTTCGTCCCAGCGCCAGTTCGCTTACGAGGCCGTGCAGCGTCCGCAGCTCCTGCTGCGTCACCTCGCCGCGCTCGAACAGGTGACGCAGGTTGCGCACCATGCCGGGGCGCTTGGGCAGGTTGCGCAGGAAGCCGCAGGCGTCGAGCTCGTCGGTCAGGTGGCGGACGAAGTTGGCAAGCTCGCCCTTGGTCGCGACGCGGGTCTCGTTTGTCATCAGCGTGCGCGCGGGCGTCGCGTCCGCCGCCATCCACCACTCGTAGGCGGCGATCAGCACCGCTTGGCCGAGGTTGAGCGACATGAAGCCAGGGTCGAGCGGAAACCGAACCAGCGCGTCGGCGCGCGCCATGTCGTCGTTGTCGAGGCCGGCGCGCTCGGGCCCGAACAGGATGCCGAGTTTGAGGCCGCGCGCGCCGACCGCGCGCCACTCGGACGCGGCGCCGCGCGCGGTGAGCACGGTTTTGACGACGTGTCGCGGGCGCGGGCAGGTCGCGTGGACGTGGTGGAGGTCTGCGACGGCGTCGTCGACCGATTGGTGCACAGTCGCCGCGTCGAGGATGCGGTCCGCGCCCGAGGCGGTGCGCCAGGCGTGCGGATGCGGCCAGCCGTCACGCGGTGCGACCAGCCGCAACGCGAACAGGCCGCCATTGGCCATCGCGCGGGCGCAGGCGCCGATGTTGTCGGCGAGTTGCGGGCGCACCAGGATCACCACAGGGCTGCCGGGGATCGGCTCCAGCGCGGCCCCGCCGTCGCGGCCAGTCACACCCGGCCTGTCAAGCTCGACCCATCAAGCTACGGCTTGGCCGGATGCTGCAGCAGCCAATGCTGCATGAACGCCCGCTCCTTGGTCTGCGACGCGATGATGTCGCGGGCCAGATGCTTCAGCGCGGGGTCGTGTCCGTATTCCAATTCGACATGGGCCATGTCGATCGCACCCTGGTGATGCGGCAACATGCCGACCACGAAATC
>CAXTPV010000037.1:0-5870 GCA_964246135.1 uncultured Acetobacteraceae bacterium | reverse complement strand
CTGTCGCGCCGCCTCGATGGTGTCGGGTCGGCGCGCGGCTGCAGTTCGCTCGCGACGCGCGCGCGGGCGATCGCCACGTAGGCGGGATCGAACTCGATGCCGGTGCCGCGCGCGCCCTCGATCTCGGCGGCGATCAGGGTCGTGCCGGACCCTGCGAACGGGTCGAGCACGGCCGCGTCGTCGACGCCGTGCAGGCGGATGCACCAGCGCGGCAGGTCGATCGGGAAGGTGCCCGGATGGTTGAACTTCTCCGATCGGCGATGGATGGTCTCGTAGGGGATGAACCAGGCATTGCCGCGGCAGCGCAGGTCGCGCGCGTGGCCGCGCCTGCTGATGTTGGACTTGTCCTTGAACGGCACGCCGATGCGCAGCCGGTTCAGCCTGACATCGCCACTGAGCGTGAGATGGAAGATGTGCTCGTGATTGTGGTGCAGGAAGCGCTCGCCGTTGATCGGCTTGAAGTGGCCGGCGGTGTCGCCGCCGATGCTGATCGACTTGACCCAGGTGATGTGGTTCTGCAGCGAGAACAATGACCGCAGCCGCACCAGCAACTCGAACGGCAGCCAGGGTTGGCTCCCCGATCCCGACATGTTGAGGAAGAACGAGGCGCGCGGACGCATCACCCGCGCGACCTGGCGTGCCACCGCCATCAGCCAGTCGAGGTAGTCCTCCTCGCATCGCCGGTCGTGATAGTTGCCGTATTTGAGGCCGAGATTGTAGGGCGGCGAGGTCACGACGACGTCGATCGACGCCGCCTCCATCGTCTGCAGCACCGTCAGGCAGTCGCCGCAGTGCAGCGTGTGGCGGCCGACCGGAAAACACGACACCGGCCGGAGGTGATGGAGGTGAGGCGTGGCCTCGATGCGGTAGGGCGCGGTGTCGAGGATCGGCAAGGCTTCGGCTGGAACGCTCATGCCGGCAGGATGGACAAGCTTGCCGCTTCGTACCAGCGATTTCTTGCCAGCGGGTCGTCAGGCCAGGCGGCGCTCGACCTCGGCGACCGCATCGTCGATGCGGACGCGATCCTGCGCCAGGGTGTCGCGATCGCGTATGGTGACGGTGCGATCGGTGAGCGTCTGGCTGTCGATGGTGACGCAGAACGGGGTGCCGATCTCGTCCTGGCGGCGATAGCGGCGGCCGACCGCGTCCTTCTCGTCGTAGTCGGCGGCGACGCGCTGCCGGAGCGCGCCGTAAAGCTCGCGCGCGACCTCGGGCATCCCCTCCTTCTTGACCAGCGGCAGCACCGCCACCTTCACCGGCGCGAGGCGGCGATGCAGGCGAAGCACGGTGCGCTCCTGCGGCCGGCCCTGGTCGTCGTTGGCGGTGTCCTGCTGATAGGCCTCGCAGATGAAGGCGAGCGTCGCGCGGTCGGCGCCGGCCGACGGCTCGATCACGTGCGGCACGTAGGTCTGGCCGGTGGCGTCGTCGCGATAGGAGAGGTTCTTGCCGGAGCCCGGATGACGCACGGCCCCGGTCTCGGTGCGCTCGACCGCGAGTGGCCGCGAGGCGGGGTCGAGCTTGCCCTCCATGTGCGAGCGCAGGTCAAAATCGCCTCGATGGGCGACGCCTTCGAGCTCGCCGTACTCGCCGTCGGGCAGGAACGGGAACGCGTACTCGATGTCGCAGGTGCCGGTCGAGTAGTGGCTGAGCTCGCTCTGCTCGTGCTCGCGGGCGCGCAGGCGCTGCTCGGACAGGCCGAGGTCGCGATACCAGGCGTAGCGGCGGTCGCGCCAATAGCGATACCAGTGTTCCGAGCTGTCGGGGGCGCAGAAGAACTCGCACTCCATCTGCTCGAACTCGCGCGAACGGAAGGTGAAATTGCGCGGGGTGATCTCGTTGCGGAAGCTCTTGCCGATCTGGGCGATGCCGAGCGGCAGCCTGGCGCGGGTGGTGTCGATCACGTTGCGGAAATTGATGAAGATGCCCTGCGCGGTCTCGGGACGCAGGAACGCCCGGCTGTCGTCGGACGCGGCGGCGCCGATGCCGGTTTCCAGCATCAGGTTGAACGCGCGCGGCGCGGTCAGTGTCCCGGGCTGGGTCGCGCCAGGCGCCAGCACGCGCGCGGTGTCGGTGAGCGCCGAGACCGGCTCGAACCCGCCCTCCCAGGCGAGCTGGTCGGCGTAGGAACGCCGCAGCTTGAAGTGGGCGAGCGCGGCTGCGAGCGCCTCCTCGGCCTCGTCCTCGGGCTCGACAATAAGCGCCACGAACACCCGCTCGCCGCGATGCGACACCCAGCGCCCGCGCAGGTGGTCAAAGCGAAACCGGCGCTTGGTCTCGCGGCAATCGACCATCACGTCCTGGAACAGGTCGACATGGCCCGATGCGCGCCAGACCGCCGGGTGCAGGATGATCGCGGTGTCGACACCGACCATCTCGAACGGCGATGGCGCACCCGCAGGCGCGACCAGCCGGTTGTGGCGGGACACCATGTCGTCCCACCAGGCGGCGCGCACGTTGCGCTTGAGCTCGGTGCCGAGCGGACCGTAATCCCAGAACCCGTTGAGGCCGCCGTAGATCTCGCTCGACGGCAACACCAGCCCGCGTCGCTTGCACAGCGACACGATCTCCTTCATCGACATCGGTGGGGCTAGCGGCGCGTGGGGTTCAAACCGAGCTCGCCTCGGCCAGGCGCCAGGTCACGTCGCCAGGATACAGGCGCTCGAACACCCAGCGATCGACCAGTTCGGTCACCGCGTCGGTGCCGAGCACCGGCTGGCCATCGGCGGCGAGCGTCAGGTTGATCTGGTCGGACACGAACCGCACGTCGATCAGCGCGCGCCTGCCGCCGGACGGCCGCTCGTCGACCAGACGCGCCTCCTCGATCGTCGCCTGATGCACCGAGCGGATTTCGGAACGCTGGGTCTGGCCGTCGGACTCGCGCTGCGCGATCACCTGCTCGAAGGCGCGAAACGTCGGATCGGTCAGCAACGAGCGCAACGCGGCGCGGTCGCCGGACGCGAACGCCTCGACGATCCTCCGGAACGCGGCCTCGGCACCGCGCAGGAACACGGCAGGATCGAACCCCCGCTCGACATCGCGGAACGAGGCGAGGCGGCGCCCGAGGGGGCTTGCCGGGTCGGGCAGCGGCCGCGACGGCGGCGTCGGCTCCGAGCGTCCCTCGATGGTCGGGCCGAACGGCCGCCGAGACGATGGCGGCGCCGCCGGCCGGTCGAGGCCGGTGCGCTTGCCGAGCACGCTTCGCAGCCGAAGGATCAGGAAGGCCGCGACCATGCCGAACAGGATGAGGTCGACCGGAATATCGGTCGCTTTGATGGTCATGCCGGCTCCGAGGGGATGCAGGACGCTTGGCCCTGGTTGTAGCACATAGGCCCCGAGGGCGCGCGAGGCAACCGACCGGGGCATCATGCGGGGCGCGCTGGCGGCTTGCCGGATCGCGGCATGGCCGCATGTCTGCGCCATGATCGTGCTTCGACATGGCCAGAGCGAGTTCAACCTCCATTTTACCGCCACCAAGCGCGATCCCGGCATCGAGGACCCGATCCTGACGCCGCTTGGCATGCGCCAGGCGGAGGCCGCCGCCGAGGCGCTGGCCGGCCGCAGGCTCACCCGCCTGCTGGTGTCACCGTATACGCGGGCGTTGCAGACGGCGTCGGCGCTCGCTCGCCGGCTGCGTCTGCCGATGGAGGTCACGTCGCTGGTCCGCGAGCACTACGCGTTCGTCTGCGATGTCGGCTCGCCGCGCTCCTCGCTCGCGCTCGCCTGGCCCGGATGCGACTTCTCGGCGCTCGACGAGGTCTGGTGGCCCTCCGCCGACGAGAGACGGGCGGATGTCGTCGCGCGGGCGGCGAGGTTTCGCGCCATGATGGCGGCGGCCGCGGACCAGGCGGAGACGGTGATCGTGTGTCACTGGGGCTTTGGCCTCGCGCTGACCGGCCGGGCACTCGAGAACGGCGAGTGGGTGGAGGTCGATCCGGGCGCGCCGGCGCCGGACGCCTACCTCACGCACTGATCGCCAGACGGGACTGGTCACGCCGGCGATGGTGGTGCGGACGGCGATCACATGCTACCCGCTCGCGCTTGGCGTGCGGGGCAAGAGGATCAGATGTCGGACCAGAGCAGAACGCCCAACGGGCAGCCCCCGGACGCCCCGGCGCTGGTGATGAACCTGCAATACACCAAGGACCTGTCGTTCGAGGTGCCTGGGGCGCCCGAGATCTTCTCGACGCTGCGGGCGCAGCCCAGCATCGGCCTCAGCCTCGACGTGCAGGTGCGCCAGCTCAACGAGGCCCAGCCGGTGTTCGAGGTCACGCTGGCGATCCGCACCGAGGCGACCGAGCCGAAGCCGGCGGAAGCCGAGGCCGCCGAGGCGGCGCGGACGGTGTTCATCGCCGAGCTTGCCTATTGCGGCATCGTGACGCTGACCGGGGTGCGGGAAGAAAACGTCGAGCCGATGCTGCTGGTCGAGGTGCCGAGGCTGCTGTTTCCCTACGCACGCAACATCCTGGCCGACATCACCAGGGATGGCGGGTTCCCGCCGGTGTTGCTGCAGCCGATCGATTTCGTGGCGCTCTGGCATCAGCGCCGCGCCAACGCGGCGCAACAGCCGGCGGGGGTCGTCGGTCACGCCTGAACGCGCCTTGACGCCGCCGCTGGTGCTGACGCTGGCGCTCGACGCGCCGGTGCAGGAGCGGTTCGAGGCGTTGCGCCGGCGCCACTTTCCGGCCGGGCGCAACCAGGTGCCGGCGCATGTGACGCTGTTTCACGCCCTGCCGGGGGACGATGAGGCGGAATTGCTCGCGGCACTTGCCCGCGTCGGGTGCGAGCGGTTTCCGGTCACGGTGACGGGATTGCGTTTTCTTGGCCGCGGCGTCGCGTTCACCCTCGGCTCGCCCGAGCTTGCACGCAGGCGGGCGGTGATCGCGTCGGGCTTCGCGGGCCGGCTGACGGCACAGGACGGCGCGCCGTTCCGGCCACACGTCACGATCCAGAACAAGGTGATGCCGGAGGCCGCGCGGGCGCTGCACGCGTCGCTCGCGTCAGGCTTCGTGCCGGAGGCGTCGGAGGCGGCCGCGTTCCATCTGTGGCGCTATCTCGGCGGCCCGTGGGAGAAGCGGGCGGAGATCGAGCTCGTGCCCCGGCCTGGCGCTGCCTAGCGGGCTGCGGAAACACGAAAGCGCTGTTTGAAGCGTCACGAAGGCAAGGCAAGGGGCTTTGCCCGTTGACCCCATCAAAGGCTGTGCCTTTGAAATCCTTTCATTCAGAAGAGGGGTCTGGGGCCGATGGCCCCAGCGGGTCGAGGGCAGAGCCCTTGCCTTACTTTTTCAGCAGCCGATTAGCCGGGCGGCGAGTCGACCCCGAGCAGCAGCGGCGGCTCAGGGTGAGCGGATTCGCGCAGCAACGGCAACGCGGGCGGCGCTCCCTGCTGCCACGCGATGCTGCCGATCGCCTGGCAGCCGGGACAGACCGGCACCCAGCGCGCCGCCTCAAGGCCGCAGTTGTCGCAGGGCCAGGCGGCGGGTCTGAGGCCGGCTGCCCGGCTCATCGCCTCGGCGTAGGCGGCGCGGCGCTCGGGTTCGGAGAGCGCCGGGTCGCGCTCGGCGATCGCGGCGAGCAGCAGGAACAGCTCCTGGCTGGCGCTCGTGAGGCGACGGGCCGCCTCGGCGTGACGCCTGGCCTCGCCGAGCATCCCGGCATCGAGGCAGACCCGCCCCAGCAACAGGTGGCTCTCCAGGCGGTCGGTGGTCCTGGCGACGAACAGCTCGGCGGGCCTCACCCGCTGCAACGGGTCGGCGGTGGTCGCCAACGCCGCCTCGGATAGCGCCGGGCAAGGCGCGAGCTGCCAGGTCTCGCGCAGCACGGCGAGCGCACGCGCGCTCTTGCCGGCGTCTCGCAGGCGACGTGCGTAGGCG
>CAXTPV010000036.1:0-15863 GCA_964246135.1 uncultured Acetobacteraceae bacterium | reverse complement strand
GATCAGGGGTTGCCTGGTCGGGGGCTGGCTGATCGGGCGCCGCCGGGTTGGGCGTCTCGCTCAGAGCTCCACCTGCTCGACCGCGGTCACGTCCGGCAGATAGTGGCGGAGCATGTTCTCGATGCCGTGCTTGAGCGTGGCACCAGATGACGGGCAGCCGCTGCACGAGCCCTGCATGTGCAGCCGCACCACCCCGTCCTGGTAGCCGTGGAACACGATGTCGCCGCCATCCATCGCGACCGCCGGGCGCACGCGGGTGTCGAGCAGCTCCTTGATCTGCTCGACGATCTCGCGGTCCTCCGGGCGCACGTCCTCGGCGACCGAGCCCGCCGCGCCATCGATCACGGTCTCGCCGGAGACGAAGTGGTCGACCAGCGACGCCAGCACCTGCGGCTTGAGCGCGGCCCAGTCCTCGTCGCCGGTCTTGGTCACGGTCACGAAGTCGGCGCCGAGGAACACGCGCGCGACGCCTTCGAGCGCGAACAGCCGGATCGCCAGCTTCGAGCGCCGCGCCGCGTCCTCGCTCGCGAAATCGGCGGTGCCGCCCGGCATCACCGCGCAGCCCGGCAGGAATTTCAGCGTCGCCGGGTTCGGCGTGCCCTCGGTCTCGATGAACATGCGATTGGTCCCACCTGCTGGCGCCCGGCATCCGGCCTCGACGGCGGACGCTGGCGGCGATATCGACTGCTCTCACGTGGCCCGTGACGCGAGCGGGCGCAACAGGCAGGACACGACACCATGCGCCCTCCCCGCCTTGCCAAGCTCACGCGCTTCGCCACGCTCACGTGCCTGCTGCCGGCGATCGCGGCCGGGCTCGTGCCCGCGCGTCCGGCCGCGGCCGAGCCGCTCGCCTTCGTGCTGAACTCGGCCGATGCCTCGATCAGCGAGGTCGACGTCGGCACCGGGCGCGAGCTGCGACGCGTGCCGGTCGCGCGGGAAGCGCATCACATGGCGCTGACGCCGGACGGCCGCTCGCTGGTGGTCGGCGACACCACCGGCAACGCGCTGTTCTTTCTCGATCCCGACACCGGCGCGGTGCAGCGCCAGGCGGTGGTGAGCGATCCGTATCAGCTGTCCTACAGTCCGGACGGACGCTGGCTGACGGTCGCCGGCCTCGCGCGCAACCAGATCGACATCTACGACGCCGCGACGCTCCACCTCGCTCACCGCATCCCGGCGCGCTCGATGCCGAGCCACATCAACTACGCGCCCGACAGCGCCATCGTGTATGTCAGCCTGCAGGGCACCGACAGCCTGGTCGCGATCGAGACCGCGACCGGGCGGGTCAGGTGGACCGCGAAGGTCGGACGCACGCCGGCCGGCGTGCTGTGGCATCACGGGTCGCTGCTGGTCGGCTGCATGGGCGCCGATTACGTCGCCGTGGTCGACCCCGCCGATGGACGCGTCATCCGCCGGATCGTGACCGGACGCGGCGCGCACAACCTGTTCATGAGCCCGGACGGACGCGTGCTCTACGTCACCAGCCGGGTCGCCGGCACGATCTCCCTGCTCGATCCCGCGACGCTCGGGGTCATGCGCCGCTTCTCGGTGCCGGGCGGCCCGGACGACCTCTCGTTCGCGCCCGACGGCAAGGTCTGGGCGACGTTGCGCTGGCGCCAGCACGTCGCGGTGATCGATCCGGCGACGGGCACCTACACCACGATCGCGACCGGCCGCTCGCCGCACGGCATCTGGCTCAACACCCAGGCGCGCCCTAACCGGATCGCCGCGCGTTAGCGGGAGGCCGGAAAGTCAGGCGAGGGCTCTGCCCCATTAAGCGGCAAGGTCAGGAAGGCCAGGGGTTTTATCCTCTCAAAGGCGGAGCCTTTGAAATCCAATTCATTTTTCGTTACCGAGCTTCTCCCTGAAAGATCGCCGGCACGTGATCAGCTTTCCCCGTGGGAGGGAAGGTAATGATTGGATTTCAAAGGCTCCGCCTTTGATGGGGTTCAAGGGGCAAAGCCCCTTGGCTTCTTACCATAGCGCATTTGGGGTTTTCCGCAGCTTCGGCGCCGACGGCGCGGTCACGCTGCTGGCGCGTGTCGACGAACCACGGTCGGCGCTTTTCGCGGGCTGCGCCGGATCGTGCTCCGCGGGACCCGCTCCGGCGAAGTTGCGAGACGAAGACTGGCCACGATCGAAATGCCGCACGCGTTCCGGGCCAGGATGACGCGACGCCAAGCGTTGATACTAGATATCGGTACTGAATTCTGCGACATCGACTTTGATCGCGCGAGGAACATTACGATGCGGCGCGCGTAACCCCCAAACAACGATGGTCCGGCTGGACCGACGGGGAGTGGACACATGGCGCGCGCGGCGAAGACGACAGGCAAGGCGAGATCGGGCAAGGGCGGACGCCCGGCCGCGTCGCCACGATCGGCGGCATCCGTCCGAGGCAAGGTGGTGCGGAAGACCGCCACGGCGCCGCGGCGACAGGCGGCCGCTTCGGCGCCGGCTGTGGCCAGGATGAGCCCCGGCAAGGTGAGCAAGGACGAGTTGCGCGATCAGGTCGAGAAGCTGACACGCAGCGTCGCGACCTTGCGCACCAAGAGCCGCGAGCTGGTGCGGGCCGGCAAGGAGCGCGAGGCGCATGTCGCCGAGCTCGAGACCGAGATCGCGCGTCTCGGCCGTGGCGCCCCCAAGCCGGCATCGGCCAAGGCGGCCGCGAAGGCACCGGCGGCCAAGGCGCCCTCCACCAGGGCCGTTGCCCCCAAGCCGCCGTCCGTGAAGCCCGCGTCCGACAAGATCAAGCGCGGGGGCCCTGCGCGCGGGGGCAAGCGTGCGCGCGATCCCGGTGACGCGGTACCGCCGGGTGTCGCGGTGGACGAGCCCGAGGCGCTCGACGAGGATGCCGAGGCGGTGCAGGGCAAGCTGGAGCAGATGAGCGAGGACTGAGCGCCTCGGGTCAGCCGCCTGAGCGGAACTTCAGCACGAAGTTGTCGGCCTCGCCGATCGTGACATACTTGGCGCGATCGGCCTGGCCGCCGGCGAGCGTCGGCGGCAGCGACCAGACGCCGTGCGGCCAGTTGGTGGTGTCCTTCGGGTTGGCGTCCATCTCGGACGATCCCACCAGGGTGAAGCCCGTGCGCTCGACCAGCGCGACCGCGTCACGCTGCCGCACATAGCCGTTGCTGGCCCTCGGGTCCTGCGGCTGTGAGGCGTTGCCGCGATGATCCTCGATGCCGAGGATGCCACCGGGCTTGAGCGCGCGATGGATGGCCGCCAGCATCTCGGGCGCGTCGCCCTGTTCGAGCCAGTTGTGCAGGTTGCGGAAGGTCAGCACGACATCGGCCGAGCCTGGTGGCGCGATGTCGTCGTGGCCCTCGCCAAGCTCGGTCGTGAGCACGCGGCCGTAGGTCGCGGGATCGGCATGCAGGCGGTCAAGCAGCTTCTGGTTCCCGCGCGACATCGCCTGATCGAGATGACCGCCGGCTGGCGCCGGCAGCGCGATGCGGTAGGTGCCGGACGCGTGCAGGTAGGAGGCCAGGATCTCGGTCCAGTAGCCGCCGCCGGGCCAGATCTCGACCACGCTGGCGCCGGGGGTGACGCCGAGGAAGGCGAGCTCGTCGCTCGGGTGACGGGCTGGGTCGCGGGCGACGAAGGCAGGGGTGCGGGTGGGTGCGTGCAGCACCTGGCCGAGCGAGGGCTGGACCGCGAGCGCGGGACCAGCGATCGCGAGCAGGACGGCGGAGGCGAGGCTGGCCGGAAACGATGATCGCATCGTCGGTGGGTCTCCTGATCGGGATGAGCGACTGCGTGAGCGCGATGGCATCGACGACAATAGCCTAGCATGATCACGGAAGCGCCGAAGGCACTGTTCGAAGCGTAAAGCCAAGGTAAGGGGCTTTGCCCCATCGATCCGCTCCGCGCCTCGATCCCATCAAAGGCGAAGCCTTTGAAATCCTCTACTTCAGAAAATGGGGTTTGGGGCCGATGGCCCCAGCGGGTCGAGGGCGGAGCCCTCGCCTTGCTTCTTCAGCAGGAAGCCGGGTCAGAACCGCTCGCCAACCATCTGCTCGCTCCTGAGCCAGAGTGCCTTGGCATGCTCTGGATCGAGCGCGTACGCGCGAACGCCGAAAGGGATGGCTGGATCATCGATGATTTCGGCGATGTTGCAATCCTCGCAGTAGCGCGCGCCGACCTTGCCCGCGGGAGCGACAAACCCCGCGAACACCGATGTGGCAGCACCCTGGGCGACAGTCTTCCAGGTGTAGGCGGACGCGGCCGAAGGCTGGGCCTTGATCATGCTACGTGTGGTGTCGGTCAGCACCGCGCCCGGGTGGACCGCCGTCGCCCGCACATTGCGATCGCGGTGGCGCCGGTCGAACTCGACGGCGAACAGGATGTTTGCCGTCTTGGATCGCCGATAGGCCGTGAGCGGGTCGTAAGGCGTCCGCTCGAAGTTCGGATCGTCGAGATCGACGTCAGCGCCGCGATGGCCGGCGGACGCGACCATGACGAGCCGGCCACCGGGTTTTAACAGGCCGGCGATGCGGTTCACCAGCACGAAGTGGCCGAGATGGTTGGTCCCGAACTGGGTCTCGAAACCGTCGGCGGTCGTGCCCTTGGCGGCGGCCATCACACCGGCGTTGGCGATGACGACGTCGAACTGCTCGCCGGCGCTCAGCAAAATGTCGGCGCAGGCCCGCGCGCTCGCGAGCGACGCGAGATCAAGTTCGATCAGCTGCAAGCCGCCCGTTGGCGCCGCAGCGGCGCCGATTTCGGCCGTCGCGGCGCGCGCGCGGCCGAGATCGCGGGCGGCGCCGACGACCTGGGCGCCATGGCTGGCAAGGACGCGAGCGGTTTCCAATCCGATTCCAGCCGAAACGCCGGTCACCAGCACCTGCCAGCCGCTTAGATCGATCCCTGACAGAACCTCATCCGTCGTGGACATCGCGCCGAACATCATCGCCATCATTCGCCGAGGCCGCGGAACGCATCATGTTGCGCCGCGATGCCGCTGTCGACCCAACGAACACAGGATCGCATGATGACCGTCCGCGAGGCGCGCGTCACTGCCGGGATGGAGGACACCAAGTCGCGCACACCGTTCGCGAGCCTGTTGCTGGCATCGGTCACGATGGTGCCGGTGATGCTTGGCGCCGGTTCGGCGTTGCTCGCGCCCGACTCCGGGACGGGTGAGCGCCTGGGGCGAGAAAAGATCACTTGGGCGGCGCGATCCTGTGCTTCCTCGCGGGGGTCAGACCGGGCCTTGCGTTTCGTCAGCCGGGCGGCACGCCGCTCCGCGATGTCGGCGCGATGTTCTCAATGTTCAGCCTTGGTGCCGGCGGATTGCTGACGATGCGCCGCGGTTCTTCGCGCGACTGCCGCCTGCCCAAATGCTGGTGCAGATCGTCGGGCCGTCGGCGCTATCGTTGCGCGACAGGGCGGATTAAGGATGGTTTCCAAAGGCCCCCGGCCTTTGGCGGGTCTGGGCAGAGCCCAGCCTTGCTTCCTTGAAGCCGCCTCTCAACCCGGCTGAATCAGCACCCGCCACACGACGTACCAGTAGGGACCGGCGAACAGCAGCACCAGGACCGCGACGCCGGTGACTGCCAACGTGGACAGGGTCGCGGCCAGACCGCTCAGCTTCCGCTCGACCCAGGCGTAGACCGAGCCGCCGGCGAGCCAGAGCCAGACGACGACGACCGCGACGCAGAAACCGAAATACATCGCTAGTAGGTCCTGTCGTTGCTGGCCTGGACGTAGACCCGCTCGGCGAAGTGGGTGAGCATCCAGACATGCTTGCTGGCCTCGACCGAGTTGTCGGCGTAGGCGATCGGGCAGTAGGCGACGGTCAGCCCGTTCACGATGTCGGCCTGCGACAGGTCGGGCGCCGCGCGGTGCACCTTGCCGACGAGCTCGTTCACGCTCTGCAGCATGGTCGGCAGCGTGACCTGCTGCAGCGCCGCCTCGATGCCGTTCGACGGGTCGGCCAGCACGCTGGCCAGCTTGTCGTTGGCGAGCGGCGGGCAGCCATCCGGACGCCTGCCGTTGAGCAGGGTGTTGGTGTCGACGCGCAAGTTCGAGACCAGGAACGATGTGGTGTTCGCCGGCGCGTGGTTGCCCCAGGCCTGACGGATGTAGTTGGTGACGTCGGAGATCTGCTGGTCGCTCATCGCGGAACCCACGCCCGGCATCATCGCCCATGGCCCGCGCGCCTCCAGCCCGCCGAGGATCACCCGCACCGCGCTTTGCGGCCCGAGCGCCGTCACCATGCCGTTGCCGTCGAGTGCCGGGATTTTGCTCGCGATGCCGCGGCCGTTGACCTGGTGGCACATCGCGCAATGGCTGAGATAGACGTGCTGGCCCGAGATCATGGCGGCGTTGTTGGGGAAACCGGCGCGCGGCGTGTAGCTCGACACCACCGGCAGCGTGCGGAGATAGGCGACGATCGCGTGCAGGTCGCTGTTGGTCAGGTATTTGGTGCTGTAGTCGACGACCTCGGTCATGGGGCCGGCGACGGTGCCCATCGCCTGGTTGTGGCCCTCGTGCAGGTACTGCACGATGTCGTCGTCGGAGAAGTTGCCGAGCCCGTCGACCTTGCTCGATCGCAGGTTCGGCGCGTACCACATGGTGATCGGACCGCCCTCAACCTCGAGCGCGACCTTGGTGTTGCCGAGGAAGTTGCGGTTGTTGTGGCACTCGCCGCAATGCTCGAGGCCGTTGACGATGTAGGAGCCGCGATTCTGCTCGGCGGTGAGCTTCGGGCTGTCCTTATGCGTTTCGCCTGGCACGAACAGCGCGTCCCACAGCGCGATCGCCGGACGGATGGTGAATGGGAACCAGATCTTGTTCGGCAGCCGCGGCGCGTAGACCGGCTGGAGCGAGAACAGATAGGCCTTGATCGCCAGCGTGTCGGCGTCGGGCACCGTCGCGTACCAGGGGTATGGCATCGCGGGATAGATCCACATCCCGGTCCGGCTGACGCCGTGATGCATCAGCCGCAGGAAGTTGGCGTCGGTGTAGCGCCCGATCCCGGTGTCGACGTCGGGCGTGATGTTCGGCACCGAGATCGCGCCGAACGGCATCCCCATGTACTGGCCGCCGGCATAGGGGCGGCCGCCATTGGCGACGTGACAGCCGATGCAGTCGCCCATGTCGGTCAGGTATTTGCCGCGCGCCAGCACGTCGGCGCTCGCCTGCACGTAGTTCGCGGGGCCGTGGCCGTCGCGCTGTTCGGGCACGATCGTGCCGGCGCCGGCGGTCGCGATGATCGTGCCGCCGGCGGCCATGGCGCCGAGCGACGCGAGGCCGAGGGTCGCCTTAACCCAACGTTTCATCCCACACCCGCCATCATTGTACGGCTTGATTGCTGGACATGGACGCGACCCGGGGCGCGTCAATGGTTGCCCTTGGAGGGCCCATCCGCGCGGGATCGGCCTGGACCGCGCGCAGCGCGGGGCCGCCGGGGCGCGCCGGCACGTTGCTGCCGCCTTCGAGCTCCGGATAGGCCGAGAGCGTGCTGGCGCCGTAGAACGGCTTGTAGGCGCCGTTGTGGCAGGTGCCGCAATTGATCTTGGCGACGTCGCCGAGCGGGCCGTGGCGGCCGGGCGGGAACACGCCGGTCAGAGGCACCATGAAGCTGTGGTTGAGGTCGCGCACCATGCCGATCGCGCTCCAGGCGGTCAGGCGTGCCGGCGTGCTCTCGTCCCACTCACCGAACGCGCGGGTGTTGTGGCAGTAGTTGCAGCTGACACCGAGCGATTGCGCGAAATGGATCATCAGCGCGTAGGTCCAGTTGGTCTGCTCGATCGACATCCGGTTGCCGGCCGGCAACGCCGTGATGCCCTGGTCGCGGATCGGTGCGGCGCCGAGGAAGAACGGCGTGAACGGGTCGTAGGGCAACGCGGTGACGCCCGCCGCCGGCGACGGCGCGTCCTCGCCGGTGCTGCTCGCGGCGACGCCGTGAAAGCCCCCCGGCGGCGGCGTCGTGAACCAGATGCTCTCGGGCTGGCCGTTGCCGCGATGGCAGGTGTTGCAGGTCACGCCGCCGGCGCCGACATGGGCGCGCCAGTTGGTGTTGATGTAGCGTGTCATCTGGATCATCCGGCGCGCCACCGTCTTGGTGTAGACGGTGTCGTCGGCCATGTTGACCGCCGAATGGCAGTAGGAGCAGCCGATGCTCGGTTGCAGCCAGTTCGACATCGCCGCCATCAGCCGCAGCATCTCGTTGGCGTCGACGTCGCGCAGCACCTGGATGTTCTTGTAGGCCGCGGCCGCCGACCGGCCGGCCAGACGCACCGGCGGGTAGGGGGCGACGGTCTGCTGATACGACGCCTCGGCCGCGGCGTGGCGCGGGTTGTACTGGGTGATCATGCCGGTGCCGCGAAAGCCGCGCTGCACGCTGATCACCGGGAAGCGGTTGAACGTGCTCGCCAGCAGGACCACCAGGATGGCGGCGACGACGCCGATGCCGCTCCACACGACGGCCCTGGTCCGGTGGACGACGGCGAACGCGATGGCGGCGAGCGCGACGCCGACGATGCGGAACGGCGCGAGCAGGATATGGCCAATCATCGCGGCAGACCCCTGACCAGGCCGGGATCGAGGATGCGGCTCGGATAGACCGGCGGGTAGAGCGGCGCGATGCCGTGCTTGACGCCCCAGAGATACCAGTTGTCGACGGCGGTGCCGGTCAGCAGGATGCCGATGCCGCCGGTGAGCGGGCAGAGCACCGCGAACCACCACGCCCAGCGATGGATCGACTCGTAGCTGGCGTTGAACCCCATCACCCAGCGCCAGAAGATGCCGGCGCGCTCGGCCGCGGTGCTGCGGTCGGTCGACATCTCGATCTCGCGCTCGCCCCAGTAGCGGCCGACCGCGAGGATGGTGCCGCCATGCATCGCGAACAACAGGGTCGAACCGTAGAGGAACACGATCGATAGCATGTGGAACGGGCAGTAGAACAGGTTGCCGTAGCGTATCGAGAGCGACGCGGTCCAGTCGAGATGCGGGAAGATGCCGAACGGCACCCCCTCGCCCCAGCTTCCCATCAGCAGCGGCCTGAGGAAGCCGGCGACGAGGTAGAGCCAGATCGCGGCGGCGAACGCCCAGGCGACATGCGTGCCCATGCCGAGCGCGCGCGCCCGGCGATAGACGCGCACCCACCACAGGATGATCGACAGCGTGAGGAAGAAGCCAGCCATCAGCCACCAGCCGCCTTGCGCCAGCGGCGGGATGTGCAGCCCGTAGGCGGGTGCGGGCGGCTCTAACGCCAGCCAGGGAAGTTGGCGGATGAACTGCACCGGGTCCCAGCCGACCGAGGCGAGCATGTTAAGCCCAATGATCTCGAACGCGATGAAGCCGCAGACGATCGACAGCAGCCCGATCGCGCCGAGATAGAACGGTCCGACCTGGGCGGCGCCGATCAGGCCAAGCGCGTAGGAGAAGCGCGGCGTCAGCACGCGGTTCTCGGCGCCCCATTTCAGCGGCGCGCCCTGATCGGCGGCGCCGCGAAACTGCACCCGGTTGAAGATGTTCTGGTATTCGACGCCGAACGCCGTGCGATAATCGAACATCGGTTCAGCCCCAGATTGGCAGGTTGAGCCACCAGTTCCACCATTCCGGCCAGCCACGGGTCCAGAACGGTCCGCTGATGACGATGCAGATCGCGCTCCACACGCCGGCGTTCATCGCGAGGAACCAGCCGAGGCGGTGGATGCCCAAGGGGCCGATCGAGTAGACGATCAGGTCGCGAAAGAAACTGTCCTCGAAACCTGACGGCTTGACCTTCTCGTCGCCGCCGGGATTGAGCGAGGACAGGATCACGCCGCCATGCATCGACAGCAGGAAGGTCGTGGTGAAGAAGCACGTGATCGCGATCATGTGCGCCGGGTTGTAATGGAACTGCAGGTGCTGGTAGCCGACGTTGCTGACCCAGTCGAGATGGCTGATGATCCCGTAAGGAAAGGCGTTGCCCCAGGCGCCGAGCAGCAGCGGCCGGATCACTTCCAGCGTCACGTAGGCGAGGATGGCGCAGGCGTACGCGATCGGGACGTGCAGCCCCATGCCAAGCTTGCGCGCGATCTCGACCATGCGGAGATCCCACGAGACGAACGCGCCGATGGCGCAGAACGTGATCCACTGCCACAGGCCGCCTTCGCGCATCGGCGCGAAGTGCAGGCCGTAGCTGAGATCGGGGGGTGCTATGTTGATGCGCCACACGTTCCAGGTCGGCCCGATCGCGGCGCCGTAGATGATCAGCGCGGTGCCGAAGATCGAGAAGAACGCGGTGGTGACGCCGAAAAAGCCGACATAGAAGGGCCCGACCCAGAAGTCGAACAGGTCGCCGCCGACGATCGTGCCGCCGCGCACGCGATATTTGTGCTCGAAGTTCAACATCGCCATGACAGGCTCTCCTTGCGGCGCAGCGAAGGCGCTGACGCGGGCGGGACGCGATCCCGCCCGCGTTGCGGCATCAGGGCTGCTTTGGCGTTCCCGGCATCGGTGTCATCTGCTGCACCGGGCCGCCGGTCAGGCGGTCATGCGGGCCATCGAGCCAGTTGAAGCGGTCGGTGCTGAGCAGGATGAAATGGATGATCAGTGCCAGCGTCAGCAGGAAGGTGAACAGCGCGATCAGCGCGCGACGCGGATCAAACAGCAACCAGACGCGAAACATGGCGAGCCTCCTCAGGCCAGGGCGGACGGAATCGAGCGGAGCAGCGCGCTCGCATGCTCGACCAGCATCGCGGTGTGGGTGTAGTTGCCACCCCAGGGGCGCCACAGCCACGCCAGCAGGTGGGCGACCAGCGCCACGCCCACGAAAATGATGAAGCTGAGGACGAAGATCCGGTTGAACTCCTTCGCCTCCCCCTCGCTCAGCCCAGACAACGTCGATCTGGTGCGGTTCAGGTCACTCGGCATGTCCAATCCTCCTCATTTTGGTGGTTCCTCGCCCGTCCGGCCGATCAGGCATCGGCCAGCATCGGCAGCGCCGCCGCCACGCGGGCGAGCGTCACGCTGTCTTCTCCGTGCGCGCGCGCGTCGCGCTCGACCTGCTCGCGCATCGTCTTCGCCGCCGAGATGCGAGCCACGAAAGGCTGCCGCTCGACCAGGCGGTCGAGTGCGGCGCTCGCGTCCTCGGCCCACGCCGCCGGCAATGCACGCGCCGGCGTCGCCTCGATGCGATCGAGCTCGGTGCCGAGCGGCAACATGCCGAACAGGGCATCGAACAGCGCGTTGCAGAACTCCTGCACCAGGTAGGTCGCGCCGGCGTAGCCCATGAACGGCGTGCCGGTCGCGCGCCTGATGATCGCGCCCGGAAACGAGGCCGGGATCCAAATCGAGCGCAGGCCGAGCTCGGCGGCGTAGATGCGCTCGTTGGTGGACCCGAAGATAACCATCGGCGGCCGGGCGCGCAGCTGCTCACGAATCGCGGCATTGTCCGGCTTGATGCCCGGACGGCGGGCGTGTGCCAGCGTGCAGGGAATCCCGAGCTCGTCTTCGAGAAACAACCGCAGCCCGTGCTCGTAGGTCGCGGTCGCGACGACGGCGAAGCTCGCGGTCGCGAAGAAATCCTGGGTGACGCTGCGCCAGAGATCCCAGACCGGCTTTATCGTCGCCCGCTTCTCGGCCTCGATGAAGGGCTCGGGATCGAGACCGGTCAGTTCCCCCAGCTTGCGCAGGAAGTTGGTGGTCGCGAACAGGCCGATCGGCGCCTGCAGGAACGGCTTGCCCAGCTCCTCGCAGAGCAGGCGGCCGAACTCGCGATAGAGGCAGACATTGGCGACGGCGTCGGCCAGGCGCGGGGTGTCGTCGAGATGCGCGCCGAGCGGGTAGACCAGGTTGACCTCGCAGCCGATCCCCTCGACCAGGCGGCGGATTTCGGCCAGATCGGACGGCATGTTGAAGGTGCCGTAGATGGCGCCGATGATGTTGACCAGCGGCTTGGCCGACACGACGGGCGCGGCGGAGCCGTTGCGACGGATCGCGGGCTTGCCCTTGCGGGTGCCGAACTGGGTGTACAGCCAGTAGAGCGCGCGGTCGGCGCATTGCCACTGATCCTCGTCGATGGTGCGAGGAATGAAGCGCAGCAGGTTCGAGCCCTCCGGCGTCACCCCGCCGCCGATCATCTCGGCGATGCTGCCGGTCACCACCACGCCCGGCATGCTGGTGTCGCCGACGCGGTTCGCCTGCTTGAGGCTCTCCTCGGTGCCGTTCATCGACAGGTGGTCCTCGGACAAACCCGTGACCGAGACTGGCAATTCGTGCGGCGGCAGCGCGTCGGTGTAGTGCAGCACCGCGGTGACCGGCAGGTTCTCGCAGCCGACCGGGCCGTCGATGATGCAGCGCAGGCCACGGATCGCGGCAAACGTGTAGACCGCGCCCCAGTAGCCGCCGGCGCGGTCATGGTCGAGGACCAGCATCAGAAGCCCTCCACCGCGGTGGGCACGTTCTCGATCGGGCGCGAGGCGACGGCGGGCGCGGCGCGCGGGGCGTCGGGCGCCGCCGATCCGAAGAACGACACCATGCGAGCGAAGCGGTCGCGGCCGCGCAGCTGCGCGTTGACGGTCGCGGCCAATGCGCCGGCGCCGGCGATGCCGAACAATGGCCGAGACGACACGATGTTCGTGAAGTAGACCGCCGGGATGCCCTGCTCCTTGGCCTTTTGCACCACCGGCGTGGTGCCGATCGCGAGATCGGGCCGGACTTCCCGCATCGCCGCCAGGTCGTGTTCGAGCGAGGCGCGGAACTGCACGTGCACGCCGTGATCGGCGAGCCAGGCGCGATCGGGCTCGCTCCAGGCGGTGCGCGGGCAGGCGGTGCCGACATAGGGCACGTCGGCGCCGGCCTCGATCAGCAGGCGCGCCACCAGCAGCTCGGAACCCTCGTAGCCGGACACCGTGACGCGGGCGTCGATCGGGTTGGCGTCGAGTGCCGCCCGGATCGCCGGCAGGCAGGCGCGGGCAGCGGCGACCGCGCCCTCGCTCCTGCCGGCGGCGCGGCCGATCTCGCCGAGCCAGGCATCGGTGCCCTCGACGCCGACCGGGCCGGAGCCGACCACCGGCCGCCCGGCGGCCTCGAACTCGCGCACCGAGGCGATGTAGAACGGGTGCACGGCGGCGACCACGGTGCAGTCGAGCGCCGCGTAGAGGTCGCGCCACTCGCGGGCGGGGATTTGCGGCGCGACGCGCAGCCCCATCGGCGACAGCAGGGCCGCGATGCCCATCGGGTCGGCCGGGAACAGCTCGCCGAGCAGGGTGACGCTGGGCTCGTGGGTGGCCGCGTCACCGCGCGGGCGCTGCACGGGGCCGCTCTCGGCCTCGGAGCGGGCGGTGCGCAACATCGCGCCGGCGAGCACGTCCTTGGCCTC
Organism: uncultured Acetobacteraceae bacterium; assembly: GCA_964246135.1. GTDB lineage: Bacteria > Pseudomonadota > Alphaproteobacteria > Acetobacterales > Acetobacteraceae > CAXTPV01. Next base: position 2,545 of record CAXTPV010000036.1, on the reverse strand, counting down.
GGCATGCGTCGGCACGCCAAAGCCCGGCACGTCGATGCCGATCACCCGCACGCCGTTGATCTGTTTTGGCAGCAGATCGAGCGGCACGCCCGACGCGGTCGGCACGCAGAGATTGATGACGACGACGGCGTCGTACTCGTCCGGCCGCGCCGACGCGACGACGGCCTCGCGTATGTCCTCGAACAACTGGCCGCGCACCAGCGTTTCCGAATTGAACGGCACGTAGCCGACCGAGCGGCGCGCGCCGTAGAAGCGCGAGGTGAAGGTCAGCCCGTAGACGCAGCAGGCCGAGCCGCTGAGGATCGTCATCACCCGGCGCATCCGCAAGCCCACGCGGAGCGAGCCGAACGCCGGGCACATCGATTGCGGCTGGTCATGCGGGCCGCGCGGATAGTCGGTCAGCAGCTGGCCGAGCGCCTCCGCCTTGCCGGCGGCGCGTGCCGCCGCGAGCATGGTTTCGCGGCCGCCGTGACAATCGCCGGCCGCAACCGGCGGCGCGATGGCGCCGTCCATCTCAGGCGCCCTCGTACATGACTTCGAGCGAGGGTCGCTCGACCTTGGCGGCACCGCCGCACATGTCGGCCATCGTCGCCGGCACCAGGGTCACGCCACGGCCGACCGCCTCGCCCTTGAACAGGCCGAGCAGCTCGTCCTGGCTGAGCGGCTTCGGGCGCAGCGGCGGCGCGATCGCGACCTCGGCGGCGAGTTCGGAGAACAATCCGTGCCAGCGGCTGCCCTCGGCGCCGACGATCTCGTAGTTGGCGCTCTTGCGCCGGATGTCGTCATCGGCCGGGATCGCGGCCAGCACCGGGATGCCGACGGCATCGGCAAAGGCCTGCGCCTCGCCGGTGCCGTCATCCTTGTTGATCACCAGGCCGGCGACACCGACATTGCCGCCGAGCCGCTTGAAATACTCGACGGCGGAGCAGACGTTGTTGGCGACATAGAGCGATTGCAGATCGTTCGAGCCGACCACGATCACCTTCTGGCACATGTCACGCGCGATCGGCAGGCCGAAGCCGCCGCACACCACGTCGCCGAGGAAGTCGAGCAGCACGTAGTCAAAGCCCCAGTCGTGGAAGCCAAGCTTGTCGAGCAGCTCGAAGCCGTGGATGATGCCGCGGCCGCCGCAGCCGCGTCCGACTTCGGGACCGCCCAGTTCCATCGCGTAGACGCCGTCGCGCTTGAAGCAGACATCGCCGATCGCGACCTTCTCGCCGGCCGCCTTCTTGGCGCTCGAGGTCTCGATGATGGTCGGGCAGGAGCGGCCGCCAAACAGCAGCGAGGTGGTATCGCTCTTGGGGTCGCAGCCGATCAGCAGCACGCGCTTGCCCTGCTGGGACATGGTGTAGGAGAGGTTGGCGAGCGTGAAGCTCTTGCCGATGCCGCCCTTGCCGTAGATCGCGATGATCTGGGTCTCGGCCTTGCTTGTCATCGCTGGGCACTCCAATCGAGGATCATCTTGAGGCAGGCTGGATCGTTGAACGCGATGCGGTAGGCGCCATCGGCGTCGGCGGCCGGACGGCGGTGGGTGATCAGCCCGTCGAGCGAGAGGCGGCCTGCGTCGAGCAGCGCCTGCACGTGCGCGAGGTCGCGCGGCTCCCACTCGGCCGCGCAACGCAGGCGGGCCTCGCGCATGAAGGCGGGCGGGAACGCGAAGCTGATGGCGCCGGCGTAAAAGCCGGCGAGCACGATCTCGCCGCCGCGCGCGAGGCGGGAGACCAGCGTGTCGAGCAGCGACGCGTCGCCGCTCGCATCGTAGATGGTGTCGTAGTCGCGCCGCTCGTCGCGGGCGGGGTCGATCGCCTGGTAGCCGCTTGCGCCGTCGCGGCGCGAGGCATCGGCTTCCCAGACCGTCGGCGCGGCGTGGCCCGACGCGAGCGTGAGCCGCGCCAGCAACCGGCCGAGCACGCCGTGGCCGACGATCAGCGACGGCGGCGCCGCGCCGGCCATCGCGTGCCGCGCGGTGGCGGCGAGTGCCAGCAGCGTGGCGGTCTCATCGGTGGACGTGATCGGCACGGCGCGCGCGCCCGGCACCACCAGTCGCGCGGCGGCGCCGCCGAACAGGCCGCGCACCGGACCAAAGCAGCGGGCACCTGGAACGAACACGATGTCGCCCTCGGCGCGGCCCGAACTCCGCCCCGCCTCGACCACCGTGCCGACCGATTCGTAGCCCGGGACCAGCGGGTAGCCCATGCCGGGGAAGTCCGGCATCCGGCCCGACCACAGCAGCCGCTCGGTGCCGGCGCTGATGCCGCTGTAGGCGACGTCCACCACGACGTCGTCGGCGGTCGCAGGCGTCAGTGCCAGGGTGCTGAGCAGCACCTGGCCGGGCCGCTGCATCACCACCGCGCTGGTTTGCCACTCTGAGGGCATCGACCGTCCTGGACCTCGTCTGGTGTCAACCTAGCACGACACTCGCATATGACAACACAAATAGACACTAAACGGAATCACCAGGCGACGATGAGGCGGGCGACCAGCGGCGTGCGGGTCCGCAACAGGCGGCTGCCGGCGTATCCGGCCTCGCGCAGCAGGGCGCGCA
>CAXTPV010000035.1:1574-16030 GCA_964246135.1 uncultured Acetobacteraceae bacterium | reverse complement strand
CCAGGTCGTTCACGAGCGCGCTCGATCTCGGCGGCCGCGGCGCGATCGCGCCCGCGCTCGCCGCGCGCGGCATCCCGGCGGTGAGCCTCGACCTCTCGCACGGCATGGCGCGTCGGGCGGGCGGCGCTGGCGTGGTCGGCGACGAGGAGCGGCTGCCGTTCGCGGACGCGTCGTTCGACCTCGTGGTCGCGAGCCTGTCGCTGCACTGGGTCAACGACCTGCCCGGCGCGCTGATCCAGCTTCGTCGGGCGCTGCGGCCGGACGGGCTGCTGCTCGCCAGCCTGCCGGTGCTCGACACGCTGGGCGGGCTTCGCCGCGGGCTGCTCGATGCCGAGACGATGCTGCGTGGCGGCGCGTCGCCGCGGGTGTCGCCGTTCCCCGAGCTGCGCGACTGCGCCTCGCTGCTGCAACGGGCGGGCTTCGCGCTGCCGGTCGCCGACGCCGACGAGATCGCGCTGTCCTACGCGCGGCCGCTCGATCTGCTGCGCGACCTGCGTGACGCCGGCGAGACCAACGCCATCCGGCTGCGCGATCGGCGCACGCCGCCGCGCCTGCTGTTCCCGGCGGCGCTTGCCGCGATGACCGGCGACGGCGAACGCGTCGCGCTCACGCTGCGTCTCGGCATGCTGACCGGCTGGGCGCCATCGGCGAGCCAACCCAAGCCGCTCATGCCGGGGGCGTTCACCACCAGCCTTACCGACGTGTTCCGGGATGACGCCGAGGAGACTTCATGACGATCAAGCACCTGCCGAGACGCCTCGCGGTGCTCGCCGCGACCGCGAGCCTGCTGGCCGCGTGCGGCAGCGAGACCGCGCCGATCCTGAGCCCGCCGCCCGGGGGACATGGGGCACTGTCGGTGCCGCCCGGCCTTGCGACGCCGCCCGGGGTCACGCCGCCTGGTGGTGTTACGCAGCCTGGCGTCACGCCGCCTGGAACGCCGCCGTGACGTCGTAGCGCATGGTCTGGCGGGCGACGCTCGCATCCTGCAGGCGCAGGCCGCGATCCTGCTCGGCGATGCGCGCGAGCTCGAGCCGCGCGGTGCCGTCGAGGTCGAGATAGTAGGCGAGCCGGCGCAGCAGCTCGGCCGGGTTGAACGGCTTGGTCAGGAACACGGTCGCGCCGGCGTTGACGCTGTCGATCCGCAGTTGCTCGTCGGCGAAGCCGGTCAGGATCGCGACCGGAGTGTCGCGATAGCGGGGGTCGGTGCGGAGCGCGCGACACACCGCGAGGCCGCCGCCACCGGGCATGTCGATGTCGAGCACCACCAGGCTCGCCTGCTTGGCGTTCGCCAGCGCGAGCGCCTCGCCGCCATCGGTCGCCAGCAGCACCTCGACGCCAAGGCGCGCGAGCAGCGAGCGCAGCACGCTGCGGAGCACGACGTCGTTGTCGGCGACGATCGCGACGGGGCGTGACTGGTGCGTGGAAACGGCGGCAATCTCGGGCCTGATCGCGATAGTCATGCTGGTGTTCCGATTTCGTTTGACGATCGCAATCATCGCGGCGGCAGGTTAACGCGCCATGAAACGCGGCCCGGGATTTAGCCGCCGGTGGCGCTCATGTGGCGGGCGACCGAGGGCGCGTCGCCGCGGGCGATGATGAAGTCGTGCCCCTTCGGCTTGCGGGTGATGGCGTCGCGTATCGCGTGGTCGAGTTCGACGTCCGACGCGCCGCCGCGCAGCACGGCGCGCAGATCGGCGCTGTCGTCCTGGCCGAGGCAGAGATAGAGCATGCCGGTGCAGGACAGGCGGACGCGGTTGCAGGACTCGCAGAAATTATGGGTGAGCGGCGTGATGAAGCCGAGCCTGCCGCCGGTCTCGGCGACGTCGACATAGCGCGCCGGGCCGCCGGTGCGGTGGGTGCTGTCGCGCAGCGTCCAGCGCCTGGCGAGACGGGCGCGCACCAGCGACAGCGGCAGATAGCGATCGGTGCGGTCCTCCTCGACCGCGCCCATCGGCATCGTCTCGATCAGGCAGAGATCGTGGCCGGCGCTGCCGCACCACGCGATCAGGTCATCGAGGCTGTGCTCGTTGATGCCGCGCAACGCCACCGCGTTGATCTTGACCTTCATGCCGGCGGCGGTCGCGGCGGCGATGCCGTCGAGCGTGTGCTGGAGTTCGCCGCCCCTGGTGACGGCGCGGAAGGTGTCGGAATCGAGCGTGTCGAGGCTGACGTTGATCCGGCGCATGCCGGACGCCGCCAGATCGTCGGCGTGATGCGCGAGGCGGGAGCCGTTGGTGGTCATGGTCAGCTCGTCGAGGCCGTTTTCGAGCCTGGTGCCGAGGGCGTTGACGAGGCGCATCACCTCACGCCGCACCAGCGGCTCGCCGCCGGTGATGCGGATGCGGCGGGTGCCGAGACGGATGAAGGCGGTGGCGAGACGCTCCAGCTCCTCGATGGTCAGCACCAGGGCTTTCGGCAGGAAGCGCATGCGTTCGGGCATGCAGTAGACGCAGCGCAGATCGCAGCGATCGGTGACGGAGACCCGCAGGTAGGTGATGGCGCGACCGAACGGGTCGACCAGGGAGTCGCGATTTGGCATCAGGCGGAAGGTCTTGCTTCGGGCACGCCCCTGCAAGGGCTCACGACACCGAGGCCTGCCGGCGGGACGCGCGATCGTCGACGAGGGCGGCGAGCGCGGCGGCATGGCGTTCGAGCACCAGCCGGCGCCTGATCTTGGCGGTCGGCGTCAGCAGGCCGTTCTCGATGGTGCAGGGCGGGATCGCGCCCCAGCGTCGCACCCGCTCGATCCGCGACAGGCGGGCGTTGACGCGGCTCACCGCCTGCGACGGATCGGCGCCTTCGGCGGCGGCGATCAGCGCCACCAGCGTCGCCTGCCCCTCGCCCGCGATCACCGCCTGGGCGATCTCGGGCTCCGCCATCAACAGGCCCTCGATCCTGGCGGGGCTGATCATGTCGCCGCCCAGCGTCTTGATCACGTCGCGCTTCCTGTCCTCGATGAACAGGCGGCCATCCTCGATCCGGCCGAGGTCGCCGGTTCGCAGCCAGTCGCGGGGATGGTCTGTCTGGCCGCCCATGCCGGCGGCGTCGGCGTCGGCGATGGCAGCGGGAGGCCAGTAGCCGGCCATCACCAGGTCGCCGCGCAGCAGCAGCTCGCCATCCGGCGCGATGCTCGCCTCGACACCGGGCAGCGGGCGGCCGACGCTGCGACGGTCGTTGTCCCAGGGCAGGTTGACGCTGACGACCGGACCCGCCTCGGTTTGACCGTAGCCCTGCAGCACAGGCACGCCGAGCGCCAGGAAGTATCCGGACAGGTCGGGATCGAGCCGGGCGCCACCGGACACCAGGCCAACCAGCCGGCGGCCGAAGCGCGCTTGCACCCGGCGCCGCACCAGCCGGTCGAGCACGGCGTCTTCCAGGGTCTCGGCGAGACTGAGCGACGGGCCGTCGAGCCGGCGGAGACCGAGCGAGACCGCGCGCGCGAACAGCCGCCGCCGCCAGGCGGGCTGCCGCGCGATTTCGGCCTCGATGCGCGCGCGCAGCACCTCGAACAGGCGCGGCACCGCGGTCACGAAGGCGGGCTCGATGTCGCGCAGCTCGGCCGCGAGACGGTCGGCGCCGCGGCTGTAGACGACCTCCATGCCGAGCGACGGCAGCAGGTAGTTGCCGACCGTGTGCTCGTAGGCGTGCGACAGCGGCAGGAACGAGAGGTAGCGCTCGCCGTCCAGCGCCAGCCGAGCGACAGCCTGCCGCAGCCCGCGCTGGTTCGCCAGCATCGAGCGGTGCGGCAGCATAACGCCTCGGGGCAGGCCACCGGTGCCGGAGGTGTAGATCAGGCAGGCGAGAGCGTCCGGTCGCAGCGCGGCGATGTCGGCGGCGAGGCGCGCGGGATCGCCCGGCCCGGCGGTGAGCGCCCGCCACGACAGGCCGGAGGCGCCCTCGTCGATCACCACCAGCGGCGACAGCGGGATGGTGCCGGCGGCCTCGGTGAGCCGTGCCGCAAGCGACGGGCTCGACACGATGGCGGCCGAGGCGCCGCTGTCGCGCAGGATGTGGGCGTGATCGGCGACGGTGTTGGTGGTGTAGGTCGGCACCGCGACGGCGCCGAGCGACAGGATGGCGGTCTCGGCGATCAGGAACTCGGGCCGGTTCTCGGAGACCAGCAGCCCCGGGGCGCGGGGGGCGACGCCGTGCGCACGCAGCCGGTACGCCGCGGCGACGACCGCGGTCGCGAACCCGGCCCAGTCGATGCCGCGCCAGCCGCCGTCGGTCCAGTGCCGCAGCATCGGGCGCGAGCCGCGGACGGCGGCGAGGCCGAGCAGCATCGCCGGCAGGCTGTTCCAGTCGTCCAAGCGTCCCTCGTCGCGTCACGCCAGAGGCGACGAGGGTATAGCGGCAAACCGGGGCGGCGTCCCCTGCCCGGCCGTCCAGCAAGCCGCGGAAAAACGCAGTCGCTGTTCGCGAGACATGGGCTTTGCCCCATCAAAGGCTCGCCTTTGAAATCCTCTACTTCAGAAAAGGGGTCTGGGGCCGATGGCCCCAGCGGGTCGAGGGCAGAGCCCTCGCCTCGCTTCTGCAACGGCTAGTCGATAATCTCCAGCGTCACGACGCGGGCGTTGATCACGACCTTGCCGCGTTCCTCGAAGTTGACGGTGACGCGCTCGCCGATCGCCGACTGCACCTGGCCGACGCCCCAGCCGGGCTCGCGCGGATGGCGCACGCGCTGGCCCGGCTCGATCAGCGACTGGAACCCGCGGTCAGCCGGCATCGGACCTCCTGTCGGAATCGGCGCTAGCGGACCGCATGCCGGCCTTCGATCTCGCTTGCCTGCAGCGCCCGGTCCTCGGCGGGGAACAGCCGGGCTTCAAGGCCGCGCAGGGAGCGACGGCCGGGCACCTCGATGTAGCGGTAGCAAAGAGCGGCGCCGACCAGGATCACCGCCCAGTACAGCACCTCGGCGAAAGTGGCCGCAGCCAGCGGCGGCAGGTGGCGCGCCGCCATCGCGGTCGCGTGCGGCCGGATCGCGCCGAGGCGGTAGTGGATCAAGTAGAGCGCGTAGGACCAGCGGCCCAGCGCCAGCGCCGGCACCGACGCGAACAGCCGGCTTACCGGGTGATGCTCGTTCGCCAGCGCCAGCAGGATCAGCGGACACAGCGCCGAGAAGGCGACGTCGCTGTTCGGCACCGCGAGCAGCAGCAGCGCCGCCGCCGCGACGGCGTAGCCGAACGCGGCCGAGCGGAACGGCGCCAGCCGGCGTTCGGCGACCCTGAAGGCGAGCAGGCCCATGGTGAACTCGGCGACGCAGCGGATCAGCGGCCAGGCCGAGTGCGCCCAGTAGACGTCGAGCGGGCCGGCGCGGAACGGCGGCGAGGCGCCGAGCGGGTGGTAGGCGACCAGCAGGACCGCGAGATAGCAGAGGCCGCCGGCGACACTGGCGACCAGCGCGCCGGCGTCGACCGTGAGCAGGAGCAGCCACGGGAACAGCGCGTAGGCGGCCATCTCGGTGCTGACGGACCAGGATTGTCCGATGATGCCGTTGCCGAAGCCCCAGCTCTGCAACAGGACCACATTGTAGGACAGCATGTCGGCGAACCAGCGCCAGGGCTTGCCGGTCACCAGCACGTAGTGGACGAACAGGATCGTCAGGATCAGCGTGACGAAGATGTAGAGCGGGTAGACGCGCGCGACGCGGCGCAGCGCGAAGGTGAGGCAGGCGCGCGCCGTGATGCCGCGCGAGAACAGTCCCTGGTAGGACAGCGCCATCACGAAGCCGCTAAGCACGAAGAAGACGTCGACCGCGAGGTAGCCGTGATGCAGCATGATGGCGAGCGGGCCGCGCGCCTGTTCGTGCTCGTGCGCGTGATAGGCGATGACCCAGCACGCGGCGAGGCCGCGCAGGCCCGTTAGCGACCTGATGTCGCTTTTGCCTTTCGTCAAATCCGGTCCTTCCAATCGTCGCAATCAAAATCGGGGGCGGCGTCGGCCGAGGTCAATCCCGGGCTGCGTCGGCCGCGTCAAACTCGTAAACGTCCAGCTCGCGCTCCCTGTGATCCTCCAGGACGCGCCGATAGCAGCACGTCATGTTGCGCTGCAGTGCATTCCAGGCCGATGGCGACGACTCGTCGGCGATTGCTTCGTCGACGACGACCAGGCGCGGATGACTTGCGAAGATCTTCCTGATCTCGGCGACAGGGTCGGTCCGGATCATCGCCGTCTGCGGGGCCTCGCCGAACAGGTGCTCGGGATTGCCGAACCTGCTCGGCAGGCTGGCGCCGGTCAGGATATAGAGCAACGGCTCGTGATCCGTGGTCACCAGCAGCGATGGCGGGTGGCCCTGATCAAGCCGGCGCAACGCGGCGGCGATGCGCTGGGTCTGATCCGGGCCGCCGAGATCGCGAAGGATGGCGACATCGTCGGATGACAGCGCGATCGAGAGCGCGAGCGACGTGGCCAGCAGCAGCATGCCCTGCCGACGGCCGTCGAACGGCAGCACCCGGCGGATCAGGACATCGAGCCCGGCGGCGGCGAGCAGCGCGAGCGGCGCGATCTCGGGGATGAAGTAGTGGTCGTAGAAGCGGAGACCGGCCGACGAGGCGACCAGCTCTCCTGCCAGCCAGACCAGGCCAAGGATGAGGACGGGTTTGGGGGGCGCCCGGCGCCGGCGCGCGGCCAAGAGGTCGATCAGGCAAATGACGCCACCGGCCACCAGCGGCCAGAGGGCCAGCGCGACCGAGAGCAGGCTCTTGATCACGATCGCCGGGTGCGGGCGGACGACGTAGTAGCGGGCGAAACCGAGGTTGTCGAAGTAGTAGACGTGGCCGAGGCCGTGCGCGGCGTAGACGGCAAAGGCGAGGACGAACGGTGCCGCGGCGCATGCGCCGAACACCACCAGGCTGGTGATGGCGGCGGTGGCGGCGACACGCCTCTCGAACAGCATCCACGCGGCGACGAGGATCGCGACCAGGCCGAGTGGCACGATCGGCGTGATCTTGATCAGCACCGCCAGGCCGCAGAGCACGCCCGCGAGCGCGAAGGCGCCCACGTGATGCCGGTCACCACCCGCGCCCAGCACGCGGACCAGGACCAGCACGCTGGCGGCCGAGAACGGTGCCAGCAGGATCTCGGTCATGGTCGCGTTGCCGTCGAGCGTGGTGCTGAAGCTCAGATAGAGGATGGCGGCGCACACGCCCTGCAACCGGCTGCCCGACAGCAGCCGGCCGAGATGGAAGATGATGATGCCGGTGATCGAGACGGCGACCAGCCCGGCGAGCCGGAGCGGCACGATGCCGATCCCGAGCAGCTTGAAGAACGCGGCGATGATCAGCGTGGAGCCGATCGGCTTGATGTCGAACATGGTCGTGTAGGGCAGATGTCCCCACACGACCTCGCGGGCGGCGAGAGCGAACACGCTCTCGTCGGCGTTGATGACGGACAGCTTGAAGGCCGGCAGCCGGATCAGCGCGGCGGCCAGCACCAGCAGGATGGCGATGCCGCGGTCGGTGCGGGACCAGCGCTCCAGCACGAAGAAGCCGGTGCTCGCGGCGCCTTGCCGCGGCCGAGAACGCGTGATCGCGCCGCGAGCCAAGCCGTTCAGTGCCCGGCGTTCTCGCCGGAGAAGTCGGGGGCGTCGAGGCCGGAGGCTTCGAGCTGGGCGACCAACGCCGATTTCAGGGTCTCGAGGCCGGCATCGGTCGCGGCCTCGCAGCGGGCGACCAGCACCGCCTGGGTGTTGGAGGCGCGCAGCAGCCACCAGCCTTCGGGCGTGCGAACCCGCACGCCGTCGATCGCCGACACCTCGGCGCCCGCCTCGCGCAGCCGGCCCGCCACCTCCTCGATCACCGCGAACTTGCGCTCATCGTCGCAGTTGAATCGGAGTTCGGGGGTCGAGACCGTCCGGGGCAGCGCATCGCGCACCGCTGACAGCTTGCCGGGCAGGCGGGCGACGATGCCGAGCAGTCGGATCGCGGCATAGAGCGCGTCGTCGAACCCGTACCACTTGTCGGCGAAGAACACGTGGCCGGACATCTCGCCCGCCAGCGGCGAGCCGGTCTCTGCCATCTTGGACTTGATCAGCGAGTGACCGGTCCGCCACATCAGCGGCGTGCCGCCGGCGCGCGCGACCTCGTCGAACAGGACCTGGCTCGCCTTCACGTCGGCGATGATGGTGCCGCCCGGATGCGAGCGCAGGACGTCGCGCGCGAGTACGACCAGCAGCTGGTCGCCCCACAGGATCTGCCCCTTGTCGTCGACCACGCCGAGGCGGTCGGCGTCGCCGTCGAACGCGATGCCGAGATCGGCGCCGGTTTCCCGCACCTTGGCGATCATCTGCTCGAGGTTCTTGGCCACCGTCGGGTCGGGGTGGTGCGCCGGGAAGCGTCCATCGATCTCGCCGTTGAGCACGATGTGCTCGCCGGGCAGCACGCCGACCAGCCGCGACAGCATCCTGCCGGCGGCGCCGTTGCCGTTGTCCCACACCACCTTGAGGCGGGTGTCGCCGCCATCCCAGTCGGTGATCAGGCGCGCGAGGTAGTCGGATGCCACGTCGATGTCCTCGGCGGCTCCGGTCTCGCCCTCGGCCACGTCGCCGCTCGCGGTGAGGCGGCCGAGGTTCTTGATGTCGTCGCCGAAGAACGGCTTGCGGCCGAGCATCATCTTAAAGCCGTTGTAGTCGGGCGGGTTGTGGCTGCCGGTGACCATGATGCCGCCATCGGTCTCGCGGGTGGTGGCGGCGAAGTAGAGCATCGGCGTCGGGCCGCAGCCGACCCGCAGCACGGTGATGCCGCTGGCGACCAGGCCGTCGACCAGGCTGCGCTCCAGCGACGGCGACGACAGCCGCCCGTCATAGCCGACCGCGACCCGGCTGCCGCCGGCGCGACGCACGATGGTGCCGAAGCCGCGGCCGACCGCGAACGCGTCCGCCTCGTGCAGCGACTTGCCGACGATGCCGCGGATGTCGTACTCGCGCAGGCTCGATGCCGGAAACGCGTGCTGGAACGGCATGGTCAGGCCTCCTGGTACTTCTTGAGGAAGGTGCGCACCGCGTCGCCGAGATCGGCGCGCTTGAGCGCAAACGCCACCTGCGCTTCGAGGTAGCCGATCTTGTCGCCGCAATCGAAGCGTATGCCCTCGTAACGGAGGCCGTGGAACGGCACCTGGCCGATCATCCGGGCCATGCCGTCGGTCAACTGCACCTCGCCGCCGGCGCCGCGCTCCATCCGGGCGAGATGCGCGATCACGTCGGCGGTCAGCACGTAGCGGCCGATGATCGAGAGGTTGGACGGCGCATCGGCGGGCTCGGGCTTCTCGACCAGGCCCTTGATCTCGACCAGGCGGCCGTCATCGGAGGCGACGTCGAGGATGCCATAGCGGTTGGTGCGCTCGTGCGGCACCTCCTCGATCGCGACCACCGCGCCGCCGGTCTCGCGATAGACATCGGCGAGCTGCTTGAGACAGGGCACGTCGGACATCACCACGTCGTCTGGCAGCAGGATCGCGAACGGCTCGTCGCCGATGAAGGAGCGCGCGCACCAGATCGCGTGCCCGAGGCCGAGCGGCTCCTGCTGGCGCACGGCGACCACCGAGCCCGCCTCCATCTGGGTCTGGCGCAGGGTCTCAAGGCCGTCGGCCTTGCCGCGGGCGCGGAGCGTCGCCTCGAGCTCGTAGGCGACGTCGAAATACTCGACCAGCGCGGTCTTGCCACGGCCGGTCACCATGCAGAACTGCTCGATGCCGGCGGCACGCGCCTCGTCGACCGCGTACTGGATCAGCGGCCGGTCGACGACGGGGAGCATCTCCTTGGCCATCGCCTTGGTGGCCGGGAGAAACCGGGTTCCAAGTCCCGCCACCGGCAGCACGGCCTTGCGCAACGGCTTGATCACGGACGCATTCCTCCCGAACCAGTTTCCGAGGTGGCCGGCGGACGGGCGGATGGCCATGTCGCCGCGCGCCGATGCTACGAGGGATGCCATGCCGGCGTTGTCGGGGCAAGTTGGGGGCAACGTGACCGCCACCAGCAACGGCTTGACGGGGGCTGAGGACGGGTGGCCGCGAACTTGAAATTAAATCAAGATTCCGCGGTTTGGCAGCTTCCTCGTCGGGGGTGACCTGCCCCTCGATGATAACCCTGGCCGCAAGCAATGCGGCGACCGGAATGCGTGATCGGTGATCCGTCCCGCGGCGATGATGCGCGCGCCTTCGCAGGCTGCTGAAGAAAGGCGAGGGCTCTGCCCTCGACCCGCTGGGGCCATCGGCCCCAGACCCCATTTTCTCAAACAACTTAGGAGGCGAGAGCCTGGGCCTGCAGGGAGGCGACGGCGGTGAGGTTGGCGATGCCGCGGGCGGTCACGCTTTGCACCAGCACATGGATCGGCCGGCTCATGCCGAGCAGCATCGGCCCGAGCTGCAAACCCTCGGCGGCGGCTTTCAGCAGGTTGAAGCTGATGTTGGCGGCGTCGAGCGAGGGCATCACCAGCAAATTGGCGGTGCCGGACAGCGTGGTGTTGGGCATCGCCCGCAGACGCAGCGGCTCCGATAGCGCGGCGTCGGCGTGCATTTCGCCATCGACCTCGAAGTCCGGCGCGGCGGCGCGGATCAGCTGCAGGGCGCGGCGCATCTTGTGCGCGGACGGCGAGTCGCTGGTGCCGAAGTTCGAGTGCGACAGCAGGGCGACGTGCGGCTTGAGGCCGAACATGCGCACCTCGTCGGCGGCCATCAGCGTCATCTCGCAGACCTGCTCGGCGGTCGGATCGAGCACGACGTGGGTGTCGCAGAAGAACAGCACGCCGTTGCCCTGGATCAAACCAGACAGCGCGTAGACCCGGTCGGCGCGCGCGGTGCGCGGCACGATCGGCAGCACGTACTGCATCTGCCGCCACCAGGAGCTGAGGCCGCCGACCAGGGCGGCGTCGACCTGGCCGGTCTGCAGCAGCATGGCGGCGGCGACCGTCGGCCGCTCCCGCATCGCACGGATCGCCGCCTCCGGGCTCACGCCGCGGCGCGCGACCGCCTCCTGGTAGCGGGCAATCAGCGGGTCGAAGATCGCGTGGTCGGCGGCGGGGTCGAGCACCTCGATCTCGCGTTCGATCCGCATGCGCAGGCCCAGCGCCTCGATGCTGGCGGCGATCACGTCGCGGCGGCCGAGCAGCACCGGGTGGGCGATCGCCTCATCGACGACGGACTGCACCGCGCGCAGGGTCCGCTCGTCCTCGCCCTCGCCGTAGACCACGCGGCAGCGCCGCTTGCGGGCCGCCTCGAAGATCGGCCGCATCACCTGGCCGGAGCGGAACACCACGTCGTCCAGCGCCGCGCGATAGGCGCCAAAATCGGCGATCGGGCGTTCGGCGACGCCGGTGTCCATCGCGCTCCGGGCGACCGCCGGCGCGACCTGCAGGATCAGCCTCGGGTCGAACGGCTTGGGGATGATGTAGTCCGGCCCGAACACCGGCGGCCTTCCGCCATAGGCCGCGACCACCGCCTCGCTCGCCTCCATCCGCGCAAGCTCGGCGATCGCCTCGACGGCGGCGAGCTTCATCTCCTCGTTGATGGTGGTGGCGCCGACATCGAGCGCGCCGCGGAAGATGAACGGAAAGCAGAGGACGTTGTTGACCTGGTTCGGATGGTCCGAGCGGCCGGTGGCGACGATCGCGTCGGGGCGGGCGGCGCGCACGAGATCGGGCTCGATCTCGGGTTCTGGGTTGGCGAGCGCCAGGATCAGCGGCTTGGGCGCGAACCGGCCGAGCCACTCGGGGCGGAGAACGCGCGGCGCCGAGACGCCGAGGAACACGTCGGCACCTTCGAGCACGTCGGCGAGCACGCGGGCGTCGGTGTCTCGCGCATAGCGCGCCATGTTGGGCGCCATGTCGGGGTCGCGGTCGCGATACACCACGCCCTTGATGTCGGTCAGCGTGACGTTGCCGGGCGGCAGGCCCATCAGCACCAGCAGGTCGATGCAGGCGAGCGCGGCTGCACCGGCGCCGGACGTGACCACGCGGATGTCGGGCAGACGCTTGCCCTGGAGCTGCAGGCTGTTGCGCACGGCGGCGGCGCAGACGATCGCGGTGCCGTGCTGGTCGTCGTGAAACACCGGGATGCGCATCCGGCGGCGCAGCTCGGCCTCGATCACGAAGCACTCCGGCGCCTTGATGTCTTCGAGGTTGATCGCGCCGAAGGTGGGCTCGAGCGAGGCGACGATGTCGATGAAGCGCTGCGGGTCCTGCTCGTCGATCTCGATGTCGAACACGTCGACATCGGCGAACTTCTTGAAGAGCACCGCCTTGCCCTCCATCACCGGCTTGCCGGCGAGTGCCCCGATGTTGCCCAAGCCCAGCACCGCGGTGCCGTTCGAGATCACGCCGACCAGGTTGCCGCGCGCGGTGTAGTCCCGCGCGCGTCCCGGATCGGCGCGGATCGCCTCGCAGGGGGCGGCGACGCCGGGCGAGTAGGCGAGCGCCAGATCCCGCTGGGTCGCCATCCGCTTGGTCGGCTCGATCGCGAGCTTCCCGGGTTTGGGCAGGCGGTGGTAGTCGAGCGCCGCGCGGCGGAAATCGTCATCCATGGCGTGGTCGGCCTTGCAGGATCACCGTATCCGGGGCGGGCGCGAGGAACGGGCCGACGATTGGTGCGGTCGAGAAGACTCGAACTTCCACAGGGTTTCCCCCACAAGCACCTCAAGCTTGCGCGTCTACCATTTCGCCACGACCGCACCGTCGGACGCGCCGGGGGCTATAGCCGATGACCATGACGGACACAATCACGCCGCTTGCCCCGCCCGTGGACGCGTCGCGAGCCGGGGTCGAGTGGGTGGTGACGCCCGGGCTCACGCCGTACCAGCCCTCGCTCGACGCGATGCGCGAGCGGGCGGGCGCGATCGGGCGCGGCGAGGCGGGAGAGCGGGTCTGGCTGCTGGAGCACCCGCCGCTGCTGACCGCCGGCACCTCGGCGCGCGAGGCGGACCTGCTCGATGCCGGGGGGCTGCCGATCCATCGCGCCGGGCGTGGCGGCCAGTGGACCTATCACGGGCCGGGGCAGCGGATCGCCTACGTCATGCTCGACCTCGGGCGGCCGCACGGGACGGTGCCGGCGCGCGACATCCGGGCGTTCGTGGGCGGGCTGGAGGCGTGGCTGATCCGCGCCCTCGGCCGGCTCGGGGTCGAGGCGTGGCGTCGCGACGGCAGGGTCGGGCTCTGGGTGGTCGATGCCGCGAGCGGACGCGAGAGCAAGATCGCGGCGATCGGCGTGCGGGTGACGCGCTGGGTGAGCTTGCACGGCGTCGCGCTGAACGTCTCGCCGGACCTCTCGCACTACGACGCGATCGTGCCGTGCGGGATCGCCGCGCATGGCGTCACCAGCCTGGCGGCGCTGGGGGTGGACGCGACGCTGGGCGAGGTCGACGCGGCGCTGGCGGCGGCGTGGGGCGAGGTGTTCGGGGCGACCTTGCTCAGGTGATCGCGCCGGAGGCGACGCCGCGGTAGAGCTCGGAGGTGCCATCGACCATCACCGAGGTCGCGAACTTGACGCTGGCGAACGCGATCGCGCGTTCGCGCATCGCCTCTCGGCGTGCGGGATCGGCGAGGCGGGCGATGCGGTCGGCGAGTGCCGCCGCATCGTTGAACGGAACGACGAAGCCGTTCTCGCCATCGACGATCTGGTCGGCGCAGCCGCCGCTCGGGGTGCGTATCGGCACCGCGCCGCAGCACATCGCCTCGGGCACCACCAGGGCGAACCCCTCGAACCGGCTCGGCAGCAGCAAGGTGTCGGCGGCCCAGTAGATGTCGCGCAGGCGCTCGGCCTCGTTGACGAAGCCGAGGAAGCGGAAGGTCTCGCGATCGGCGTCGTCGCGGTGGGCGTCGGCCTCGATCTCGGCCCGCTGGCTGCCGGCGCCGGCGAACAGGCAGCGGACCACGAGATCGGGGCGCTGGACGCGAAGCATGCGGATGGCCTGGACCGCGACGTCGTGGCCCTTGACCAGGTTCAGCCGCCCGGACAGCACGCAGACGAGCATGTCAGGCGCGAGGCCGAGCGCGCGCCGGGCCTGCGCCCGCTCCTCGGGCGAGGGCGCCCGGTAGACAGCCGAACCGACGCCGAACACCTGGTGGTGGATGCTTCTCGCCGGGATGCCGCAATCGTCGCGGTAGAAGGCCGCGATCTCCTTCGAGGCGGCGATGAAGCGGGTGGCGCGGAAGGCGGCGCAGATGGCGCGATAGCCGAGCCGCGCCTTGAACGATCGCCGGCTCGCGATCGCGCTCGCCTCGGCCGCGTGCACCGAGGGGTGGTAGTTCGCGACCATCCTCAGGCCCGACAGACGCCCAAGCAGCCAGGCATAGGGCAACACGCCGAGGCCCTGCGGGCTCAGCACGGTGACGCGATGATCACGGATCAGGGCGAGGATGCGCCGAAGCTGCGCCGGCTTCGGCCGCGACCCCAGGTCATCGATCACCACCCACTCGGCGAGGGGGCGGGCGCGCGCCCCCCGCCCGGGGGGGGCCCCCCCGGGCGGGGGC
>CAXTPV010000035.1:0-1564 GCA_964246135.1 uncultured Acetobacteraceae bacterium | reverse complement strand
CTCGATGTAGGCGGCGATGCCGTCGATGCAGTCGACGCGCCGGAGCAGGATGAGGATCGTCGCGGGCTGGCTCACGCCGCCACCGCTGGCCGGCACGAGATGGCGTCACCCGCGCGCCGCAGGCCGGCGGCGACGAGGATCACGCGGGGGGGGCGAGCCTTGACGCGACCTGGCGATAGAGCGCCGAGGTGCCTTCGATCATCCGCGATTTCGCGAACTTCTCCGAGGCGTACGCCATCACCTCGTCGCGCATCGCGGCGCGGTCGGGGTGGTCGGCGATGCGCTCGATCGCGGCGGCGAGCGCGGGCGGGTCGTTGTACGGCACCACGGTGCCGGTCCTGCCCTCGATCACCTGGTCCTGCCAGCCGCCGCTCGGGGTGCGGATCGCGATCGCGCCGCAGCACATGGCTTCGGCGACCACCAGGCCGAAACCCTCCATCCGGCTCGGCAGCAGCACGATGTCGGCCGCCCAGTAGGCGTCGCGCAGCACGTCGCGCGAGACGAAACCGAGGAAGCGGAAGGTCTCGCGGTCGGCGTCGTCGCGTAGTGCCTCGGCCTCGATCCGCTGGCGCTGGTCGCCGCCGCCGGGGAACAGGCAGACCGCGCCGAGGTCGGGGCGTCGTTGGCGGAGCGCGCGGAGGGCGGCGACCGCGACGTCGTGGCCCTTGCTGAGGTTCATCCGGCCGGGCAGCACGCAGACGAGTGCCCGCTCATCGAGACCGAAGCGGGCGCGGGCGTCCCGGCGCTCCTGGTCGGTGGGCGCGCGATAGAAGCCGGTCTCGACGCCGAGGACCTGCTCGTGGATACGCGCGGGCGCGATACCGCACTCGTCGCGGAAGAACCGCGCGATGTCGCGCGACAGCGCGATGAAGCGTTCGGGGCGGCAGATCGCCGCCAGCGCGCGGTAGGAGAGCCGCTCGCGGCGCGAGCGCCGCCCGGTCATCGCCGCCGCCTGATCGCCGTGCAGCGAGGGATGGTAGTTGGCGACCACCCTGCGGCCGGAGAGAAGGCCAAGCAGGGTGGCGACCGGCAGCACCGAGAAGCCCTGCGGGCTTACGACATCGACGTCGTGTTGGCGGATCAGCGCGCGGATCTGGCGGAGGTGGCGGAGGACGGGGCGGGACGCGCTGAAGCCGTCGAGCACCAGCCAGCCAAGCGAGGCGGCCTCGATCGCGCGTCGCCTGCCCTCCGAGCCGTCAGGCGTGGTGACGTCGCCGGACACGATCACCACCCGGTCGCCGGCCTCGCGGAGCCCGGTGAGCAGGGTTTCGAGGTAGGCGGCGACGCCATCGACGCAGTCGACGCGTTTCAGCAGCAGCAGGATGGTGGCGGGCTGGCTCAATCGGGTGTCCTTGGATGGCCGGGCGCGACGCGGATGCGGGACGTTCGGCGTGCCCGCGCCGCACCGAACACGAGGTCGGGCGCGAGAGCGCGCGCGCCGAACATCGAGGCGCCGTAGCCGCCGGTCAGCGCCAGGCGGGCGATGGCGGCGATCCGGGCGGCGGCGCCGGCCTCGCCTTAGGCGCGGGCACGGGTGGCGCAGGCGCGGGCGTAATGTTGGTGG
>CAXTPV010000034.1:0-16316 GCA_964246135.1 uncultured Acetobacteraceae bacterium | reverse complement strand
GGCTGCCGCTGCTGGCAAGCGCGCTTGCCGAGCAGCTCGCCACCACCCTGCTCGCGCCGATCCTGATGGTGTCGGTGACGGGCTTCGTGCTCGGCACGCTCGCGGGCAGGGTGGTGCGCTGGGACGCGCCGGTGCGCGGAGACCGCGCGATCACCTGGAGGGAAGGCTGGCGCCGGCTGCGCGCGCACACGATGATCGGGCTGGCCCTCGCGTTGCTGCTGCTCGCGGTGCGGCCGTCGGCGCTGCCATGGGCGTCGCCCTACCTGCTCGGACTGATCCTGGCGGTGCCAGGCGCGGTGTGCTCTGGCAGCGTGCGTCTCGGCGCCGCATCGCGACGCTGGCGCCTGTTCCTGACCGAGGATGAACTGATGCCGTCGCGCGAACTCGCGTCGTTCCGCCGCGCCGCCGGGCTCGCGGCCGATCAGGCAACCACGGGCACGGCGACCATCCCCTTCCCGTTTCTCGGCCCAGACAGCGTGGTCGTGGACTGATCCCGTGCAGCCACGCCGGCACGGCCGCGTTGACCCTGCGATCAGAGGGAGGACCCGGACCGTGAAGCTGCTTCGCTACGGACCCAGAGGCGCCGAGCGCCCCGGACTGCTCGACCACGATGGCGGCATACGCGACCTGTCGGCGCATGTCGGCGACATCACGCCGGCGGCCCTCGCGGCCGCGACGCTCGCCCGCCTCGCTGCCCTCGATCCCGCCACCCTGCCGCTCGTGGACGGCCATCCGCGCCTCGGCGTGCCGGTGTCAGGGGTGCCGAAATTCGCGGCGATCGGGCTGAACTACGCCGATCACGCGCATGAGACCGGTGCGCCGATCCCGACCGAGCCGATTTTCTTCTTCAAGGCGGTGAGCTGCCTCAACGGGCCGAACGACCCGGTGATGCTGCCGCG
Organism: uncultured Acetobacteraceae bacterium; assembly: GCA_964246135.1. GTDB lineage: Bacteria > Pseudomonadota > Alphaproteobacteria > Acetobacterales > Acetobacteraceae > CAXTPV01. The sequence goes on along the minus strand of CAXTPV010000034.1, from coordinate 15,417 downwards.
CGAGGCGACCAAGGCGGATTGGGAGGTCGAGCTCGGCGTGGTGATCGGCCGCACCGCGCGCTACGTCGAGCCGGGGGACGCGATGGCGCATGTCGCCGGCTACGTGCTGGTCAACGACGTGTCCGAGCGCGCCTTCCAAAAGGAGCGCGGCGACCAGTGGGACAAGGGCAAGGGCTGCGACACCTTCGGCCCGGTCGGTCCGTGGCTGGTGACGCCAGACGAGCTCGGCGACCCGCAGGCGCTCGACCTACACCTCGACCTCAACGGCAAGCGCATGCAGACCGGCAACACCCGCACCATGGTGTTCCCGGTCGCCGAGCTGATCAGCTATTGCAGCCGCTTCTTCACGCTGGCGCCGGGCGACATCCTGACCACCGGCACCCCGCCCGGCGTCGGCGCCGGGATGAAGCCGTCGCCTGTCTACCTCAAGGCGGGCGACGTGATGGAGCTCGGCATCACCAGGCTTGGCCGCCAGCGGCAGGAGGTCGTCGCCTGGCGGCAGATCGAGGAGTCGGCGGCATGACCGGCTATGACGGGCGCTTCGAAGGTCAGGGCGCCATCGTCGTCGGCGGCGCGTCGGGCGTCGGGCTGGAGGTCGCGACCAGGCTGCGCGCCGAGGGGGCCGAAGTCGTGCTGTGGGATCAGAGCGAGGCGAGCCTCGAGGCCGCGCGCGCGACTTCCGGGGCAGTCGGCACCCAGGCGCTCGACGTCGTCGATGACGCCGCGGTCGAGCGCGCCGCCGCCGCCGCCTTCGAGCTGCTCGGTCGCATCGACGTGCTGGTCAACAGCGCCGGCATCACCGGCCCGACCGCGCCGCTGACCGAGCAGCCGGTCGCGGCGTTCCATCGGGTGATCGATGTCAACCTGCACGGCATCTTCCATTGCTGCCGTTCGGTGGTGCCGCTGATGCGGCGTCGCGACTACGGCCGCATCGTCAACCTGTCGTCGGTCGCCGGCAAGGAAGGCAACCCGAACGCCTCGGCCTACTCGGCGTCGAAGGCCGCGGTGCTGGCGCTCACCAAGTCGCTCGGCAAGGAGCTCGCCGCCACCGGCATACGCGTCAACGCGGTGACACCCGCGACCTTCCGCAGCCCGCTGCTGGCGCAGATGCCGCAAAGCCAGATCGACTACATGGTGTCGCGTATCCCGATCGGACGGCTCGGCGAGGCGCATGAGGTGGCGTCGCTGATCTGCTGGCTCGCCAGCGCGGAGTGCTCGTTCTCGACCGGCGCCACCTTCGACATCTCGGGCGGCCGCACGACGTATTGAGCATGTTTTTGGTTGCGGACCTGTTCGCTTCTTGATTGCCGCCGGATGACGTGGCGGTTAGGTTGGTCGTCTCAGCCGGCGAACGAACCGTTCCTGTTCTGAGATGGATGGCGCAAAACCGCGCCACCTGAACGCCTCCTGGGCCTTCCAGGAGGCAGCGAAGGGGACGGCATGATGCCGACGTTCAGATCATTGATGCTCGGCGCGGCCGCCAGCATGCTCGGCGCCGGCAGCGCCGCCGCCGCACCTGCTCCGTCTCTGGAGCGTGGCATCGTGTCGGACGCGGCGACCACCGCGCTACTGGATTCGATGCCGCCCGCGCTCGGCGCCGCCATCGACGCCGGCGCGCTCGCGCCCACGCATGCGATGCAGCACGTGCAGCTCATCCTCAAGCGTCCGGCGTCGCGTCAGGCCGCGCTCGACGCAAGGGTGGCGGCCGAGACCACCCCCGGCGCCGCCGCCTATCATCGCTGGCTGACGCCGGCCCAGCTCGCGTCCGAGTACGGGCCGGCCGCGTCCGACATCGCCGCCACCACTGGCTGGCTCGCCTCGCGCGGACTGACCGTGAACCGCGTGTCGCCGACCGGCATGTCGATCGATTTCAGCGGTCCGGTCGCCAGCGTCAACGCCTTCCACACCGCCATGCACGCGTTCACCGCCGGCGGCGAGGCGCACATGGCCGCCGCCGTCGCGCCGGCGATCCCGGCCGCGCTGTCGCCGGTCGTCGCCGGCGTCGAGCTCAGCAACTTCTTCCCGCGGCCGGCGATGCGGCGGGCGCCCGCGCAAAGCCCGGCCGCGCTCGGATCGGCGAAGGGCGCCCGGGTCGGCCACAGCTACACCGAGACCGTCGGCACCAAGACCTACTACGCGGTGACGCCGTCCGACTTCGCGACGATCTACCACGAGAACCAGGCGTTCCAGGGCTCGCCGATCCTCGGCCGCACAATCACCGGCGCCGGCCAGACGCTGGTGGTCGCCGAGCGCACCGACATCAACCCCGCCGATTGGCACAGCTTCCGCAACGCGTTCGGCCTGGGCTCGTATGCCGGAACCCTCAGCCTCACCCATCCGGGCGGCTGCACCGACCCGGGCTTCACCGCCGACGAGGGCGAGGCGGCGCTCGACGCCGAATGGTCGAGCGCCAACGCGCCCGACGCCCACATCGTCGAGGCCGCCTGCGCCGACACCCCAACCACCTTCGGGGTCGAGACCACGTTGCGCAACCTAGTCGAGCTCGGCACGCCGGCGGTCGCGATCTCGATCTCCTACCAGGGCTGCGAGCAGAGCGAGGGCCTGGCCTTCCTGCAGGGCTGGGAGAACCTGATCGAGGAGGCCGCCGCCGAGGGCATCCCGGTGTTCCTGGCGTCCGGCGACGGCGCCGACGCCGCCTGCGACGAAGGCAGCATCGCGACCAGCGGCCTCGCGGTGAACGGGTTGGCGTCCAATCCCTACGACACCGCCGTCGGTGGCACCGATTTCCAGGACACCGCGCTCGGCGAGAACACTCGCTACTGGACTCTCGGCAACACCGCGACCGGCGGCTCGGCGCTGTCCTACGTGCCCGAGATCCCGTGGGACAACAGCTGCTCGAACGCGATCCTCTACCGGGCGGTCGGCGCCGGCGGCCCGATCCTGAACTGCAACAACCCCAAGCCCGGCTCGTTCTACCAGAACGCGGTCGGCGGCGGCGGCGGCCAGAGCCTGATCTACGCCAAGCCCGCCTATCAGCTGCTGTCGCTGCCGGGCATGCCGAATGACGGCGTGCGCGACATTCCCGACGTGTCGCTGTTCGCGGCCAACGGCATTTGGAACCACTTCTATCTCTACTGCATGTCGAACACGGCGGAGAGCGGCGTTCCCTGCGATTTCGGCAACGCGACCGATTTCTTCGGATCGGCGGCCGGCGGGACCTCGTTCAGCGCCCCTGACTTCGCTGGAATTGCCGCCCTGATCGCGCAGTACGACGGCGGCCGCATCGGCAACGTGGCACCGAGGCTCTACCAGATCGCCTCGCTGCAGTTCGCCGATCCGGTCACGGTCAAGAGCTGCAACGCCAGCAACGGCAACGCGGTGTCGCCGATCTGCGTGTTCAACGACGTGACCAAGGGCGACATTTCGTCGGCCTGCGCCGCCGGCACGCCGAACTGCGCCATCAACGGCAACGCGACGAAAGGGATCGGCGTGCTTTCGCTCGCAACGCCGACCGATCCGGCTTTTCCCTCGACCACTGGCTATGATCTCGCGACCGGCCTCGGCACGGTCAACGTCACCAACCTGATCGTCAACTACTGACGCATCGCTCTCGCGGCCGTCGCGCCCGCGGTCTGTCCTTGCGCCCAACAATATTCTCCTGGCAGTGACAATCGCGAACTTGCTGATTGCCGAAGCATTGCTTCGACGTTACCCTGCCGTCTCAATACGCGACCGACCGGTTCACGTATTGAGATGGGTGGCGCAAGCTCGTGCCATCCGAACACCTCCCGAGGCACTGGGGGGAGCGGAGTGGTGAGACGTGGATTTGGATAAGATAAAGCGCGCGGCCCTGGGCTGCGCCATCACGAGTGTCCTCGGCGCCTCGGCGGCGCACGCGGCGACCCCGGCCATGGTTCCGCTCGTCAAGGACCAGGTGTCGGATGCGCGCGTCGTCAGCCTGACGCAGTCGGTGCCCCCGGCGATCGCGTTTAGCGCGGATGCCGGCCGCATCACGGCCGATCACCAGTTCGATAACGTCCAGCTTCTGCTCAAGCGGCCGATGGCGCGACAGGCGGCGCTCGATGCGCTGGTCGCGGCGCAAGTGCAGCGCGGCTCGGCGCAGTATCGCCAGTGGCTGACGCCCGCCCAGCTCAAGAACGATTACGGTCCGTCGGACGCCGATATCGGCGCGACGATCACCTGGCTCCGCTCGCACGGCTTGACCGTGAACCGGGTGTCGCCCACCGGCATGTCGATCGACTTCTCGGGCTCCGCGAGCGCCATCGAGGCCGCCTTCCACACCGCGCTTCACGTCTACACCCAGGCGGGCGAGGTGCATTTCGGTCCGTCCGGGGCGCCGGCGGTGCCGGCGGCGCTGCTGCCGGTCGTCCGCGGCGTCACGCTCAGCAACTTCTTCCCGCGCGCGCAGGCGCAGCCGATGCGCTCCCTCGGTGCCGCCGCCAAGACCGCCAAGATCACCCGGGTCGGTCACAGCTTCACCGCGACCGTCGGCACGACGACCTACTACGCGGTCACGCCGACCGACTTCGCGACGATCTACCACGAGAAGCAGGCGTTCACCGGCTCGCCGGTGCTCGGCCGTTCGATCACCGGCACCGGTGTCACGCTCGCCGTCGTCGAGCAGACCGACATCAACCCGGCCGACTGGAACACCTTCCGCTCGACCTTCGGCCTGACCGGCTACGGCGGCAGCCTCAGCATCACCCATCCGCATGGCTGCACCGATCCCGGCTTCACCGTCCCCGACGAGACCGAGGCGGCGATCGACGCCGAGTGGTCGAGTGCCGCGGCACCGGGCGCCCGCATCGTCGAGGCGGCCTGCGCCGGCACGCCCACCACGTTCGGTGTCGAGACCACGCTGCAGAACCTGGTCGAATACGGCACCAACGAGGTGGCGCTGTCGATCTCGTATGGCGGTTGCGAGCAGTCGAACGGCTTCACCTTCCTGCAAGGCTGGGAGAACCTGATCGAGGAAGGCGCCGCCGAGGGCTTGTCGATCTTCGTGTCGTCCGGTGACAGCGCCGCCGCAGGTTGCGATGGCGGTGCCGGCCCCGCCGTCAGCGGCCTCGCCATCAACGGTCTCGCATCGAACCCGTACGACACCGCGATCGGCGGCACCGACTTCCAGGACACCGCGCTTGGCGAGAACAAGCGTTACTGGTCGAGCAGCAACGACAGCACCGGCGGCTCCGCGCTGTCCTACGTGCCTGAAATCCCCTGGGACAACAGCTGCTCGAACAAGATCAACTACACCGCCGTCGGCTCGGCTGGCCCAATCCTGAACTGCAACACGCCGGTTCCGGCCGCCAGCTATCAGAACACGGTCGGCGGCAGCGGTGGCCAGAGCCTGATCTACGCCAAACCCGCCTACCAGCTCCTCTCGCTGCCGGGCATGCCCAATGACGGCGTGCGCGACATCCCCGATGTGTCGATATTTGGGGCCAACGGCTTTTGGAACCACTTCTACCTCGAGTGCCAGTCCAACCCGGCCACCGGCGGCGTGCCCTGCGACTACACCAACGGCAATGACTTCTTCGGTTCGGCCTACGGCGGCACATCGTTCGGCGCGCCGGACTTCGCCGGCATCACGGCACTGATCTCCGAGTACAATGGCGGCGCTCGCGTCGGCAACCTCGCACCCGGCCTCTACCAGATCGCGGCGCTGCAGTTCGGCGACCCGGTCACCGCCAAGACCTGCAACGCCAGCAACGGCAACGCCGTCTCCCCGATCTGCGTCTTCAACGACGTGACCAAGGGCGACAACACCACCGCCTGCGTCGCCGGAACACCCAACTGCGCCGTCAACGGCAACGCCAAGCTCGGCATCGGCGTGCTGTCGCTTTCCACACCGTATGACCCGGCGTTCCTGTCCACGACCGGCTACGACCTCGCGACGGGTCTGGGCACGGTCAACGTGACCAACCTGATCGTCAACTACTGAGACCGGCCGGGGACGGGGCCGCGAGGCTCCGTCCCCAACCCGCATCGCGCCCGCTCTTGGCCCGTTACGGACTTGAGATACGGGCGGCGACCAGCGCCGACGCCGGCCCGATATCGGAACTGATTGCATCATGCGGCGAGCCGACGGCGGCCCAAGCCGTTTCGGCGCGGATCGACGCCCTGCGCCGATGCCCAGGCGCGGTCCTGATCGCCCTCGAATGGGGTCCACCAAGCGGCATCATCGCGCTGCAATGGTTCGCGACGCTCCAAGCCGCCGCACTGACCGCGCGCATCACCACGTTGCTGGTCGGCCCTGACGCGCGCCGTCGCGGCATCGGCCGCCTGCTGGTCAAGGCCGGCGCGCAAGCTGCCCGTAGCGCCGGCTGCGATACGCTGGACGTGCTGGCGCCACCGGACCCGACCGCACGCGACTTCCGCCTCGCGAGCGGCTTCGCCGAGGCCGGCACCACATATGCTCGCCAGTTGCGCAAGCGACACTGAACCGCCCCGATGCTCGCCAGGCGGCGTCAGGCACCGGGCGGTCCCGCGAACCGACGCCCGACGCCAGGCGAGCGCGCCATCGCGATCACCAGCCCGATCGCGACCCACCCGAGCCAAAGCAGCGTCAACCGCATCGACAGGTCGCGCAGCACCAGCACCAGCGTCGCGATCTCGGACGCGATGGCAACCGCCACCGCCGCGAGCAGGGCCGCGGGCGGGATCGCCAGCGCCGAGGCGGCGTAGCCGGCGGGGTCGGCCCGTGCGTAGAGCGGCGCGCACGCGATGCTGAGCATCGCCGAGCCCGCGGCACCGAGCGCGCTCATCCGGATGATGTCGGCGACGTCGAGCCCCATCAGCACCGGCGCGCCGCCGATCAGCGCCAGCAGCAGCAGCGGCGCGGCCGGCGCGCCACGACGGTTCGGGCGCCCAAACCGCGTCGGCAGCCAGCCGTCACGGCACCCCAACAGCACGCTGCGGCTGCCCCACAGCAAGTGCGTGTTCATGATCCCCGCCATGCTGACGAGCCCGGCGCCAAGGCTGAACAGCACGAAACCGTAACGGCCCATCACCGCGCGCGCGACCACGTCCAGCGTCCGCGGGCCCGCAGGCGCCGCCGGCAGCCCGACCGCGACCACGGTGACGGCGATGTAGAGCAGGGCCGCGCACGCGGTCGCGCCCAGGATCGCGATCGGCACATCCCGGCCGGGGCGCCGCATCTCGCCCGCGAGTTCGGCCACCAGCGTCGCACCGCTGACCGGGTAGGTCAGCAGCGCCGCGACCGCGAGCAAGCCATGCCAGCCATGCGGCAGCATATCTTCCAGGCGACGCGGGTCGATCTCCGGCAGGCCCATCGCCGCGAGGCCGATCAGCGACAGCGCCACCACCAGGGTCAGCGCGACGCCGGCCCCGGCCGACATCCTGGCGCCGAGCAGGTTCAGCACCAGGATCGCGGCGAGCGCGCCGGGGCCGCCCAGCCGCACCGGCACCCATGGCAGCAGCGCGTGCAGCATCGCCCCGAAGGTCGCGGCGTAGGCCGCGAGCCCGACATGGGTGCCAAGCACCATCCAGAACCCGACGAAGCCCGCGCGCGGACCGATCAAGCGCGCCGGCCAGCGATAGAGGCCACCCGACACCGGCATCGCCGCCCCCAGCACCGCGTAGGGCAGGCTCACCAGCAACACGACGGCGCATGCGAGCGCGTAGGCGATGATCGCGCCGGCGCCGGTGAGATCGATCGCGGTCGCGGTCAGCACGATGACGCCGCCGCCGATCACCTGCTTGAGCGCGACGGCGAACACCCTCGGCAGGTCCAGCGTCCGCGGCAGCCCGTCCTGGTCGGCCATCGCGCGGTGGTATGGGAGGGCGCGAGCAAACGCCAGCCCAGGTTGCGCCAGCCATCCGCGCATGCTCTAAGCCGCGTCCTCCCTGCCGGGCGCTCACGGCGAGCCCCGGCTATACCCATGCCCTCTCGGGGGCGGACCAGGTTCATGGGGACGAGGTCCGGGTTGATCCAGCCATAGGGGACAATCATGCCGCTCTACGAAGTCGTGCTGATCGCGCGCAACGACGTGACCCAGCAGCAGGTCGAAGGCATCGCCGACGAGATCGCGACCGCGATCGAACCCGAGGGCGGCGCGATCAAGAAGCGCGAATACTGGGGCCTGCGCTCGCTCTCCTACCGGATCAAGAAGAACCGCAAGGCGCATTACATGCTGCTCGGGCTCGACGCCCAGCCGGCATCGGTGCGCGAGGTCGAGCGCCAGCTCGGCCTCAACGAGGACGTGCTGCGCTTCATGACCATCCGGGTCGACGCGATCGACGAGGCCCCGAGCGCCATCCTGTCGCGCAAATCCGACGACCGCGAGCGCGGCTTCCGCGGACCCAAGCCCGCCGGCCGCTTCGATTCCGGGCGCAAGCGCGGCTATGACGAGCGCGAAGAGTTCCGAGCCCGCGGCGTCGGCGACGAGGCGCCGTCACGTTTCCACGACACCGCAGACGCGGAGTAACCGGCGATGTCCGACACCACCGACGTGAACCCCGCCGCCCGACGCACCGCCGTCGGCGCCAGGCGCCCGTTCTACCGCCGACGCAAGTCCTGCCCGTTTTCGGGTCCGAACGCGCCGAAGATCGACTACAAGGACGTGCGGCTGCTGTCCCGATTCCTGTCCGAGCGCGGCAAGATCGTGCCGTCGCGCATCACCGCGGTATCGGCCAAGAAGCAGCGCGAACTAGCCAACGCGATCAAGCGCGCGCGTTTCCTGGCCCTCCTGCCCTACATCCTCGCGTAAGGGAGGCCTGACACATGGCCACCACCGTGGAACTGATCCTGCTGCAGCGGATCGAGAAGCTCGGCCAGATGGGCGACGTCGTCCGCGTCCGCCCGGGATTTGCGCGCAACTTCCTGCTGCCCGGTCGCAAGGCGATCCGCGCCAGCAAGGAGAACCGCGCCCATTTCGAAACCGAACGGGCGCAGCTCGAGGCGCAGAACATCAAGCGACGGGAAGAGGCCGAACGCCTCGCCGAACGCATGGCCGGCCTGTCGGTCATCGTCGTCCGCTCGGCTGGCGACAGCGGCGCGCTGTATGGCTCGGTCTCGACGCGCGACATCGCCGAGGCGGTCACCGAGGCCGGGCTCACCATCAACCGCGCCCAAGTGCAGCTCGGCCAGCCGATCAAGACGCTCGGCCTCAGCGAGGTCAGGGTGGCGCTGCACCCCGAGGTCTCGATCCCGGTCACTGTCAACACCGCCCGCTCGCTCGACGAGGCCAAGCGCCAGGCCGAGGGCAGGCGGATCGGCCAGGACGACGATGACGAGGACGATCTCGGCGCCGCCGAGCCAACGGAGTCAGAGCCGGCGTCCTGAGGCATGACTGTCGCGCGGCCGCCACAGACGCGCGACAAAGCTGCTGGCCGGCTCGCTGACGCGCCATCGTCACGGGCGGGTTCTTTGACGCAGCAGGGGCCGTTCGCCATCGTTCCATGATCCGGAACCCGATCGCGGAGGGAGTGACACCTTGTCTTGGCTGCTGGACCAGTTGCTTGCCCGCTCAATCACCATCGGCTTTCTCACCGTCGAGTATCCGGACGGCAGGGTGTCGCGCTTCGGCACGCCCGGGGGTCTGTCCGCCGGCGTCAGGATCAACCACGCCTCGGTGATCCCGCGCATCCTCCTCCACCCCTCGCTCGGGGTGGGTGAGGCCTACATGAACGGCCTGATGGATGTGTCGGGGGGAACGCTCTTTGACCTGCTCGACATCCTGATGTCGAACGCCGAGCTCAACCCGGGCCTCGGCTCGATCGTCCGCGCTCGCGGCGCCGTCCGCCGGTTCGTCCGCCACATCGCGCAGCACAACCCGGTGCCGCGCGCCCGTCGCAACGTGGCCCATCACTACGATCTGGATGGAAGGCTCTACAGCCTGTTTCTCGACGCCGACCGCCAGTATTCCTGCGCCTACTTCCCACGCGGCGACGAGACGCTGGACGAGGCGCAGGCGGCCAAGAAGCGCCACATCGCGTCCAAGCTGCTGCTCGACCGGCCCGGGCTCGAGGTGCTCGACATCGGCTGCGGCTGGGGCGGCACGGCGCTCACGCTGGCGCGAGACCATGGCTGCCAGGTCACCGGCATCACCCTCTCGGTCGAGCAGTTGCAGGAGGCGCGCAGGCGCGCCGAGGCGGCGGGGCTTGCCGGCCGGGTGCGGTTCGAACTTCTCGACTATCGCGGCGTCGGCCGCCGCTACGATCGCGTGCTCTCGGTCGGCATGTTCGAGCATGTGGGCATCGGCCATTTCGACACCTTCTTCGCCGCCGTGAAGCGGTGTCTCCGTCCGGACGGCGTCGCGCTGGTCCACGCCATCGGTCGCGCCGAGGGGCCGGGCGTCACCAGCGCCTGGCTCACCAAATACATCTTCCCCGGCGGCTACTCGCCGGCGCTGAGCGAGACGCTGGCCGCAGTCGAGCGCAGCGGCCTCTGGGTCACCGATTGCGAGATCCTGCGGCTGCACTACGCCCGCACCATCGCGCTGTGGCGGGAGCGCTTCGCCGCCAATCGTGACCGCGTGCGCGACCTCTATGACGAGCGCTTCTGCCGCATGTTCGAGCTCTATCTGTCAGGATCCGAGATCGCCTTCCGCCGCCAGCGCCACATGAACTTCCAAATCCAGCTGAGTGCCAGCACCGAGGCGGTGCCACTCACCCGCGACTACATGTTCGAGGCCGAACGATCCGACGCGCGCGAGACGCAAGCGCTGGACGCTTGCGCGGCCTAGGGCTGTTGAGAAAGCAAGGCGAGGGCTCTGCCCTCGACCCGCTGGGGCCGCGGGCCCCAGACCCCAATGTCTGAACAGCAGTCCGAGGTCGGCATCTCGAACGCCGTCACGCAGCCAAGCGACGACGGGGCCGATGTCGCCCAGCTCCGAGACGGTCGGCGCGGACAGATCGGAGTCGGCAAGTGCTCCGAAATGCGCGAACGAGGCGCTTAGCAGGACACCGGCGTAATACAGGCGAATAAATGCGCGGACCAAGGCAAGCCGACGATGGCAAGCCTGATTTGATCTCCCACCGGAATAAGCCTCCAGGACGACGCTCTCGTCCTCGGCAGAGGACGAGACCAGCGAATCGTTGCGATAGGCAGACTCCCAATCGATCAGCCACAGACGTTGACCATCATACAGAACGTTGCGCGGCACCGGGTCATCGTGGTTGGAAACGGCGTCGGCCGATCCCACACGTAAGCCTCGCGAATGCGGTGGAAACGCCCCATGTAAAGCGCCAGGACGCCAGCGGCGAAGAGGCCTGTTTGGCATACCTATTCCCATAAGCGGCCGACCAGATCAGGGTAGTCCGCGAAGCGCGGAAACTATCGCGTGCATCGTACGCGACCCAATAGGCCTGCGACTTCTTTCGTCAGCTCGCGAGGACCGCCCGGAAAGGCGGTGAGCGGTTGCTCCTCGATGAAGGCCATGATCGCGACACGGGCCGCTTCGTCGACATGGTAAAGCCTTGGCGCGATGCCCGCCTCGGCAGCGATCCGCATGGACTCGTATTGGTGCGGGTTTCGTGGCGGACTGGCGCGGGAACGCACCTGACGCTCCCTCTGAGATCAAGTCAAAAGCCGAGGTCTGATTGGTGCCGAAAGCATCGTATATCGCTGACCGAGCCACCTCAACGCAGCTGGGGGGAACACCGCTTCCTGGGCCTTCGGCCATGATCACATCTGCCACCCTCCGTCGATGGCAGCCAGCTGATCCCCTCAGCGCATCAGCTGGCGCGCGAGATAGGTGTATTCGAGCGCCCGCTCGGTCGCGACCTCCGGCAAATTGGCGCCGGCCGCGTGCCCGCCCTCAGTCTCCTCGTAATAGAGGAACGGCAGGTGCAGTTGCGCCATACGCCAGGCGAAGCGCCGCGCATGCACCGGGCCCACCCTGTCATCCTTGGTCGTGGTGACGATGAACGGGGTGGGATAGCGCACGCCGGCACGCAGGTTCTCGAGCGGCGAGACCGACGCCAGGAAGCGCCGTTCGGCGGGGTTGGCGACGCTGCCATACTCGCCGACCCATGACGCGCCCGCCGACATCTGCTCGTAGTGCAGCATGTCGAGCAGCGGCACCTCGATCACCGCCGCCCCCCACAATTCTGGAGCTTGGGTGAACTCGACACCCATCAGCAGCCCGCCATTGGAGCCGCCGCGTATGCCGAGATGGCGCGGGTCGGTGATCTTGCGCGCGATCAGGTCGCGCCCGACCGCGGCGAAGTCGTCGAACGTGCGCTGGCGGTGGGTCTTGGTCGCCTGTTCGTGCCAGGCCGGCCCGAACTCGCCGCCGCCACGGATATTGGCCAGCGCGTAGACGCCGCCCTGCGCGAGCCACAGGCTACCGAGCGTCGCGTCGTAGCGTGGCGTCATCGAGACCTGGAACCCGCCATAGGCGTAGAGCTCGGTGGGGTTGCCGCCATCGGCGCGCATGTCGCGTCGATGCACCAGGAAATACGGAACCCTGGTGCCGTCGGCCGAGACCGCCTCGTTCTGCTCGACCACGTCGGCCGACGCATCGAACCTGGCCGGCGTGGATTTGGCGAGGTGCGCCTGGCTGGCTGCTGCGTCCAGCACCCAGAGCTGGGTCGGCGTGAGGAAGCCGGTGACGCTGAGGAAGGCGGTGTCGGTCCGCTCCGACGTCGTCGCGACCGCCACCGAGACATCGTCCGGCAAGCCGACGCGACGCGCGCTCCAGCCGCCACCCGGTTCCGGCGTGAAGACGTAGGCTCCACCACGCACGTTGTCGAAGATCGCGGCGACCAGCCGGCCGCGCGTGGCCGACACGTCTTCGACCGATTGGCGCGGCCCGGGCCGGAAGATCAGCGTCGGTGCGCCATCGGGATGATCGAGCGGCAGCGACACCAGGCTGCCCGCGGCGATCGCGCCGGCATGCGACGGCTGCCAGTCCTGATCGATCCTGGCGACCAGGCGGCCGGCCACCAAGCCCTCGATCGTCGCGCGCGGCGGCAGGTTGATCGCGCTGGTGCCGGCCGGGCCGAGCAGCAGGTTCTCGCTGCTGAACGCATCGATTTCGCGGGTGATCACGGTCGCCCGATGGCCGTTGCCATCGACCATCGTCGCACCCGCGGCGCCGACATCGTCCGGCCGCGCGCGGTAGACCTCGTTTGCCGCAGCAAGCGGGGCACCGCCCAACAGCCGCTTGACGATGAACGGGTAACCCGATCGCGTCATGCTGCCTCGGCCCCAGTCGCGGGCGACCAGCAGCGCGTGCCCGTCCTCCCAGCCGACCTGCTGCTTGCCATGCGGCAGCGCAAACCCGCCATCGACGAACCGGTCCGCCGCCAGGTCGAACTCACGCAGGCTGGTGGCGTCCTCGCCGCCGTCCGACAGCGTGATCATGCAGAGCCGGTCCTCGGGCGGCGCGCAATCGGCACCTTCCCACACCCAGTTCGCGTGCTCGCGCGCCGACAGTGCGTCGAGGTCGATCAGCGTCGTCCAGGCCGGCGTCGCCGATAGATACGACGCGAGCGTGGTGCGCCGCCAGATGCCGCGCACATGCGCCCGGTCCTGCCAGAAATTGGTGACGGTGTCGCCAACCAGCACCGGCGCCGGGATGCGGTCCTCCGCCTCGGCGATGGCGAGCGCCCGCGCGCGGAACCCGGCGTAGCGCGGGTCGCGCTTGAGGACATCGAGCGTGCGTGCGTTCTCGGCGGCGATCCAGTGCCGCGCCTGCCGGCCGTCGATCGCGGTCAGGAAGGCGGGCGACGTCACCGCCTCGGGCGCGGCCGCGCCGGCCCCAGCCGCCGCGATCAGCGTCGCGGCCAGGATGGCGGCCGGTAGGGTGTTGCGCATGGCATGGGTTCCCGGTGATGCTGATCCGCCAGGACGCCGAGGCATGGCGGGGAGACCAGAGGATGGAGCGCTATCGGGTGCGCGAGGCCCGCATCCTGTCCGATGAGTATACCAGGCTGCGCGCCGTCAGCTTCGATCTCCGGCGCGCCGACGCAAGCTGGCAGACGCTGGAGCGCGAGGTCTACGAACGCCGCGATGCCGCCGCCGTGCTGCCGTTCGATCCCGCGCGCGGGACCATCATCCTGGTCAGGCAGTTCCGCCTTCCCGCGACCCAAGACGGCGGCGACGGCATGCTGCTGGAGGCGATCGCCGGCGTGCTTGAGGGCGCCCCGGCCGAGGACACCGTAATCCGGGAGGCGCTGGAGGAGGCGGGCATCCGCCTGCGGTCAGTCACCCGCGTGCTGCGGGCGATCATGAGTCCTGGCTGCCTGACCGAGCGGCTGACCCTGTTCACCGCGTCCTACAACCAAGCCGACCGTGTCGCGCGCGGCGGCGGCCTTCGCGCCGAGGGAGAGGACATCGAGGTGGTCGAGATGACGCTCGCCGCGGCGCTGGCACTGATCCCATCGGGCGGCATCACCGATGCCAAGACCATCATGCTGCTGCAGCATCTGTCGCTGGCGGGCGGCAGGCCGGGCTGAGCCGCTAGAAACCCTCGCGCTCGAGGCGCTTGCGCTCGACCTTGCGCGCGCGCCGGACCGCTTCGGCCGCCTCGCGCGCCCGGCGCTCCGACGGCTTCTCGTAGTGACGGCGCAGCTTCATCTCGCGAAACACGCCTTCGCGCTGCATCTTCTTCTTGAGCGCCTTGAGCGCCTGATCCACGTTGTTGTCACGCACCAGAACCTGCACGGGGCCGCGATCTCCTGTCCAAACGTCGTTTGGCCGGAAGGAGGCCCCCTCCGGCTGCCAGCTGCGACGCATATCACGCCCAACGCCGGCATCGCAAAAGGTTTGCGGCGACCGCGCCCGGACGATGCACGCTCGCCGGAACATCACCCGCCGGCTTGCCGGAACATCATACGACTGACATCGTTCGCGCCGGATGGCCTTGCTCAAGATCGCCCGCATGGGGCACCCCGTGCTGCTGGGACGCGCGGACCCCGTCGCCGATCCGCGCGACCCCGCGATCGCGCGCCTGGTCGCCGACATGATCGAGACGATGGAGGACGCGTGCGGCGCCGGGCTCGCGGCCCCGCAGGTCCACGTCCCGCTTCGCCTGTTCGTCTACAAGGTCCCCGTCGAGCGAAGCGCCGGTGCCGACGACCCGGCACGCGCGGTCGCCGTGCTGATCAACCCGGAGCTGAGCCCGCTCGATGACGACATCGTGCTCCGCCAGGAGGGCTGCCTGTCGATCCCCGGGCTCACCGGCGTGGTGCCGCGTCGTGCCCGGGTGCGCTACGCCGGCGTCAATCTCGACGGCGACGCGGTCACCGGTGACGCCGGCGGCTTCCTCGCCAACGTGCTGCAGCACGAGCACGATCACCTCGACGGGATCCTCTACACCATGCGCATGACCGACCTGTCGTTGCTCGCCTTCGCCGATGAGCGGCAACGCCACCAGGCACCGCCCGGCGCCCCGGCCGCGGCCCCGGCCCCGGAATGACGCCGTTCCGCAGCCCGGAGCGCGACGCCGCGCTCGACCGCCTGCTGGC
>CAXTPV010000033.1:9151-16577 GCA_964246135.1 uncultured Acetobacteraceae bacterium | reverse complement strand
GGGCCAGGGCGCGAGCCCGGAGGATTGCTGGCTGACGCTGCGCGGTCTGCGCACGCTCGACGTTCGGCTTGAGCGCCAAGCCACCGCCAGCCTGGCTGTCGCGTCACACCTCGCGGCCAAGCCGGAGGTGCGGCGCGTCCTGCACCCGGCGCTGCCCGGCGCGCCGGGTCACGCGCTGTGGCGACGCGACTTTCGCGGCAGTGCCAGCCTGTTCGCGATCGAGTTTCGCACCGGGATTGAGGCCGAGGCGGTCGACCGCCTGGTCGACCGACTCGAGTTGTTTGGTATCGGCTGGTCCTGGGGCGGGTTCGAGAGCCTGGCCACCACGATTACCGGCAGCATCAAGCGGCGGCATCCGGTGGACGGGCAGGGGGCGCTCTGTCGCTTCCATGTCGGGCTGGAGGATCCGGACGACCTCATCGCCGATCTTGACCGGGCCTGGCCGGCGCTCGCCGGCCAGTGATCATGCCGGATCAGTGATCGATGCCGCGTTTCGTTTGATTCCGTAGCATGTCGATACGCTTTGACGCCTCCGCCTTGGTGAGCGAAGGGTCGAACGCCTCGTTCGCCTCCTCGCACAGCGTCTTGAGGTAGGAAGCCTGGGCGCCGGTCATGGTCTCGCTCCCGGTGGTCCAGTCGCTCGGGTCTTTTTCCGCGTTCGACGGCAGCGCCTGCTCGTCCGCGGTCACGTTCTTTGGGTTGGCCATGGCGGGTGAACGCGGCGACACCGCGACCGTTCACGGTCCGTTCGAAAAATTACGTGCGTTCCTCACGGGCGTTGTTGGTGTGCTCAAGCCGCCACCATCGGAGTGACCGTCCGGGGAGCGGGCTCGGCTGCTCTTGCCCGCCTAACGCTTGGTTCGTATGACAAGGGCCGCAAGTCGATCGTGGATGGCGATGTCGCCGTCACCGACCGATGTCGGAGCCAAGAGCCTCTAGAGCTCGCACCTTGGGGAGAATCGCACGATGACCAGGAACATCACGCCTCGGCGGCGGCGTCCGAACACGCTGGCGGTGACGCTCGCGGCGACGCTGAGCCTGCCGGCCGCCGCGATGGCCCAAGGCACCGGGGCCCAGACCACCGGCGCCCAGGTGGTCGGCAACCAATCCTCGTCGAGCTGCACCAACCCGTCGCCGACCCACGCCTCGATGTCGGGCATGATCGTCGGGTTCTCGCAGTCGGAGAACGAGCAGAACCCGTTCCGCGCCGCCGAGACGGCCTCGGTCAAGGCTGCGGCGAAGACGGCGGGGGTGTCGCGGCTGCTCTACACCAACGCCAACGACGACCAGGCCAAGCAGGTCGCCGATGTCGAGGCGATGATCAGCCAGGGCGCCAAGGCGATCATCGTGGCGCCGCTGAACGCGACCGGCCTGCAGCCGGCACTCGAGCAGGCGGCGGCCAAGAACATCCCGGTGATCACCATCGACCGCGCGACCGCGGGCACGCCGTGCCGCGACTTCATCACCAACATCGGCTCGAACTTCCTGGTCCAGGGCCAGCGCGCCGCCGACGCGATGGCCAAGGCCACCGGCGGCAACGCCAAGATCGTCGAGATCCAGGGGGCCTACGGCAACTCGGTCGAGAGCCAGCGCACCGAGGGCTTCGCCGACGGCCTGAAGTCGCATCCCGGCCTGGTGCTGGTGGCGGCGCAGACCGGCAACTGGTCGGCGACCGACGCGCAGCGGGTGATGGAGCAGCTGCTGCTCGCGCATCCCGACGTCAACGCGCTCTACTCGCATGCCGACGTGATGACGCTGGGCGCCATGCGCGCGATGTCGCAGGCCGGCAAGCAGCCCGGGCATGCGATCAAGATCGTGTCGATCGACGGCACCAAGGCGGTGGTCAAGGCAATCGCGGCCGGCCACGCGCAGGCCGATGTCGAGACCAACCCGCGCTTCGGGCCGCTGTCGTTCCAGGCGCTGAACGACTGGTTCGGCGGCAAGCCGGTATCGCAGAAGCTGATCATGAAGGACGGGCTCTACGACACGTCCAACGCGTCGGCGGCGATCAGGAGCGGCGCGCCCTACTGATCGCCGCGGGCTGAGCGAGAGCCGAACCAGGGATCCGGGCCGTGAGTGCTGCTCCGCTGCTGGGCACGAGTGGCGTCGGCATGACGTTCGGTGTGGTCGCCGCGTTGCGGGACGTCTCGTTCGACGTACGCGCCGGCGAGGTGCATGGCCTGATGGGCGAGAACGGCGCCGGCAAGTCGACGCTGATCAAGATCCTGACCGGCCTGCACCGTCCGACCGCCGGCGAGGTCCGGCTCGACGACCGGCCTGTCGCGTTCGACAGCCCGCGCGCCGCCCAGCGCGCGGGCATCGCCGCCGTCTACCAGGAGATCAACCTGCTGCCGGACCGGAGCGTCGCGGCCAACGTGTTTCTCGGACGCGAGCCGCGGGTGGGCGGCCTCCTGATCGATCAGAAGCGGATGCTGCGCGAGACCAGCGACATCCTGCGGCGCTATCACCTGGCGATCGATCCCCGGGTCCGGCTCGGCAGCCTCGGGCTCGGAATGCAGCAGATGGTGTCGATCGCGCGCGTGGTGTCGCTCGGCGCCCGCGTCGTCATCATGGACGAGCCGACCTCGGCGTTGAGCGGGGCCGAGGTCGACCTGCTGTTCGCGGTCGTCGAGCAGCTGCGGCGCGAGAACCACGCCATCGTCTATGTCAGCCATCGGCTGTCGGAATGCTACCGGCTATGCGACCGCCTGACCGTGCTGCGGGACGGAAGCGTGGTCGCGAGCGAGGCGACCGCTGACCTGCCGCGCGGGCGCCTGGTCGCGGCCATGCTGGGGCGGAGCGAGTCCAACATCCCGCTTGCCGGCGGCCGCAAGGACGCGACGCCCGCACCGCCGCGCGAGGCGGCCGAGCCCGCGCTTTCGGTCAATCATCTGACCTGGCGCACCCGGGTGCGCGACGTGTCGCTCGCGGTGGGCCGCGGCGAAATCCTGGGCCTCGCGGGCCTGCTCGGGTCCGGCCGCACCGAGACGCTGAAGGCGATCTACGGCGCCGAGGCGCCCGAGCAGGGCGAGGTGCGGCTCGCCGGCCATCGCCTGACCCACGCGCGCCCGGCCGACAGCATCCGTCGCGGCCTCGCTTTCTTGTCCGAGGACCGGCGCTCCGAGGGCATCTTTCCCCGGCTGTCGGTGCGCGAGAACCTGACGGCGGCGGTGCTGCCGCGGATTTCGCGCTTCGGCGTGGTTTCGCGCGCCAAGCAGACGGAGATGGTGCAGCGCTATGTGCGCGAGCTCGGGATCAAGACCGCCGGGCCGGGGGCGCTGATCTCCGAGCTGTCGGGCGGCAACCAGCAGAAGGTGCTGATCGCGCGCGCGCTCGGGACCGGACCGAAAGTGGTGATGCTCGACGATCCGACCCGCGGCATCGATGTCGGCGCCAAGGCGGAAATCCATCGCACGGTGCGGGCGCTGGCGGCGGACGGGCTCGGTGTTCTCGTCACGTCGTCGGAGGTCGACGAGGTGCTGGAGCTCGCGCATCGCCTGGTGGTGCTGTCGGAGGGCGCGGTCACCGGCGAGGTCGAGACCGCCGGCCGCGAACCCGACGACGTGCTGGCGCTGCTCGCCGAGCAGGGCACCGAGCGTGCGCCCGGGGGCGGCGGTGCTGGCGACGACAAGGTGAGCGCATGACGCTGTCGCCCGTCGGCGCGAGTGCCACCGGCATGGCGACTGGTCCGGCCGCCAGGCCACGGGTGACCGTGACGTCGCTGCGCGGCTACAGCGTGTTCATCGCGTTCGCGGCCCTGCTGCTGTTTGACCTCGTGGTCACGCCCGGGTTCCGTCAGGGCGGCGTGGTGCGCAGCCTGTTGTTCGAGTCGGCGCCGGTGATCCTGATCGCGCTCGGCGAGAGCCTGGCGATCGGCACCCGTGGCATCGACCTCTCGGTCGGCTCGGTGATGGCGCTGACCTCGGCGACGATCGGACTCGCGCTGCCGCTCGGCCAGGGGGCCGCGATCGGCATCGGCATCGGCGCCGGCCTAGCCTGCGGCATCGTCAACGGCCTGCTGATCTCGGTGCTGCGGATCGATCCGCTGATCTCCAGCCTGTCGCTGCTGGTGGCCGCGCGCGGCCTGGCCCAGGCGATCCTCGGCGGCGCGCGCGTCGACCTGCCGTTCGACGGGCCGCTCGCCTCGCTCGGCTCGGCCACGATCTGGGTGCTGCCGGTGACCGCCCTGCTGGCGGGGCTTGCCGCGCTGGCGTTCTCGTTCGTGGTCCGGCGCACCACCATCGGTCACTACGCGATCTTCGCCGGCGCGAGCCGGACCGCCGCCACGCTGGCCGGGCAGCCGGTGCGCGCCACCCTGCTGTTCGTCTACGGCCTCAGCGGCCTGCTCGCCGGCATCGCCGGCCTGTTTGCCAGCGCCCGGCTCGGCGCCGCCGACCCGAACTACATCGGCGTGCAGTTCGAGCTCGACGCGATCGCCGCGGTGGTGATCGGCGGCACGCCGCTGTCTGGCGGCCGCATCTTCACCACCGGCACAGTGTGCGGCGTGCTGCTGCTCCAGGTGCTCGATGCGAGCTTCATCATGAACAACGTGAGCGCGACCTACGCCCAGATGCTGAAGGCGGCCTTCATCATCGGCGCCCTCTATCTGCAGCGATCGGGCGGCTGAGCGCGATGTCCCACGCCGTCAGCGTCGCGACGCCAGCGATCTCCGCACGCGCCGCCCGGCGCACCCAGATCGTGGCGCTGGTGCAGGCGCGCGGCGCGATCGTCGTGCTCGCCGTCGCGATCCTGCTCGCGGGCGTCGCGTTCCCGGATTTTCTCGCCCGCGGCAATCTCGAGGACATCATCGCGGCCGCGAGCTTCCTCGGCCTGGTCGCGATCGGCCAGACCTTCGTGATCATCATGGGCGGGTTTGATCTCGCGGTCGGCTCGATGGTGAGCGTCGGCACGGTGCTCGCGGCCTACGCGGCACCGTATGGCTGGGGTGCGGCGATCGCGCTGCCGATGGCGGCCGGCATCGTGGTCGGCGTGATCGACGGCCTGCTGATCGCGCGCGCCCGCATGGCGCCGTTCATCGTGACGCTGGCGGCGCTGCTGGCACTGAAGGGGCTGGCGGTGGCGCTGGCCGGCGAAAGCATGGTGATCAGCGCGCCGCGCTTTGGTTCGCTGGCGAACGGGCGATTGTTTGGCGTGAACAACCTCGTAGTGATCCTGCCGGTCGCGTTCGCCATCGCCGCTCTGGTGCTGAACCGTACCCCGTTCGGGGCCGCCGTGTTCGCGGTCGGCGGCAACCGGGAGGCCGCGCGCATGCTCGGCATTCGGGTCGCGCGCACTGAGGTGCTGACCTACTGCGTCAGCGGCGGCCTCGCGGGCTTGGCCGGCGCGCTGCTCGCGTCACATCTGAGCAGCGGCCTGTCTGGCGCCGGCAACGGCTACGAACTGCAATCGATCGCGGCCGCGGTGATCGGCGGCGTGCTGCTCACCGGCGGCGTCGGCACCATGCTGGGCGCGCTGGCGGGCGTGCTGCTGCTCGGGCTGATCAACAACGTCATCAACCAGATCGGCACCCTGAGCGCGGCCTATCAGGGGCTCGCCAGCGGCGCCTTCCTGCTGCTCGCGGTGGTGATCCAGTCCGGGCTGACGCGGCGTCGACGGGCTTAAGGCCAGGGCGCTGCCCTGGACCCGGAAGGGGCCCGCGACCCCTTCACCCGGCACACATAAATCGGTCCTTCCGTTGACAGCGGAAGGTTATTCCTTTGATCGATAACCCAGTGGTTAGCCACCCCATCCCCCGTAGGTTGTACAAATATCGCCCGTTTAACGTTTTTTCTCTACGATTTCTCACGGCCAATGAGCTTAACTACTCCAATCCAAGATGCTTCAACGATCCTTTGGATTGTGATCCAACGATTGAAGTTGATGTCACCAGAAGCGAAATGGAGCAATTGTGCTATAAGTTCTTACTGCGTACGCAGCGGCCCGACCAAGCCAAAGCAGAGATGAACAACTATCGTGATCGCTCTACTGAGTATGGAGATTACAAGACCGAGCCAGATGTGGAGGATTATCTAAAGCGTATGCTGGCGGAACGGATCAAGAGAGAGCTTGACTTAGAATTCGGATTGAAAGGCGTCCTGTCACTCTCTGAGTGCTGGAACTCGCCGCTAATGTGGAGTCACTATGCCGATAGTCACCGGGGAATTTGCTTAGAGCTCGATACTACAGACTTTCGCCGTCCAGACCTGAAGGCGGTCAACTACCGAGCCGCGAGAAGCGTCCGCGCAAGCGACTTGCTCAAGTGGAAAAAGGAGAGATCGCCGGAAGCTAAGCAGCGCGTGTTTGACACGTATTTTCTCGCGAAGGCCGGGGCTTGGCGCTATGAGAAAGAATGGCGAGACGTCAAGGAGACAAGTGGTCCCGTAGAGTCCGAGTTTTCGGTGACTGCAATTCACTTCGGTCTACGATGCGATATGGCGGTGATCCAGGCAATCGTCAAACTCTATGCCAATGAGACTGACGTGAAGATTTACAGTATCTACCCAGGCGGGGATAGTTTTCGGCTAAAGCGAAGCCCAGTGGATCGAACGTACCTTGAGGCTTCTGCGCCGCGGATTCCATCCGCTATCGAGTTCAAGGACGTCTTCTTGCCAGACATCGATAATGACGCGGATGAAATCGCTGACCTGTAGGATGAGTCGTGAGCGATACTGTAGCCGCGACTCCTGAGATAATCTCGGTTTGGTGTGCGACACCGAATACGTATGAGGTCCGGGGTATCATGCCCTGGCGGGGTGCGGGGCAGCGCCCCGTGATGGTTTCGCTCACCCCAGGCGCGCTGGCAGGCGCTGGCGGAATGACAGCGCCTCGGCGACGTGCACGCGACGCACCATCTCGTCGGCGGCGAGGTCGGCGATCGAGCGCGCCACCCGTAGCAGCCGGGTCCAGCCGCGCGCCGACAGCCGCATCCGCTCCGCCGCCTGGCCGGCCAGCGTGTTGGCCTCGTCTGACACCAGCATCGTCTCGGTCGCGGCGAGCGCGTTGCGCATGGCGCCGGTTCGCGCCGCTTGCCGGGCGCGCGCCGCTGCGACGCGGCTCGCGACCGTCGGCGTGTCCTCGCCGCGCGCGATCAGCGACAGATCGCCCGGGGGCACCGGCACCACGTTGACCACCATGTCGATGCGGTCGAGCAGCGGGCCGCTCAGCCGCGAGAGGTACTCCTCGCCGCAGGTCGGCGCGCGCCGGCACTCGCGGGACGCATCGCCGAGATGCCCGCACCGGCAGGGGTTCATCGCGGCGACCAGCTGGAACCGGGCGGGGTAGGTCACGTGGGCCGACGCGCGCGCGACCGTCGTGCGGCCGGCCTCGATCGGCTGGCGCAACGCCTCCAGCGCGCCGCGCGGGAACTCCGGCAGCTCGTCGAGGAACAGCACGCCGCGATGCGCGAGGCTGACCTCGCCGGGACGCG
>CAXTPV010000033.1:5235-9141 GCA_964246135.1 uncultured Acetobacteraceae bacterium | reverse complement strand
CTCCATGCCGCGCACATCGGCGAGGTCGAGCGTCGACGCTGGTTCGGCGAGCCCTGCCGGCTCTGGCGGCGTCAGCACCTGCTCGCCGCGAAAATGGTTGATCAGCGACAGCAGGTCGGGCGTCGCCAGCACCTCGATCCGCCCCGCCCACGCCGCCTCGCCGCCCTGGCTCGCCGGGCAGACCAGCCCGAGATCGAGCGCGGACGCGCCCATCGCCGCCGACAGCACCCCGCTGACCGGCATCAGGGTGCCGTCGAGCGACAATTCGCCGAGTGCCGCGAACCGGCCGAGCACGTCGCGCGGCAGCACCTCCATCGCGGCGAGCACACCGAGCGCGATCGGCACGTCGAAATGGCTGCCCTCCTTCTGGAGGTCGGCCGGCGCGAGATTGATCAGGATGCGCTTGGGCGGCAGCGCCAGGCCCATCGCGTGCAGCGCCGCCCGCACCCTCTCGCGCGCCTCGCCGACGGCCTTGTCGGCGAGGCCGACGATCAGGAACGCCGGCAGCCCGCCCGCGATCTGCACCTGCACCTCGACCGGCACGGCGTCGATGCCGACGAACGCGAAGCTGTGGACGCGGGCGATGCTCATCCTCGCGCCTCCTGGCTCGCGCGAGCGTGACCGTAACGGAACGATAGCAAAACATCCAGGCGACGCCGATCGGGCGGGATTGCCGTCATCGTCCGGCGTTGCCGCCGTGCTCAGGCGTTCTCGGGCACCGGGCGAGCGGAGGCGGCGCGCAGCGGCAGCTCGGGCAGGAACAGCACCACGACGAGGCCGGTCGCCGCCACCACGGCGCCTGCCGTGAACGCGCCCGAGAGCCCGGCGCGATAGGCGGCGAGCACGGCCTCGCGCGGTGCCGCCGGCAGGCCGGCGATCCGCGCGATGGTGTCCGCGCCGGTCGCCGGATCGGGCAGCAGGCGGAGGTGCAGCGCCAGCACCGCGCCGGACAACGCGACCCCGACCGCGCCGCCGAGCGAGCGGAAGAACCCCGCCATGGCGGTGGCACCACCGAGCTCGCCGGGTGACACCGCGTTCTGGATCGCGGTCGTGAGCGTCGGCAGCACGAGGCCGAGGCCGGCACCCATCGCGACCAGGATCGCCTCGATCGTCGTTGCGCCTAGGCCGGTGCGGACCGCGAGCACCAGGGCCACGTAGCTGAGCGTGACCACGAAAAGGCCGGCAACCGGCAGCGCCTTGTAGCGCCCGGTGCGCGAGATGATGCGGCCGCCGGTGAACGACGCCACGATCACGCCGCCCATCAACGGCGCGATCATCAATCCGGCCTGGGTCGGCGACGCGCCCATCAGCAGCTGGAACAGCAGCGGCAGGAACACGGCAGCCGCGAACAATGCCATCGCGGTCAGCATGATCGCCCCGGTCGCGATCACGAACACCCTGTTGCGGAACAGGCGTGGCGGCAGGATCGGCAGCTTGGCGCGGCGCTCGACCGGGATCAGGATCGCGAACGAGGCGAGGCAGGCGGTCGCCAGCCCGAGCACCGTCGCCGATCGCGAGGTCAGGTCGCCACCTCCGGTGCTGAGAAGCAGCATCAGGCAGGTGGTTCCGGTCACCAGCAGCGCGGCGCCGGCGAGGTCGAGGCGCGGCGCCGGGCCGCGCGGTCGCGGCCGCAACGCCAGCATGATCAGCAGCAGCGCCACGGCGCCGACCGGCAGGTTGACGTAGAACACCCAGCGCCACGACGCGTATTCGGTGAGAACGCCGCCGACCAGCGGGCCCGCGACCGAGCAGGCGGTGAACACGGCCGCGAACAGGCCCTGGTAGCGACCCCGCTCGCGCGGCGACACCAAGTCGCCGATCACCGTCTGCGCGAGCACCATCAGGCCGCCGCCACCAAGCCCCTGCAAGGCGCGAAAGCCGATCAGCTCGGCCATGCTGCGCGCCAGGCCGCAGAGCACCGAGCCCAGCAGGAACACCGAAATCGACACCGCGAAGGCGGGCTTGCGTCCGTAGATGTCGCTGAGGCGTCCGTAGAGCGGCGCCGACACCGTGCTGGCCACCACGAAGCTCGTCACCACCCAGGACAGGTGGCGCAGGCCGCCAAGGTCGCCGGTGATGCGTGGCAGGGCGGTCGCGACGATGTTCTGATCGAGCGACGCGAGCGTCAGCGCCAGCATCAGGCCTGTCAGCACCAGCCGGAACTCGCGCGGCGACGCCTGCTCCCGCGTGGGCAGGTTCGATCCATCCGGCATAATCTGCTCCCGCCACCAGAATCCAGGATGGCGGGGTGGCCCTGCTTCCGCAACGCGTGCGATTTCTCGGCGCCGGTTTACCCGTGAGTAACCACCAGGCCTCACAGTCGCGCCCGAACCAAGCAACGGAGAAAACTCGTGGCGTTCTCGATCAACACCAACAATGCGGCCCTTGAGGCCCTCGCGAGCCTGCGCGATACCAACGCAGCGCTCACGACGACCGAAAATCAAGTCTCGACCGGCAAGAGCGTCAACACCGCGGCGGACAACCCCGCGATCTACGCGATCTCGCAGACCATCAACGCGCAGATTTCCGGCCTCGCCGGCGTCAGCAGCGGCCTCCAGGTCTCGGCTCAGGTTGTCGGCACGGCGCTGACCCAGGCATCCAGCTCGGGCACCCTGCTTTCAAGCCTCTCGAACAGCATCGAGACCGGCCAGAGCAGCGGCGTCAGCGCCGCGACCATCAACCAGCAGATCACCCAGACGCTGTCCGAGATCAACGCCAACGCCAACGGCGCCACCTTCCAGGGTGTCAACCTCCTGTCCGGCGCGATCGGCAACGGCGTCACCAGCAACACGCTGACCGCGTCGCAGGATTTGAACGGCACGTTGTTCCAGCAGGCCGGCTTCAATGCGACATCGGCTGGTCTTGGTCTTGATGGTCTCAGCGTCAACCAGGCTGGCATCCAGATCGCCCTCGGCGCCTCGCCGACGCTGAGTGCCAACACGGCGACGGCCACCACCATCTCGCTCTCGACCAGCACGTTCGCCAGCAGCACGGGCACCGCCCAGGACCCCGCCAAGCAGACGACGTTCAGCCTGAATGACGGCACCACCAACACCGTGTCTGGCGCGCTGGCGACCAGCATCAACACCGCGCTCACCGCCGCCGTCGGCACGGTGGCGCTGAACAATGACGGATCGGTCGCCAGCGTCACCGGCGGCACGGGCGTGACGGTGACGAGCGCGACCAACTCGGCCGGCGACACCGTCTACAGCTTTTCCGGCACGGCAGGGGCCGCCGGCTTCTCGCTGACCGCGGGCAAGGATGCCAACGGGAACAACTTCGTCACCGTCGGCACCGCGGTCGACGCCAACGGCAACAAGACCTCCGAGCAGACCTTCGTCAGCGTGGCCACCAAGACCGGTGACACCGCGACCGCCCAGATCAACGATCTGACCGCGGCGATCACCAACCAGGGCTTTGGTGTCACCAAGGACGGCAGCAACAACCTCGACATCGCCGGCGGCAACCTCAACGCGGCGACGACCGGGACGGGCGCCGCGTCGGTGGCCGGCGCCACCGGTGCGACGGTCGCCGCGCAGTCGGGCTCGACCTACGCGCTGACCGCCGTCACCGCCGCGATCAACAACCTGGGCAAGATCAGTTCGGCTCTCGGCTCCTCGTCCGACGAACTGACGCAGCTGCAGAACACCGTGAGCTCGCTTTCGACGGCGCTCACCAGCGGCGTCGGCGCCCTGACCGATGCCGATCTGTCGGCCGAGAGCGCGAAGCTGACCTCGCTGCAGACCAAGCAGAGCCTGGCGATCCAGTCGCTTTCGATTGCAAACTCGCAGTCGCAGTCGCTGCTGTCGCTGTTCCGCTAACCTTGTCGACTGGCCCGTAGCCGTATTGCGGCCCGCCCCCCCCCCAGTTGTACCCCCCATAAGAAACGGGGGCCGACAATACGGC
>CAXTPV010000033.1:0-5225 GCA_964246135.1 uncultured Acetobacteraceae bacterium | reverse complement strand
CAAAATAGCTCATTCATGAGGAAGGGGGGGGGGGGGTTTTCCCCCAAACTTGTGCGCGGGGCGGGGCGCTTTGGGGGGGCGGCCCAGCGACGATGTTCTCCCCTCATTCCTAACGTGGAGCCTACATGACGGCGTTCGACAGCTACAACCGGATTGCCTCCGTCAAGACTCCGCGCGAGGAGGAGGCAACCGCCTTTCGTCTCGCCGCGCGTCGCCTGCGCGAGGCGGGCGACGGTCGCGCCCGCAACAACGCGCTACGCATCAATCACGAACTCTGGTCGCTGATGCTGCGCGATCTCGGCGGCTCCAACAATCGTCTGCCGCCCATCCTGAAGAATGACTGCATCACGCTCGCACGGTTCTCGCTCGATTACAGCACGCGCGCCGTGCTTCGCGCGGCGTTGCCGCTCGATCCACTGATCAGCATCAACGAGCAGGTCGCGGATGGTCTGAATACGCAACTGGCGTCGGTTGCGGTCGCCGCGACCGGGATGCCGATGCGCGCGACCGCCTGAAGCACCTCAAATTTCGCTGCGGCCTAGTCGCGCTGATAGATCAGCCGGGCCCTGATCGTGCCGTCCAGCGCACGCAACTGCTCGAGCAGGATCTGCGCCGCGCCGTCCCTGATGTCGGCCTCGACCACTACGTAACCGGTTTCGCCCACGGTCTGGAGATATTGGCCGGCGATGTTGGCGCCCGCCTCATCGAACACCGCGTTCACGCGTCGCAGGATGCCGGGCACGTTGCGATGCACATGCATGAAGCGGGTGCCACGCGCCCGTGCCGGCAACTGCACCTGTGGAAAGTTCACCGCCCCCAGCGTCGAACCCGAATCGCTGTACTCGACCAGCTTGCGGGCGACCTCCACGCCGATCCGCTCCTGCGCCTCCGCCGTTGAGCCGCCGATATGCGGTGTCAGGATCACGTTCGGCAGCCCTTGCAGCGGCGACGCGAAGGCCTCGCTGTTGGATCCAGGCTCGACCGGAAACACGTCGATGGCGGCGCCCAGCAGGTGCCTGTCGCGCAACGCTTTGGCCAGCGCGTCGATGTCGACGACCGATCCCCGTGCATTGTTGAGCAGGAACGAACCCGGCCGCATGGCGCGGATTTCGCGCTCGCCGAACATGCCGGCGGTGTCGGCGGTCTCGGGCACGTGCAGGCTGACGACATCGCTCTCGCCCAGCAGCGCCGCGAGCGAGGCGGCCGGACGCGCATTGCCGTGCGGCAGCTTGTCGGCGATGTCCCAGTAGATCACCCGCATCCCGAACGCCTCGGCCAGCACCGAGGTCTGGCTGCCGATGCTGCCATAGCCCACCAGCCCCAACGTCTTGCCCCGCACCTCCCAGCTGTCGGTGGCGCTCTTCTCCCAGCGCCCCTCATGCGCACCCGCCGAGCGCGAAAACACCCCCCGCAACAGCATCACGATCTCGCCCATCACCAGCTCGGCGACTGATCGCGTGTTGCTGAAGGGGGCATTGAACACCGGCACCGCGCGCGTGGCCGCCTCATCGAGATCGACCTGGTTGGTGCCGATGCAAAAGCAGCCGACCGCGATCAACCGTTCCGCCGCCTCGAACACCGCTCGTGTCAGTTGGGTCCGGCTCCTGATGCCGAGGATGTGCACGCCAGCCACAGCGTCGAGCAGGGCGCCCCCCTCGAGCGCGCCGCGATGCCTGGTGATCGCGTGATAGCCGGCATCGGCAAGGCACCCGATCGCGCTGTCATGCACGCCTTCCAGCAGCAGGATGCGTATCTTGTCCTTGGGCAGTGAAAGGTCGCTCATGCGGCCGCTGTAGAACGAAGCGTCGCCGCCTCCAAGCGCCGGGACCCGGCGCCTCCGGAACCCGGCCGATTGACCATGATCGCGGCAACGCGCCATCGTCCGGCCGTGATGCCGGAGACCATCATCCACCTCATCCGCCACGGTCACTATCCGATGCTCGATCAGGGCGTGCTCGCCGGTCGCACCCCGGGCCACGGGCTCGACGCGATCGGGCGGTCACAGGCGGACGCCATCGCGGCGTCGCTGGCCAGCCGCCCGATCACGCTGGTGATGTCAGGGCCGCTTCAGCGCGCCCGGGAGACGGCGGCGCCGCTCGCGTCCCGTTTCGGCCTCGAGCCCGCGATCGACGACGCCCTCGACGAGCTTGATTTCGGCACCTGGACCGGGCGCCCTTGGCGCAGCCTGACCGACGACCCGACCTGGCACGCCTGGCACCGCCTGCGCAGCGTGACGGAAATTCCGGGCGGCGAATCGATGCTCGCGCTGCAGGCACGCGCGGCGTCGATGCTTCGACGCCTGCGGATCACCCATCCCGAGGGCGAGGTGGCGCTGTTCACCCATGCCGACACCATCCGCGCGCTGCTGGTCACGCTGCTCGGCATGCCGATCGACCTGATGCTGCGACTCGAGATCGCGCCTGGTTCGCGCAGCACGGTGCGGCTGGCCAACGACTCCGTCTGCGTGCTCGGCGTCAACCACCCCGCGTGAGCATGTCCTCGAGCCGCGCCAGTGGTGCCGCCCAGTCGCCCTCCACATCCTGCCGCAGGCAGCGCGCTCCGGGATACCAGGGTGAGGCGCCATCCTCGCGGCCCCAACGCCAGTCCGCGTCACACCTGAGCAGCACGATGGTCGGCGTCCCCAGCAGCAGCCCCAGATGCGCGACCATGGTGTCGACGCTGACCAGCAGCGAGACGCCCGCGACCAGCGACGCCGTTCGCGACACATCGTCCTCGCGTCGGCCGGGACCCTGGAACAAATCCGGCGCCAGCACCCGTCCCGCGTCCAGCGCCGGGCCATGCTGCAGGCTCAGCAGCGCACGTCCCGCTCGGCGCAGCACCGGGGCGAGCGCCTCGATCGGCACCGAGCGCGCCGGGTTCCACTCGCCGGCGCGCCAGCAGAACCCGATGGTGCCTGGTTCGAGCGGCGCCGGCGTCACGTTGGGCGCGCGGCTGCGCACGGCATCGGGCCGGAGCCGGAGCGCGTGACAAAGCTCCATGATCTCAATATCGGCCTCGGATGGCGGGCGTGGCCGTGCCTGATCGAACCCGACCACCTCGCCGATGCCCTCGATCGTCCGGAGCAGCGCCACCAACGCCTCGGGCGCCTCCACGACGACGGAAGCGGCGTGGCAAACGAGGTCGGGAAGGAACCGGACGCACATCAGCACGTCGCCAAGCCCGTGATAGCACCGAACCAGGACATGGCGACCCGCGAGCGGTCGGCCATCCCAGACATGACGGAGATGGTAGGGCAGCGTCGGGTCGTCACGGACCGCCGAGGCCCGTCGGCGCAGCACATCGTCGCCGTGGCGCCAGGCGCGCGCGCCCGCGCCCGCCCCCCAACCCACCCGCCAAGGATCGGCGGGAAGCGGGTAGGCGGGAGCCGGGTCGGCGGGAGGCGGCGACACGCCTATGCCGGCCTGGCGTTCGGCGTCATGGCATCGATCACGCCGGACCCCGTCGAGGAGCGACCATGACGATAGATGATACCGTCTGGACACCCGAGCGGATCGAGGCGCGTGCGCGTGCGCTCGGCAGGTGGTTCCACAACCTCGACCTCAAGGGCGTCCGCACCGCGCCCGACCACTTCCTCGGCGACTTTCCGACCGTGAAATGGCGGAGCTTCGCCGCCGAAATCCCGGCGGACCTGACCGGCAAGACGGTGCTCGACATCGGCTGCAACGCGGGATTCTACGCGCTGGAGATGAAGCGCCGTGGCGCCGCCCGAGTGGTCGGGCTCGACATCGAGGACCACTATTTGGCGCAGGCCCGCTTCGCGGCCGAGGTCGAGGGCCTCGACATCGAATTCCGCAACCTGTCGGTCTACGATGTGGGAAGGCTCGGCGAGCGTTACGACATCGTGTTCTTCATCGGCGTGCTTTATCACCTGCGTCATCCGTTGCTGGCGCTCGACCTGATCAGGACTCACGTCGCCGACGACCTGCTGGTGTTCCAGTCGATGCAGCGCGGCAGCCGCGATGTCGTCGTGCCCGACCGCGACTATGATTTCTGGGACATGGACGTGTTCGACGCGCCCGGCTGGCCGAAGATGCACTTCATTGAACATGCCTATTCCGGCGACGAGAGCAACTGGTGGGCACCGAACCGTGCCTGCTCGGCGGCGATGCTGCGCGCCGCCGGCTTTCGGATCGTGGCGCATCCGGAGCACGAGATCTTCCTCTGCCGCGCCAACGCCGAGCCCGCCCACGCGCCGGTCTATCCCGCGCGGGGCCCGGGCTGAACACCGGGACCCCTGATGCTGCACTCCGTGATGATCTGGAACGAACCGAACAACAAGTCGCACTGGGACATCGAGAACGATCCCGGCTGGCTGCGATTCGGGGCGATGGCCCGCCTGGCCGGCCAGGCGGTCGCCGCCGAGGCGAAGCTGCCGCGTGTGCTCGGCGGCATCTCGCCGATCGACCCCGGCTTCCTCATGACGATGGGCGAACTCGGCGCGCTCGACGCCGTCGATGCGGTGGCGGTGCACGGCTTCCCGCTCGACTGGAACCTCTGGAAGCTCGACGACTGGCCGAGCAAGCTTGCCGAGATCGAGCGCGCGACCCACCTGCCGGTCTGGGTGTCGGAGGTCGGGGTCTCGACCTTTGGCGCCGAAGAGGTCCAGGCCTGGGGCCTTCGCCGCACCGGCGAACTGCTCCGCGGCCGGGCCGCGCGCGTGCACTGGTACAGCCTCTACGATCTCCCGTCGGCCTGGCCCGCGACCACTCGTCACAAGGAGGCCGAGGGCTCGTCCTACTACCGCCATTTCCACATGGGCATCTATGACGAGCATGGCACGCCCAAGCTCGCCGCCACGGTCTTTCGCGAACTCACGCCCGAGTTCGGCATCTGCCAGTGGTTCCACTTCGAGGACCCGCGACTCGACGACGCGGTCCGCACGCTGCGCGACCTCGGCGTCCGCAGCCTTCGCACCGGCGTGAGCTGGGCCGACTGGGAGCGGGCGGGCGGCGAGCGCTGGATGGATCGCATGATGCGGGCGCTCGACGGGTTCGAGGTGACCGCGACGTTCTGCTTCACGCCGGAGCATCGCGGCATCTGGCCGCATCACACCTCGCCGCCGCGCGAGCCCGAGGCGTTTGCCGCGTTCTGCGGCGAGATGGTGCGGCGCTATCGTGACTGATCGCTCAGGACGTTGAAAAAGCAACGCGAGGGCTCTGCCCTCGACCCGCTGGGGCCGTCACGCGAAAGCGTGCTGCGCACGA
>CAXTPV010000032.1:7606-16752 GCA_964246135.1 uncultured Acetobacteraceae bacterium | reverse complement strand
CTCGCCACACGCGGCACGGCCTCGCCAACCCGCTTCAAGCCTGAGGTCCCATGACAGAACACACATCCGAGGATGATCGCGGGCTGGCCCTGCGTCTGCTGGCGGAGACCGCCTGGCGCGGCCGGCGCCGGCTGGCGCTGCTCGCGGCCGGCATCATGCTGCCGGCCCTCGCTCTCGCGCTTGCGATGTCGCCACGCTACGTCTCGACCTCGACCATGGTGCTGCTGCTCGGCCCGGAATACACCGTCCAGGAGCCGGCCGGCAGCAATGCCGCCGCCAACCTGGCCTTCGACCCCGACCACATCCTCGGCAACGAGAGCGCGATCCTCGACAGCGAGGATCTGCATCGCGCGGTGATCCGCAGGATCGGCATCGCGCGGCTCTACCCCGACCTGCTGAAGCCGGACGGCGTGCTGCCCCGCCTGATCGGCATGCTTACCGGCATCCCCGATGCGCTGGCCCGCCTGGTGTCGAGCGAGCCCGCGACGCCGCGCGCCGCACCTGACCCGATCGAGCGCGCGCTGGTGCTGTTCGATGCGAAATTCGATGCCGAGCCATCCAAGCTCGCGAGCGTGCTGACGCTGCGCTTCACCCACAAGGACCCGGCGGTCGCGCAGGCGACATTGCGCACCATCGAGGCGCTCTACCTTGAGCGCCGCCGCACCCTATATCTCCAGGTCCAGACCGCGGCGATGCGCGACCAGGCGTCGCGGGCACGAGCCGCGCTCGAAGCCGCGGACCGGCAACTCGCCGCCTTTCGCGCCGCCCGGGACATCCCCGATTACGCGACGCAGCTCGACATCATGCTGCGAGAGGTCGGCGACATCGGCCATGACGCGACCGACGCGCGCCGCACGGCGTCGGCGAACCGGGCACGGATCGCGGCCCTGACGGCCGAGGCGCACGGCCTGCCGGCGATGGTGTCCGGCGGCAGCGACAGCGACATGGACGCGCACTCGGCGCCGCTCCGGGCCGACCTCGAGGCGCTACGCGCGAGAGACGTCGCCACCCTGTCGCGCTACCAGGCCGGCAGTGACCAGGCGCGCGACCTCGCGTCACAAATCGCGGCGCGCGACGGTGAGCTTCGGGCGATGCGCGGCAACCGGCCGCTCTCCAGCCAGCACACGGTGCGCAACGCCGCCGCCGACACCGTCGCCGGCGACCTGCTGCAGGTCCGTAGCGAGCTCGGCGCCACCAGCGCGCGGATCGAGGCAGACGACGCGGCGCAAGCCTCGGTGCAGGCGCGGATACGCATGCTCGACGAGAACGAGCGTCAGCTGACCGAGCTCACCGCGCAGCGCGACGTCCGGCTCGACGACTGGCGGGCGGCGAGCGCGTCGCTCGCGGCGCAAGAAGGCGTCGAGGCGATCGAGGCCAAAGCGGTCCCCGGCGCGCGCATCGCGAGCGCCCCGAACCTGCCGATGCATCCCAAGCCGCTGCGGCTGCTGATCCTCGCCGCGGGGCTGGTGCTCAGCCTGGTGGCGGTGGCGGCCGCGGTGCTGCTCGGCAACACCATGCGCCGGACGATCCTGTTCGGAGACGAACTCGATCGCCTTGGCATCGGCCTGCTCGCCACCATTCCGCGCGGCGACCGGCTCGCATCCCTCGGTCCGATCCTGCCGGTCATGATCTGACGGGATGGCGGCTCGGACATGCCGGTGACGCGATGAACAGCAGCGCCAAGACGGCCTACGTGCCGGCCCTCGACGGGCTCCGCGCGGTGTCCATCCTGCTGGTCCTGCTGGCGCATGGCGGCCTGGAGCGGGTGGTGCCCGGGGGCCTTGGAGTCATGATCTTCTTTTTCATCAGCGGCCTGCTGATCACCGGCCAGCTACTCGACGAACACACGACACGTCAGAGGATCGATCTCCGGCAATTCTATCTTCGTCGCGCGCTACGGCTGCTGCCGGCTTGCATCGCCTTCGTGCTGGTCTCGGGCCTCGCGTTCACCCTGCTGGGCGGCATCGTGCGGCCGCTCGCCTGGGCCGGCGCCCTGCTCTACGGCGCCAACTACGTCGAGCTGTTCTCGCGCGGCTTCGACAGCAACCTTCATCAGGGTACGCTGCTCGTACCACACCCGTTCGTCACGCTCTGGTCGCTGGCGATCGAGGAGCATGCCTACATCGTCTGGCCGCCGCTGCTGGCGCTGCTGCTCGCGTCCGGCATGCGTCGGCATCGGTGGACCGCCGCGGTCCTGCTCGCGGTCGCGCTCGCCTCGCTGGCCTGGCGGCTGCACCTCGCGCCGCTCTGTGATCGGGCGCATCCGGCCGCGATGTGCGGCATCCATGCCGCGGACCGTATCTACAAGGGCACCGACACCAGGCTCGACAGCATCGCCTGGGGCGCGCTTACCGCGATCCTCCTGCGCAGCCGCGCGGCCGCCGGTTTTCTCGCCGTGGCGAGGCGCCGCGCCGTCATCATCGCGTCGCTAGCCGTGCTCGCCACCACGCTCGTGGTTCGCGATCCTATGTTCCGCGACACCTGGCGGTTCACCTGGCAGAGCCTGTCACTGCTGATACTGGTGCCCGTGGCGATCACCTCCGAGGGGTCGTGCGGCCGCATCCTGTCGCATCCGGTGTCGATCGCGATCGGACGACTGAGCTACGGACTCTATCTCTGGCACTGGCTCGCCTTGATGCTTGTGCTGCGCGCGGCACCGGCCGGTGCCCTGTTCGTGGTCGCGTTTGGCGGCCTCACTTTTGCGGCCGCACTCGGGGCCTGGGTCCTGATCGAGCGGCCGATGATGCGCTGGCGCCGGCGCGCGGGCTCGCATGCGTCGGCGTCGTTGGGTGCCGGCGTGGCACCCGCCGCGACGGCAAACACAGCAAGCGGCCTCGCCCGATCACCGGCGATGGTGTGACGCCGTGGTCTGGCGCCGACAGCCTCGGGCAGCGAACGCGCGTCGTGCGTCGTCCCCGCTTCTCCACCATACCGGCACCTTGCTGTTCGGCTCTGGCGGCGGCCAGGTCATCGCGCTCGCGCTCGCGCCGGCACTCACCCGCCTCTACGGCCCCGACGCGTTCGGAAGCTTCGGTCTGTTCATCGCCGTCACCACGCTCGCAGCTCCGATCGCCTCGCTCGGGCTGGAGGCCGCGATCGTGCTGGAGCGTGACGAGGCAGGCGCGCGCGAGGCCTACGGGTTCTGCCTCGTGCTCGCCGCCGTCATCGCCGCCGCCACCGGCCTCGCGGCGTTGCTGCTGGCGCGCTCAGCGTGGCTGCCGGGCTTCACCCCGGCGGTGTCGGCGCTGGTCGCGCCCTCCGTGCTCGCGCTGGGCGTCGGGCAGGTGCTGACCGGGCGCGCGCTGGCCCTCGGCCGACCCGGCGCGATCGCCAGCGGACGTCTCGCACGCAGCGCCGGCGTCGGTGTCAGCCAACTGGCGCTCGGAATGATGCTGGGTGTCGGCGCCGTGCCGCTCGTCGTCGGCGCCGTGATCGGACAGGCGATCGCGGTCGCGGCGACCTGGCGCGGTCTGCGCGGCACCGCGGGGCCGCGGTTGTCACGCGCGGGCCTCACCAGGCTGATGATCCGGCATCGCGCCCTGTGGCGATGGTCGGCGCCACAGTCGTTGCTGAACAACGCCGGCAACGCCGCGCTGCCGCTGATCCTTGGCCGCGTGGCGGGTGACGCGTCGGTCGGCGCCTATACGCTCGCCAACCGGGTCGTCCTGCTGCCCGCCATCACGATCGGGGAGGCGGTCCGGCAATCGCTACTGACGACCATGAGCCCGATCGCGCACGACGCGGCGGCACTCCGGCGGCTCGCGCTCCGTGTGACCTGCTGGCTCGGGCTCGGGCTCGGCGCCGCCACGGCCATCGGCTTCATCGTCGCGCCCTCGCTGTTCGCATGGCTGTTTGGCGAACACTGGCGCCAGGCGGGATCGGACGCCGCCCTGCTGCTCGCCGCTCAGGCCGCCGGCATCGCCAACAGCCCGGCGGTCACGGTGGTGACGGTGCGTGGCCTGCAGCGCGGCTTCTTCCTGTTCCAGGCGGTGACGATGCCGCTGCGCCTGGTCGCGGTGGCGGTCGCGGCGTCTGGCGGCCACGCCTTCTCGGCGCTCGCCGTGCACGCGTCGCTGTCCGTACTGGCCAGCGCTGCCGTCTCGACCGGCATCTTTCATCATCTTGCCTCCAGCGCGCGGGACCGATCGGTTCCGGAAGGACAACCGGCATGAGCGGCACGCCTCTGGTCAGCATCATCATCCCCGTCCACAACCGCGAGGCGACGATCGAGCGTTGCCTGCGCAGCGTGTTCGCCCAGTTGTTCACCGATTTCGAGGTGATCGCCGTCGACGACGCCTCGACCGACGCATCGCTCGCGATGCTCCGGGCCACCCCAGACCCGCGCCTGCTGGTGCTAAGCCACGCGACGAACCGGGGCGTCTGTCCCGCGCGCAACACCGGCATCGCGCGCGCACGCGGCGAGTGGGTTGTCCTGCTCGATGACGATGACGAGTTCGCCTCGCCGGCCGCTCTCGGTCGCATGGCCGAGCTCGCGCGAGCGGCACCGCGCAGCCTGCATGCGCTCTGGTTTCGCTGCCGGCTCGATGACGGCAGCCTTTCGCCAGCCGATCCGCTGCCGATCGAGCGCGACTGGGATTACCGCGGCTACCTGCGTTTCCTGCAAGCGACCCATGGCCGCTCGCGGGACATGATCCGCTGTGTCCGCCGGAGCTGCTTTGACCGCATCCGCTATCCGGACAGTCGCATGCTTGAGGAGAAGTTCCACCTCGACTTCGCCGCATCGTTCCGGAGCAGGCTGCACCCCGAGGTGTTGCGGCTCTACCACCAGGACGCACCAAACGGAACGGTGCGACGGCTCGCATCGCGCGAGGGAACACGCGACCGCACCTTCGTCGCTGACCGGGCCAGCGGGATGCGGGCGCTGATCCGGCGGCACGGCCGTGCGCTCGCGCGTGAGGCGCCCGACGTGTTCAAGTCCTATCGAATACGCAGTGTCAACCTCGCGCGACACGCAGGACCACCCGCAGCCGCGATCAGTGCGGCGATCGGGCTCGCGGCCCGGACGCCGCTCGACCCGCGCGCCTGGGGCTTGCTGCTAGCGGCGCTCGCGGCACTCATCGTCGGTCCAGAACCGATCGCCGACATCATGGCCAAGCGGCACCTGGTCCTAAAACGACCGGAACGCTGGCGGATGTCGGCGCCTGCTCGCATCGAAACATCGTGACGCATCGCCGGCGTGCGACGCACGCCGTCGCCCTGCTCTCGGCTGCCCTGACTGCCAGTTGCGCGACCGTCGACACCGGCGCGATGCCGATCGCGCCGTTGGTTCCGACCATCTCGGCCAGCGGATTGGAGCCTCTGGCGCCCTATCGATTGCAGGTCGGTGACGTGCTCGACGTCAGACTGCCGCTCTCGCCCGAGCTCGATGATGAGGTGATCGTCCGACCGGACGGGCACATCTCGACCACGGTCGTGGGCGATGCGGTGGCCGCGGACCTGACGGTGCCCGAGCTCGAACGCGCACTGAACGCCGCCTATACAAACATCCTGCGCAATCCGAGACTGTCGGTCATCGTCAAGTCCGCCTCGGTGATGCGTGTCTATGTGGCGGGGCAGGTGAACAACCCGGGAGAGTTCCGTTCCGACGGCCCAGGGCTCACGCTCGCGCAGGCCGTGACCTTGGCAGGCGGCCCGAGGGTGACTGGTGACGCCCACCACGTGTTTATCCTGCGCCGTGGCCCCGGCGGGCGGGCGATGTTTCTCAGAACCCGCTACGGCTCAATCGCCGGTGGCGTCGACGCCGCCAATGACGTCCGCCTCGCTCCCTACGACGTGGTGTTCGTCCCGCGTACCGGCATCGCCCTCGCCTACCAGTATTTTAACCAGTATGTGCAACAATTCGTCCCGGTCAGCTGGGGCTTCAACTACGAGTTGAACGCGCCGCGCGGCACCAGCACGGTGACTCAGCCCGCCCCCATCGTATCCACCCAGTAGTCGGACGCCGGCTTAGCGCAAAGTCCAGAGGGAGCGGAGCACGCCCTCGGCCTGCTTGCCGTAGAAGCTGAACCCGGTCGCGTAACCGTTATCCTGGTAGGCGTTGTTGGCGTAGACCAGGATGCCGGCGATCGACTTGTCGCCATCCAAGGCCGACAGCATCGCCCGATAGACCTCAGCCTGAGCGGCCTGATCAGGCACCGGACCGTTGCCGAGCCAGCACCCAGGGCAGGCCAAGGCCGTGGCCACGGAGGCGGAACCG
The DNA here is from genome assembly GCA_964246135.1 of uncultured Acetobacteraceae bacterium. GTDB lineage: Bacteria > Pseudomonadota > Alphaproteobacteria > Acetobacterales > Acetobacteraceae > CAXTPV01. Next base: position 10,535 of record CAXTPV010000032.1, on the reverse strand, counting down.
ACCTCGGTGATCAGGCCCGGCCGGCCGGCCGCGGCGATCTCCCCGTTCCAGTGCGCCATCCAGTCGAAGGTGTTGCCGCTGTGATCGATCGTGTCCGGAGCGGCGCGCAGCGTCGTCGCGAGTTGCGCCTCGGTCGGAACCGTCCTGGCCGTGCCACCCGGCGTCGAGAACACCGGGTAGGCATCCAGCCCGACATAATCAAGCTGACGCCAGAACGTCACGCGATAGGCCTCGTCATACTCCCAGGACCAGTCGGGCGTCTTACGCGTGTAGTAGCGGCCGGGCAGCACGCCGGCCCCGGCGGCGTAAGTCACCTTGCCGGCGAAGCGGGCGCGTACGCCGCTGATGATGTCGGTCCAGGCCGGCAGGTTCGCGCTTGTCCCGGTCAGGTAGCCGCCCATCTCGGTGCCGATCACCATCAGCGACATGCCGTAGGCGCGCGCGTACTGCGCCCAGCCGAGCACGTTTGCCCTGTAGCTGGCGAAGAATGCGGATGGTGACGCTGGGTCAAAGCCGGCACTCGCAAGCGTGTTGCCGTTGGTGAGGTATTCGAGCTTCAGCCCGACCTGCAGACCGGCCTGCTGCGCGGTCGCGATCGCGTGCGCGAGATGCGCGTTCGGTTCGCTCCACTCGGGCGTAATGACGTTGGTCCTGGTGTTGACGTCGCTACTGACAGTAAACACCAGCATGGTGGCGCCGTCCGCCTTCATCGCCCTGATCATGGCGTCGGACGAGGCGCCGCCGAACATGTCCCATCCATAGGAGGTCTCGCTCACCCCGTGCAGCATGGCCGCACCGTGGGTAGCGGCGCGCGCGCCAGCGCTCATTCCCATCGCCACCGAGAGGCAGAGCCCCGCCAGAACACCCGACTTCATCAGCGACCGACCTCCGCGTTGCAGAAGCGATCATCGCCGATCAGGCTTACCGTTCCGTCAACGCCTGAGGGCAAGAATCCTAGCCGCGGGCGCGGAGCAGCCTCGCCTTGTCGCGTTGCCAATCACGGTCGGCGATCGCGTGACGCTTGTCGACGTTGCTGCGGCCGACCGCGAAGCCCAGCGTCACCTTGGCAATGCCGCGATCATTGAAGTGGATGTCGAGCGGCACCAGCGTCTGGCCATCGCGTCCGACGGCGCCGAGCGCCTTGTCGACCTGCTTGCTGTGCAGCAGCAGCTTGCGCGGCGCGCGCGGCTCGAACCGCGACAGCACCCCCCCCTGGTATTCCGGGATGTAGCAGTTGAACAGCCAGATCTCACCGTTACGCTCGCCCGCCCAGGCCTCGGTGATGGTGGCCCGCCCGTGACGCAGGCTCTTGACCTCCGGGCCTTGCAGCACGATCCCGGCCTCGACGGTCTCCTTGATCGTGTAGTTGTAGCGCGCCTTGCGGTTCTGTGACGCGATGCCGTGGCTGATTAGCCCGGCCGGCTTGTCGGTCATGACAGCCCCGCGATGGGCTCGATCAGTCCGGCCTCGGCCATCGCCGACGCGACCAGTGCCCGCGAGGCCTCGGCAAGCGGTGCGATCGGCAACCGGCAGGCGGCCGACGCGCGGCCAAGCAGCGACGCCGCATGCTTCACCGGCGCCGGATTGCTCTCGCAGAACAGGGCCTCGTGAAGCGGCAGCAGCCGGTCCTGGATGGCGATGGCGCGATCGGCGTCGCCCTCGCGCCAGGCCGCATGCATCGCGGCGCACAGCCCGGGGGCCACGTTCGCGGTCACCGATATGCAGCCGTCACCGCCGGCGGCCAGGAAGGACACCGCGGTCGCGTCCTCGCCGGAAAGCTGAGCGAACCCGGCGCCGCAGGCGCGGCGGGTGAGCAGCGGCCGCGTCAGGTTCTGGGTGCTGTCCTTGACCCCGACCACGTTCGGCAGCCGCGCGAGCCGGCGCATCGTGTCGACGCTCATATCGACCACCGACCGGCTAGGAATGTTGTAGATCAGCAACGGTATCTCGGCCGCGCGCGCCACCGCCTCGAAATGCAGGTACATCCCCTCCTGGGTCGGCTTGTTGTAATACGGCACGACGACAAGGCAGCCATCCGCGCCGGCCTGTCTCGCTTGACGCGCGAGGGTCTGCGCCTCTTCGGTGCTGTTTGATCCCGCCCCCGCGATCACCGGCACCCGGCCAGCCGCCGCCTCCACCACAATCTCGACGACGCGGCGATGCTCGGCGCGGGTGAGAGTCGGGCTCTCGCCCGTGGTTCCGGCGGCCACCAGCCCATTGGTGCCGGAATCGACATGCCAGGCGACGAGTTCGGCGAGCGACCGCTCATCCAGAGTGAAGTCATCGCAAAACGGCGTGAGAAGGGCGACGATGGAGCCCTTGTACATGGTTGCTTCCTTGCTGGCCGGCAGAGTTAACCGCCGCTCCTCGCCGCCGCAAGCGGTCCGAGGGCACACGCGAGGCGAGTTATGGTCGGCGACGCGCGTCGCTTGCCAGCGTCGCGATCCTTCGCCACGACGGTGAACGCAGATGCCGCCCGACAGCAGCCACGCTCGAAGCCACCCTCGCCACAGCCTCAGCCGGACGCGCGGCCGAATCGGCGCCACCCTGATCTGCTTCTCGCTGATGGCGAGCTGCGCCCGCGCGTCGGGCGATCTCTCGGCCGCGGCGGCGATCAAGGCACGCGACTGGCCGGCCGCCGAGGCCGCCGTCATGGGTGCCGGCGCGTCGGACCTGCCGCAGCGCCTGGTCGCCTATCTCCGCATGCTCGCCCCCGGTGCCACCGCGCCAGACCTCGCGGCCTTCATCGCCGCGAACCCGTCATTTCCCAACCAGTCGGTGCTCCGCGCCCGCCTCGACGCGGCGCTCGTTGACGATCCCGATGATGCTGAGGTGTTGCACCTCTGCGCCGTCTCGCCACCGGTCGCGGCGGCAGCACTTCTCCGCTGCGCCGCGACGGCCCGCCCCCATGGCGAGGACGCCCCCGCGC
>CAXTPV010000032.1:0-7596 GCA_964246135.1 uncultured Acetobacteraceae bacterium | reverse complement strand
GGTGGCCCCGGGGGGGCGGCCCCCCCCGGGGGGGGGGGGCCCCCCGTGCGCCGGGGCGCGCCCACGGCCCGCACCCATGGCGAGGACGCCACCGCGAGCAACGAGGCCAGAGCGGCCTGGCGTGCCGGACTCGATGCGACCGATGCAAAAGCGGGCGATGCCGAGACCTTCCTCTCGGTCTGGGGCACGGACGTCACGCCCGACGACGACTGGGCCCGGTTCAGGCGACTGGCCCGCCTGGGCACGACGGCAGCCGCAGCCCGCACGGCGGCAAGACTGGACCCGATGCGCGCCGCGCTGGCGCGCGCGCGCCTGCTGCTGGCAAGCGGGTTGGTTCCGGACCCGCTCGCACTGCGGAGTGCGCTGCCGGATGCCGCGCGGGACGACCCCGAGCTCGTGCTTCTCGTCGCGCGAGCGCTGCGCCGCAACGGCCGGCTGGAGGCGGCGGCCGGCTTCTGGAGCGGCATCGCGGCTCCCGTCGAGGCCGTGGCCGACCAGCGTGCGGCGTTTTGGGCCGAACGCGACCAACTGGCGCGCACCCTGCTCGCGAACGGCGATGCGGCGCGGGCGTTCGTGATCGCCGATGACCAAGTGGCGACGCCGGCGACGGCACGCGCGGACGCGCTGTTCCTCGCGGGATGGATCGCGCTTCGGCGGCTCGGCCGCGCCGACCTCGCGACCACCCGCTTCACGGCACTCGAACGAGTGAGCGGCAGCATCGCGACGCGCGCGCGTGCCGCCTACTGGCTGGCCCGTGCCGCGCAGTCGCAAGGCGCGACCGCGCCGGCCCGCCACGAGTTCGAGCGGGCGGCCACCTTCCCGACCAGCTTCTATGGCCAGCGCGCTCTTGCTTATCTTCATCCGGCCGTCGCCCCGGACGGATTTTTCACCGTCTTGCGCGGGCGCCTCGACGGGCTGACGATGGCACCGGCGCCACCCGCCGACGCGCTCGCCTTCGCCTCCGCCGACATGCCGCGCGCCGCCGTGCTGCTGATCGCATGGGGTCAGGGACGGCGCGCCCGCGCGTTCCTCGACATCGCGGACCAGCGTGTCGAGGACCCCCGGTTGCACGCGGTGGCCGGCCGGCTGGCCCTCCTGCTTGGTCTGCCCGAGGAGGCGGTCACCATCGCCCGTCGAGCCGGACGCGCGGGGCAGGCGATGCCCGACATCGGCTGGCCCGAACCCGTCACCCTACCGGCTCGACCATCAGCGCCCGGCCTCACCGCGCCGCTGGTGCTCGGCCTGATCAGGCAGGAAAGCGCGTTCGATCCCGGCGCGGTCAGTCCGTCCGGGGCGCTCGGGCTGATGCAGCTGCTGCCCGGCACCGCCGCGGAGATGGCCCGAGCATCGGCCGTCGGCTTTCGCGCACGCGCACTGACGGTGGACCCGGACCTCAACATGCGGCTTGGAATGGCCTATCTTGCCCGCCTGCTCACGCGCGAGGGTGGTAACGTCCCATTCGCGGTCGCCGCCTACAACGCCGGGCCGCACCGTGCGGCGAGCTGGCCGCCGCCGCCGCCCAGCAACGGAGACGACACCATGTCGGACGACATGATCGACTGGATCGAGAGCATCCCGGTCGAGGAGACGCGGAACTACGTCGAGCGCGTGCTGGAGAACGAGGCGGTCTATGCCGCCCGGACGACCGGCCCCGCGTCCCGGGCGATGGCTCTTGCGGGCGCGGCCGCCACACCATGACCAACGCCGTCGCCCGAGGTAGCGGAGCGAGGATCGCGCGCGCGCTGGCGCTTGGCGGCGGCATTGGCCTGCTGCCGCGCGCTCAGGGGACGGCTGCCTCGCTGGCGGCATTGGCGGCGGGACGGCTGCTGATGCGCGGGCCGGCATGGGTGCTCCCGTCGGCGGCACTGCTCTGCGCACCTGCCGGCTGGCTCGTGCTTCGTGCCACACCGGAAGCCGCCAACGGTGATCCGTCCTGGGTGGTGATCGACGAGGTCGCGGGACAATGGCTGGCGATGCTGGGCCTCGGCGGGACGTCACCTGCCGGGCTGGTCGCGGCGTTCGCCCTGTTCCGGCTGCTCGACATCGGCAAGCCTGGTCCGATCGGCTGGGTCGACCGGCAGGAAGGTCCGCTCGGGATCATGCTAGACGATCTGCTGGCCGGGGGCGTCACCGCTCTCGCGCTTGTCGTCGCGCGGCGACTGTCGAGCCTGGGTGAACGGGCTTGACCGACGAGGCCTTGGAGGCCGCCGCCCGCGCGCTGCTCGCGCGACTTGATGCGTGCGGCCTTCGGATCGTCACCGCCGAAAGCTGCACTGGCGGCCTGATCGCAGCGGCGCTGACCGCCGTCCCGGGCTCGTCATCAGCGGTTCATGGCGGCTTTGTCACCTATGCCGACGCGGCGAAGGTCGCGATGCTCGGGGTTGACCCGCGCCTGCTCGCCTCGCATGGGGCAGTCAGCCGCCACGTCGCGACCGCAATGGCCGACGGTGCCAGGCGTCGTGCCGATGTGGGGATGGCGATCGCCGTCACCGGTATCGCCGGGCCGGGCGGCGGAAGCGTGGAAAAGCCGGTCGGCACGGTCTGGTTCGGCGTGGCGACCGGGCACGGAGTCACGAGTGAACGATTTGTCTTCAACGGTGATCGCGATGCGGTCAGGCGAAAAACGGTTCTACACGCGTTGGCGCTCGGACACAGAGCGCTCGACGACCCAAGAACGGGTGAGGCGTGATGGTGTTCATCACGCCTCGTTTCAATGAAACGCCTTCCTTGTCTACTGCTGCGGAGGTGTCGTTCCCGGCGTGCCCGGCGCCGTGGTGACAGGCGCCGCGGTGCCGGGAGCGGCCATACCGCCGGTGCTGGGCGTCATGCCAGTGCCGGGTGTCATGCCGCCGTTGTGAGACATGCCGGTGCCCGGTGTCATGCCTGTCGCGGGTGACATTCCCATCCCAGGCGACATCCCCGTACCCGACGACATGCCGGTTCCACCTGCTGCCGCGCCGCTTTGGCCACGTGCCGCGTCCAGGCTCTGCTGGTTCAGGCGGGAGGTCGAGTCTTCCGCGCTCTTGCCGCCATGCATCATCATGCCCTTGTGATGCATGCCACGACGCATGTGGTGCATCCTATGATGCGTCATCGGCGCGGGAGCCGACGAGGTGGTGGGATCCGCCGGCGTGGTCGTGGTCTGCGCCATTGCGGGAACCGCCAGGGCCAAGGTCGCCGAGCAGACCGTCATCCTCAGAATATTCGTCATCGATTTACTCCCATTACGCACCGATGCTCCATTGAGCAGCGGTTGGTCTCAGAGGACCGTCCGAAAAGGCACATCGCACATCGCGACCTGCAACGCTCGCAAAACGGTCAACCCGGAAGACGGTTCCTGCGACACGTGGCCAAAACAATACTGTTCGGATTTGCCCCTGGACGAACGCATCAGGTCGGAACGGGATCTGGCTGACCAGCCGGGCCACGCGCGGGGACGGGAGCGGGCGGACCATAGATCGCACGTGCACGCTTGAGAAAAGCGTTGACCATGCGACGCACCGCCTCGTTGAAGACGACGCCGATCGCCGACTGCAGCATTCGGCTCTTAAACTCGAAATCGACGTTGAAGTCGACGCGGCAACCGCGCGGGTCGGGCGTGAAGCGCCAGACGTTGTTCAGGTAGCGGAACGGGCCCCGCTCGTATCGCACGGTGATCAGATGCGGACGATCGAGCGCGATCCGGCTGGTGAAGCTTTCGCGAAAGGGTCCGAACCCGATTGTCAGGTCGGCCACGACCTCATGCTCGCTGCGGCTGACCACGTGCGCGCCGGTGCACCAGGGGAGGAACTCCGGGTAGTGGCCGACATCCGCCACCAGGTCGAACAACTGCTCGGCCGAGTAGCGGATGATCTGATGCTCCGCGTGGGTCGGCATCGGGGCTCAGGCTCCGACCGCCATGGCGGCAACCGCACGCGCCTGACGCAGGCGCGCGAAATCGTCATCGGCATGGTAGGAGGACCGCGTGAGCGGCGAGGCGCTGACCAGAACGAATCCCTTCGCGCGCGCCGTCGCGGCATAGTCCTCGAACTCCGCCGGCGGCACGAACCGTTCGACCGCCGCGTGCTTGGGGGTCGGCGCGAGATACTGGCCAAGCGTCAGGAAATCGACCGCCGCGATCCGCAGGTCGTCCATCACCTGGCCGATCTCCCCACGCGCCTCGCCGAGGCCGACCATCAGGCCCGACTTGGTGAACACCGACGGCATCAGAGCCTTCGCGCTATCGAGCAGTCGCAGCGACTGGTAGTAGCGGGCGCCGGGACGGATCGTCGGGTAGAGGCGCGGCACCGTCTCGAGGTTGTGGTTAAACACGTCAGGCGGCGATGCGGCCAGGCAGTCGAGCGCACCCTCCCGGCGCAGGAAGTCGGGGGTCAGGATCTCGATCGTGGTCGCGGGCGAAGCAGCCCTGATCGCGCGTACGGTCGCCACAAAGTGGCCGGCACCGCCATCCGGCAAATCGTCACGATCGACCGAGGTGACGACGACGTGGCGAAGACCGAGCTTGGCCACCGCGTCGGCGACCCTCTTGGGCTCGGTCGCGTCGAGCGCGTCCGGCATCCCGGTCGCGACGTTGCAGAACGCGCAGGCACGGGTGCAGGTGCCGCCCATGATCATCATGGTGGCGTGACGCTGCGACCAGCACTCGCCGATATTCGGGCAGGCGGCCTCCTCGCACACCGTCACCAGCCCGTTCGCTCGCATCAGCGCGCGGGTCTCGTTGTAGACCGGGTGATTGGGGGCGCGGACTCTGATCCAGTCGGGCTTGCGGGCAACCGGGTTGTCGGGTCGGCGCGCCTTTTCGGGATGCCGCGGGACGGTCCCGGCCGTACGATGATCGATCAGCAGCCGGGTGGAGGACATGGAGGGCGGTGGTCCTGGAAAACTGCGCCACAGATGTTGTGCGACGCGGAATAGGTCAAGCGCGCCCTCTACACGTGAAGTGCGCGACCATAGGCGTCGAGCACCGCCTCGTGCATGGTCTCCGAGACGGTCGGATGCGGGAACACGCTCGCGATCAGCTCCGCCTCGGTGGTCTCGAGCGTGCGCGCGACGACGTAGCCCTGTATCATCTCCGTTACCTCGGCGCCGATGAGATGCGCGCCCAGCATCGCGCCGGTTTTAGCGTCGAACACCGTCTTGGCCATGCCCTCGGTCTCGCCCATGGCGATCGCCTTGCCGTTGCCGATGAACGGGAACCGGCCAACCCTGACCTCGTGCCCAGCCTCTCTCGCGTTGGCCTCGGTAAGGCCGACGGACGCAATCTGCGGCCGGCAATAGGTGCAGCCCGGGATGTTGCTCCAGTCGATCGGATGCGGATTGAGGCCAGCGATCGCCTCGACGCACACCACGCCTTCATGGCTGGCCTTGTGCGCGAGCCAGGGCGCGCCGGCGATGTCGCCGATCGCATAGACGCCGGGCTCTCCGGTGCGACAGAGCGGGTCGATCAGCACGTGGGTCCGCTCGACCCTGACCCCCGTGCCCTCGAGCCCGAGACCCTCGACGTTGCCGACGATGCCGACGGCAAGGATGATCCGGTCATAGGTTTCGGTGACCGTCTTGCCATCAGCGGTGATCGCGACGGTGGCGCCGGCGTCGCGCCGCTCGGGCTTGCCAACCTCGGCCCCTGTCATGATGCGCACGCCCTGACGCTCGAACGACTTGCGCGCAAAGGCGGCGATCTCCTCATCCTCGACCGGCAGGATACGTTGTGCCACCTCGGCGACCGTGACCTCGGCGCCCATGTTGCGATAGAAGCTCGCGAACTCGATGCCGATCGCCCCAGACCCGATCACCAGCAGCTTGCCCGGCATCGCGTCGGGCACCATCGCCTCGCGGTAGGTCCAGATCAACTTGCCGTCTGGCTCGAATCCGGGGAGCGTGCGGGCGCGGGCACCGGTCGCCAGGATGATGTGCGGCGCCGCAAGCGACGCGACCCGCTTTCCGTCTCGCTCGACCGCGACCCGGCCGGGTCCATCCAGCCGGCCTTGACCGTCGATCACCTCGACCTTGTTCTTACGAAGCAGGAAGCCGACGCCGCTCGCGAGCTGCTTGGCAACCGCTCGCGATCGCCCGACCACGCGCGCAAGATCAAAGCGGATGTTGTCGGCGGCAAAGCCGAACTCGTCGAGGTTGTGCAGCAAGTGATTGATCTCGGACGAGCGCAGCAGCGTCTTGGTCGGGATGCAACCCCAATTCAGGCAGATGCCGCCCAGATGCTCACGCTCGACCACGGCCGTGCGCAGGCCGAGCTGGGCGGCGCGGATCGCCGCCACGTAGCCGCCAGGACCGCCACCGATGACGACGAGGTCGAACGCGCGGTCGTCGCTCAAAGCATCAGCTCGAGCGGGTCCTGCACCAACCGCCGGAACGCGCCAAGCCACTGCGCCGCCAGCGCGCCGTCTACCGCCCGGTGATCCGATGACAGCGTGCAGGTCATGACCGTGGCGATCGCCAACTCGTTGCCATGCACCACCGGCCGCTTCTCACCGGCGCCGACCGCAAGGATCGCGGCCTGCGGCGGGTTGATGATCGCGGTAAAGTGGCGGACGCCGAACATGCCGAGGTTCGAGATCGAGAACGCGCCGCCCTGATACTCGTCGGGCTTGAGCTTGCCGGCGCGAGCGCGGGCGAACAAGTCCCGCGCCTCGTTGCTGATGGCGGCGAGGCCCTTGCGGTCGGCGTCGCGGATGATCGGCGTGATCAGCCCGTCGGGGATCGACACCGCGACCGCGATGTCGATGCTGGCGTAGTGCAGGATGGCGTCCTCGGTGTAGGTGACCGCCACGCCGGGCACCCGCCGATGCGCGATCGCCGAAGCCTTGATCAGCATGTCGTTGACCGAGATCTTGTAGGCACCCGGACCGTCAGGTGGCGCCTTGGCGTTCAGCTTGGCGCGCAACTCCAGCAGGACGTCGAGCTCGATGTCCATGCTGACGTAGAAATGCGGGTGGTCCTGCATCGAGGACGCAAGCCGGCGCGCGATCGCCCGACGCATCGAGGAGTTCGGGCGCGCCTCGTGCGTTGCGGACATCGCCTGGGGCGGCGCCGAGGCGCGTCGCGTCTCTGGCGGCGTGGGCTCGACCCGGCGCGCCGTCGGGATCGCGGCCGGAGCCTGGGCTGGCGTCTCCTTCGGCCCGGCGGTTGCCAGGGCGCGCTCGACATCGGCCTTGATGATGCGGCCACGCGGCCCCGACCCGGTGATCGCATCGAGCGCCAACGAGGCCTCTCGCGCGATCCGCCGGGCCAGCGGCGAGGCAAACACCCGACCGGCCGGCGCCGCGGGCACGGGCCCTTGCCCCCGGGCCGGAGGCGAAGCCGAAGCCGGCGCGGCTGGAACGGCGCCAGCCTCCTCGCCGTCTCCGAGCAACACCGCGATCGGGGTGTTGACCGCGACGCCGCCGGTGCCGGCCGGAACCAGGATGCGGCCGAGCGTACCCTCGTCGACCGCTTCCACCTCCATCGTCGCCTTGTCGGTCTCGATCTCGGCCAGCACGTCGCCGGATGCGACGATGTCGCCCTCCTGCTTCAGCCAGCGGGCCAGGGTGCCCTCGGTCATCGTCGGGCGGAGTGCCGGCATCAGGATGTGGGTCGCCATGT
>CAXTPV010000031.1:16059-16770 GCA_964246135.1 uncultured Acetobacteraceae bacterium | reverse complement strand
CCCGTCGAGCGCGCGCCACAGGCACAGCGTCGCGCCCAGCAGGCAGGCGATCAGCGGCCCGTCGGGGACCACCCAGCTGCCGGCCGCGATCCCGAGCACCGGCGAGGCGTTCAGCGCCACCGCGGCCCAGAGCCCGGCGCACTCATCGAACAACGCCGACGTCAGCCGGAACATCAGCCAGGTGCTGAGCGCGAACAGCGCGATGAAGGGCAGGCGGATCACGAGATCGTTCCCCGGCCCGCCAACCTGCTCGCCCGCCCAGGCCAGCCACCAGACGATCGGCGGATGGTCGAAATAGCCGCGATGCAGCGCGCGCCCGGCCGCCGCCACGTAGCTTTCGTCGATGCCGAGACCCAGCCAGCTGGCGAACAGCATCCGCGCGAGCAGGGTGGTCGCGATCAGCGTGGCGACGCCGCCGCGCGGCGTGTTCACCCAGGCCAGCAACCGGGTCATCGCGCCCGCCGGCTGGAATGACGCTGCCAGAACGTTCAGCTCCACCCCGGACGACGTGACGACCGCCTCCTGCTCCGACCTCATACGCCACTCACCTCGCCGTGATGGTCCAGGTATAACGCTGATCAGCCGACATGCCGAACCGGGCGGCGCGGTGCCAGCGCCGGCTGACAGGAAGCCGAAGCGGCAAGGGGGGGGGGGGGGCCGCCCCCCCCCGGGGGGGGGGGGGGGCCCCCCCCCCCCCCCCCCCCCGGACAA
>CAXTPV010000031.1:14571-16049 GCA_964246135.1 uncultured Acetobacteraceae bacterium | reverse complement strand
GAAGCCGAAGCGGCAAGGCGAGGGCTCTGCCCTCGACCCGCTGGGGCCGGTCGGCCCCAGACCCCTTCAGCCATCTGCTAAAGCGGGAGACGCGATGAACCATGCGCCGACGCCGCGTCTTGGCCTGCGATGAGAACGGCCAGGCTCCGGCTCCGGCGATGGCGCTTCGAGGACAGGGCGGCATTCGCCGCGCTGAACGCCGATCCTGACGTCATGCGCTTCATGCCTCGGTGCCTGACACCGCGGGAGAGCGACGCCTGGATGGATCGCATCGCGCACGAGTTCGAGCGTGACGGCTTCGGCCTATGGGCCCTGGAGCGCCTGGACCGCGCGGGGTTGATCGGGTTCACCGGCCTCAACCGCGTGCCCTTCGACGCGAGCTTCACGCCCGCGGTCGAGATAGGATGGAGGTTGGCACGTCGTTGCTGGGGGCAAGGCTATGCGACCGAGGCCGCCCATGCCGCCGCCGAAGCCGGCTTTGACCGATACGGTCTGGGCGAGATCGTCGCCGAAACCACCGAGACCAACCTGCCCTCGCGACGCGTGATGCAGAGGCTGGGCATGCGGCACGACGCCGCGTCCAGCTTCGATCATCCGGCCTACGCCCTGGACGACCCGCTATCGCGTCATGTTCTGTATCGGCTGGCGCCACGGCGCCGAGTTCCAGCCGTCTGAAGCACTCAAGCGGAGAGCAGCCATGGTCCAGCCCGTGCACGAGGGCAACGCCGAGTTCCGCGGATGGCGGACCTGGTATCGCGTCACCGGCGATCTCGCCGCGTCCAGGCCGCCACTGGTGGTGCTGCATGGCGGTCCGGGCGTGCCGCACGACTACCTGCTCCGTCTCACCGCGCTGGCCGGCGCGGGGCGCGCGGTCATCCACTACGACCAGCTCGGCTGCGGCCGGTCCACCCACCTGCCCGAGCGCGGACCCGGTTTCTGGCAGGTGGCGCTGTTCGTCGACGAGCTCGCCAACCTGCTCGCCCATCTCGGCATCGGCGGCGGCTACCACCTGCTGGGCCAGAGCTGGGGCGGCATGCTCGCCGCCGAGCACGCGGTGACGCGACCGCCCGGTCTCCGGTCCCTGGTGATCGCGAACTCGCCGGCCTCGATGGCGCTGTGGGTGGCCGAAGCCAACCGGCTGCGCGCCATGCTGCCGCCGGACGTGCAGACGACGTTGCTGCGGCACGAGGCGGCGGGCAGCACCGGCAGCGGCGAGTACCAGGCCGCCGTCCGGGTGTTCTACGACCGCCATCTCTGCCGCATCGAGTGGCCGCCCGAGGTGACCGCGAGCTTCGCCGCGATGGAGGCCGAACCGACCGTCTACCACACGATGAACGGCCCGAGCGAGTTCCACTGCATCGGCACCATACGCGACTGGTCGATCATCGACCGGCTCGGCCGCATCGACGCGCCGACCTTGCTGATCTCCGGCCGGCATGACGAGGCGACGGCGGCGGTGGTGCAGCCGTTCCAGGACG
>CAXTPV010000031.1:10015-14561 GCA_964246135.1 uncultured Acetobacteraceae bacterium | reverse complement strand
CGATGGACGATCTTCGAGCAATCGAGCCACCTGCCGCACGTCGAGGAAACCACGGCTTTCCTCAGCCTGGTCGATCAGTTCATCGCGACGTACGACTAGCGGGGCAGGTGCCCAAGGCCGCCCTTCTTCCGGAGCGCCGCGCTTGCTAGACACCTCCAACCCGACCGATTTGCCCCCGAAAGACCGCGCCATGCCGCCGACCAAGAACGCCTATCAGGCCGACGACCGCAACCTCGCGCTCGAACTGGTCCGGGTCACCGAGGCGGCGGCGATCGGCTCGGCCCGCTGGCTCGGGCGCGGCCGCAAGAACGACGCCGACGCCGCCGCCGTCGAGGCGATGCGGCGCGCGTTCGACACCATCGCGATCGACGGCACCGTGGTGATCGGCGAGGGCGAGATGGACGAGGCGCCGATGCTCTACATCGGCGAGAAGGTGGGCGCCGGCGGCCCGCGCATGGACATCGCGGTCGACCCGCTGGAGGGCACCACGCTCACCGCGAGCGGCGGCCCGAACGCCATCACCGTGGTGGCGCTGGCCGAGAGCGGCAACTTCCTGCATGCGCCCGACATCTACATGGACAAGATCGCCGTCGGCCCGAACCTGCCGCCCGACCTGATCGACCTCGACGCGCCGATCGGCAAGACGTTGCGCGAGCTCGCGCGCGCGCTCCGGCGCAACATCAGCGAGCTGGTGCTGTGCACGCTCGACCGGCCGCGTCACGAGGAGCTGATCGCCAAGTCGCGCGAGGCAGGGTCGCGCATCGTGCTGATCGGCGATGGCGACGTCGCCGGCGTGATCGCGGCCAGCCTGCCCGACAGCGGCATCGACATCTACGCCGGTTCCGGCGGCGCGCCGGAGGGCGTGCTGTCGGCGGCCGCGTTGCGCTGCATCGGCGGCCAGATGCAGGCGCGATTGCTGTTCGAGGACGACGCGCAGATCGAGCGCACCAGGGCGATGACGCTCGGTGACCCGACGCGCGTGCTCGGCATCAGCGATCTCGCCCGCGGCGACGTGCTGTTCTCTGCCACCGGCGTCACCTCGGGCGCGATGCTGCGCGGCGTGCGCATGACCGGGAGCGGCGCGATCACCCACTCGCTGGTGACCAGGAGCAAGTCGGGCACGCTGCGCTATGTCGAGGGCCACCATAATTTCGGCATGAAGACCTGGATCCCGAACTGAGGCGACCACCGCCGAAGCACCGGTGATGCCGGACGGCCTGATCACGTCGGCGGTGCTCGGCATCACCAGCAGCGTGTCGGGCCGCGCCTGGATCTGGCGGAACCAGCCGTCCGACCCGGAGGCCGATCGGCACGGGCTCGCGATCGCGCAGTCCTTCGACCTCCCGGAGATCATCGGCAGGCTGCTCGCCGCCCGCGGCATCGAGCGCGATGGAGTAGCCGACTTCCTCGCACCCACCCTGCGACGGGTGCTGCCCGACCCCTCCTCGCTCCGCGACATGGATGCGGCGGCAGCGCGGCTGGCCGACGCCGTGACCAGGCGCGAAACGATCGGCGTGTTCGGCGACTACGACGTCGACGGCGCCTGCGCGACGGCGCTGGCGGCCGACGTGCTCGGCCGGCTCGGCTGCCGCGTCGTCACCCACATCCCGGACCGCCTCGCCGAGGGCTACGGCCCCAACCGATCGGCGCTGGCGCGGCTGGCGGCCGAGGGCGCGTCGCTGATCCTCTGCGTCGATTGCGGCACCGCGGCTGCCGAGGTCCTCGCCGCCGCCGCCGCCGAGATCATCGTGCTCGACCATCACAAGGCCGACATCCCGCCGCACGGGATCGTCGCGACCGTCAACCCGAACCGGCTCGATGACCGGTCCGGCCTCGGCCAGCTCTGCGCCGCCGGAGTCGTCTTCCTCGCGATGGTGGCGACGCTGCGGGTGCTGCGCGAGCGCGGCCGCCCAGACGCCGTGCCAAGCCTTGCCGCACCGGACCTCCTAGGCCTGCTCGACATCGTGGCGCTGGCGACGATCTGCGACGTCGTTCCGATCACCGGAATCAACCGCGCCTTCGTCGCGCAGGGGCTGCGGGTGATGGCGCGTCGCGGCCGCCTTGGCCTCGCGGCGCTGCTCGAGGTCGCCGCCGTGCGCGACGCGCCGAGCGCGTCCACCTGCGGCTTCGCGCTCGGACCACGCATCAACGCCGGCGGACGCATCGGCGATGCGGGGCTCGGCGTACGCCTGCTGCTCGCGACCGACGCCGACGAAGCGCGCCGGATCGCGCTTGCATTGGACGAGGTGAACCGCGAGCGCCAGTCGGTCGAGAGCGCGATCCTGGAGCGCGCGATCTCGCAGGCCGAGGCGCAGCTTGGCCGCGGCCATGCCACCATCGTGCTGGAGGGCGAAGGCTGGCATCCCGGCGTCGTCGGCATCCTCGCCGGTCGCCTCAAGCAGCGCTTCAACCGTCCGGCCTGCGTCGGCGCGCGTGCCGACGTGCTCACCCGCGGCTCCGGCCGCTCGGTCCCGGGGCTCGATCTCGGGAGCGCGATCATCGCCGCGCGCCAGGCCGGGTTGCTGCTGACCGGCGGTGGCCATGCGATGGCGGCCGGCTACGGCCACGCGCCGGGCGCCGCCGCGGCGCTGCACGCCTTCCTCGATGAACGCCTGTCCTCGGCGGCCGTCCAGCCCGCGCAACCACACCTGCGCTGCGAGGGCACGCTGGCACCAGCCGCCGCCACGCTCGATCTCGCGCGCCAGATCGGCAGGCTGGCACCGTTTGGCAACGGCAACGAGGAGCCGGTGTTCGTGCTGACCCGCGCCCGGGTCGTGCGCGCCGACCGGATCGGCCAGGAGGGCCGGACGCTGCGCGCCATCCTGGAAGGGGAGGGCGGCATCGGCCGGGTCAAGTCGATCCTGTTCCGCGCCGGCGAGGACAATCCGGTCGCGCGCCTGCTGCAAATGCCGGGGGCACCGCCGCTGCACCTGGCCGGCCACCTGCGCGCGGATCGTTGGCAGGGCGCGGAAACGGTGTGCTTCGCCATCGAGGATGCGGCGATCGCCTGATCCTGGCGAGTTCTGCCCGTCGAGACCTAACTGGAGGCAGCATATCGCTGGCACAAGGCTTGCGATATCACGCCACCGTGACCCTGCTGCCAACCAGTCCCGCCGTTCTCCCCCTGCTGCTCGCAGTCTTGGCGCCCTGTCTCGCCTCCTGCGAGGTCGGGCCCGACTACCGTTCGCCGGCGCCGCCCGCCGCCACCAGCTACACCAGGCGCGCATTGCCGGCGCGGACCGCGTCTGCCGATGCGCCCGGCGGCAACGCGCAGGCGCTCGCGGTCGGACAGGACGTCGCCGGCGCCTGGTGGGAGTTGTTCCACTCGCCCGCGCTCAGCCGGCTGGTCGGCGAGGCGCTGCGCGACAACCCGGGCGTCGAGGCGTCGCGCCAGGCGCTGCGCAACGCCGAGGAACTCACGCTCGCGCAATACAGCGGCCTGCTGCCGGCGCTCAGCGGCACCTTCCTGCGCACTCGCGGCAACCAGTCGCTCGCGACCCAGGGCCAGCCCAACGTCAACTTCGTCTACGGCTACTACGACGCGCAGCTCACGCTCACCTACAACTTCGATGTCTGGGGCGGGGTCCGGCGCGGCATCGAGCAGCGTGTCGCGCTGGCCGACTACCAGCGCTCGCTGCTCGAGGCGACCGACCTCACCCTGGTCGGCGACGTGGTCGCGACGGCCATCAACGAGGCCTCGCTCCGGGGACAGATCGCGCTGCAACGCGACCTGATCGGCTTCGAGCAGCGCTTCCTCACCACCGTGCGGCGCCAGTTCGATCTCGGCGGCGCCACCGGCACCGACATCGCCCAGCAGCAGACGCAGCTCGCCAACGCGCAGTCGGTGCTGGTGCCGCTCGAAACCTCGCTCGCCCAGAGCCGGGACGCGCTGGCGGCCTATCTCGGCCGCGTCCCGGCCGACGCCGTTCTGCCGCGCTTTGAGCTCTCCGGGCTCACCTTGCCGCAGACGCTGCCGGTCAGCCTGCCCAGCCTCCTGGTCGCCCAGCGCCCCGACATACGCGAGGCCGACGCGACCCTGCATGCCGCGACCGCGGCGGTCGGCGTCGCGGTCGCGGCCCGCCTGCCGCAGATCACGCTCAACGCTCAGCTCGGCTCGGAGGCGGCGCTGGCGCCGCTGCTGTTCACCGGCGGCAACTCGCTCGCCTCGCTGCTCACCCAGGCTGCTGCACCAGCAGCGCGCGGCGGTGGCGACGATGCGGCAGGACGCGGCGCTCTGGCAGCAGACCGTGATCGGCGCGTTCCAGAACGTCGCCGACGTGCTGGTGCAGATCGAGAACGACAGCCGGCTGCTCGCGGTCGATGTCGACGGCGAGCACGCCGCCGCCCGCGCGCTGTCGCTGGCACAGATGCAATTTCGCCTCGGGGGCGCCTCCTACCTCACCGTGCTGACCGCCGAGATCAGCTACCAGACCGCCGCGATCGCGCTGGTCCGCGCCGAGGCCGCCCGCTACGCCGACAGCGCGTCGCTGCTGGTGGCGCTAGGCGGCGGCTGGTGGAACCGCCAAGACCTGCCGCCGCCACCGCC
>CAXTPV010000031.1:0-9991 GCA_964246135.1 uncultured Acetobacteraceae bacterium | reverse complement strand
GGGCGCCTCGTGATGCGAGTGCTCCCGAGGGGTCAAGGGCAGCGCCCGATAAGCGCGAAGAAAGGCAAGGGGCTTTGCCCCATCGATCCGCTTCACGGCTCGATCCCATCAAAGGCGAAGCCTTTGAAATCCAATTCATCTGTCATCACCGAGTTTCTCCGTGGAAAATCGTCGGCGTACGATCATCCTTCCGCGTCGAAGCGAGAAAACGAATGGATTTCGAGCCGTGAAGCGGATCGATGGGGCAAAGCCCCTTGGCTTCTTACGGTAGCGCCCATGGAACAGCGCCCTGGCCTTCCTTAAACCACAGGCAATCCGCATGAAGCGTCGCCTCCTCGCCGCCCTCCTGCTCGCCGCCGTGATCATCGCGGCCGCGATCCTGCGGCACTCCCCCGCGATCAGGCGCGCCCCCGCCGCGACCGCCACGACGGTCGCCGCCGAGCCGCCGCAGACGGTGTCGACCATTATCGCGGAGCGCCAGGACTGGCGCGCGCATCTCGACGCCACCGGCAACCTCCGCGCCGAGCGCGGCGCCGACCTCGCGGCCGAGACCGCCGGCATCGTCGATGCGATCTCGTTTCGGTCCGGGGACGAGGTCAAAGCGGGCACCATCCTGCTGCGGCTGCGCCTGAACGACGAGCCGGGGCGCCTCGCGCAGCTGAAGGCGGCGTCCGACCTCGCCGCGATCAACCTCGCGCGCGACGGCCGCGAGGCGGCGGCGCAGGCGGTCAGCCGCTCCATCGTCGACGCCGATCACGCGACGCTCGACGCCGACCGCGCCCAGGTCGTGGCCGAGCAGGCGCTGATCGACGAAAAGACGGTGCGCGCCCCGTTCGACGGCAGGCTGGGCCTCAGGCAGGTCGATCTTGGCCAATACCTGCCGTCGGGGACCGCGATCGTGACGCTGCAATCGCTCGATCCGATCTACGCCGATTTCTATTTGCCGCAGGGGGAGCTCGCCGGCATCGCCAACGGCGACGTCGCGCACGTGACGGTCGACACCTTTCCGGGGCGCGACTTCGCCGGCCGCATCGTCGCGATCGCGCCGCGCGTCGACCAGGCGAGCCGCACCGCGCAGGTGCGCGCCCTGGTCGACAACCATGATCACGCCCTGCTGCCGGGCATGTTCGCGCTGATCCGCCTCGATGCCGGCGCGGTCGCGCACCGGGTCACCCTGCCGCAGGCGGCGATCACCTACGCGACCTATGGCAGCACCGTGTTCGTGCTTGCCCGCGGCCGTGGCGGCGCGCTGATGGCGCATCAGGCGCTGGTGACGCTGGGCGACACCCGTGGCGAGCAGGTCGCGATCACGTCGGGCCTGCGCGGCGGCGAGACGGTGGTGACCGCGGGCCAGCTCAAGCTGCACGAGGGCACCCCGGTGATCGTGAACAACGCGGTCGCGGTCGATGCCAGCGCCGACCCGCATCCGGCCGAGGAGTAGCGCCGTGCGTCTCACCGACCTGTTCATCCGCCGGCCGGTGCTGTCGATCGTGGTCAGCGTGCTGATCCTGGTCGCGGGGTTGCGCGCCGAGCTGTCGCTGCCGGTGCAGCAATTCCCGACCACCGTCAGCGCGACGATCCAAATCCAGACCTTCGACTACGGCGTCGATGCCGAGACCATTGCCGGCTTCATCACCGCGCCGATCGAGAACGCGGTCGCCGCCACCGAGGGCGTCGACACCGTGAGCTCGGTCAGCCAGACCAGCACCAGCACGATCACTCTCACGCTAAAGCTCAACCAGGACCCGAACAAGGCGCTCGCCGAGGTGCAATCCTACGTCAACGGCGCCACCGCGCTGCTGCCGGTCGGATTCCAGCCGCCGATCATCACGATCTCCAACAACACCCGCGCGGCGATGGAGGTTTCGGTGTCGAGCCGGACGCTCGGGGTCGCGCAGACCGCCGACTACGCGTCGCGCGTGGTGATGCCGCAGCTGCAATCGGTGCCGGGCGTGCAGAAGGTCTTCAACGAGGTGCAGGACAAGATCGCGCTACGCGTCTGGTTCGACGCCGGCAAGCTCGCGGCCTACGGGATGACCGCGACCGACGCCGTCAACGCGCTCACCAACAACGACTTCGTCACCGGTCTCGGCGCGACGCTCGGCGGCATGACCTTCGTCAACCTCGCGGTCAACAGCGGCCTGCACACCGAGGACGAGTTCCGCCGCCTGGTGATACGCAACTCCGGCAGCGCCCTGGTCCGCCTCGGCGACGTGGCGCGCGTCGAGTTCGGCTCCGACAGCACCAACTTCAACCTCAACACGCCGTCGGGTGGCGGCGCCTTCATCGACGTCAACATCACCCCGACCGCCAACCTGCTCGACACCGTGCGTGGCCTCACCGCCGCGATCGACCGGATGCAATCGCAGCTGCCGCCCGGGATCACCATCCATGTCGACTACAACGGCGCCGACTTCGTCCGCGCGTCGCGACACGAGATGCTGACGTCGCTCGCCGAGGCGCTCGCCATCGTCGCCTGCGTCATCTTCCTGTTTCTCGGCTCGTTCCGTTCGGTGCTGATCCCGCTGGTGACGATCCCGCTGTCGCTGATCGGCACCTTCGCGCTGATGACGGTGCTCGGCTTCTCGATCAACCTGCTGACCCTGCTGGCACTGGTGCTGGCGATCGGATTGGTCGTCGATGACGCCATCATCATCGTGGAAAACGTCAACCGCCATCTGGCCGACGGCGTCGCGCCCACCCAGAGCGCGGTGCTGGCCGGTCGCGAGCTCGGCGGCCCGATCATCGCGATGACGGCGGTGCTGATCGCGGCCTATTTGCCGGTCGGGTTGCAGCACGGCCTGACCGGCGCGCTGTTCACCGAGTTCGCCTTCACGCTCGCGGCCGCGGTCACGGTGTCGGCGGCCTTGGCGCTGACGCTGTCGCCGATGATGTGCGCCCGCCTGCTGCGACCTCACGTCCGCGCCGGACGCCGAGGGGGCGCCCTGACCGGGCTCAGCGACCGCCTGCTGCACGCCATGCAGTCGGCCTACGCGTCGCTGCTCGCGCGCGTGCTCGATGTCTGGCCGGCGGCGATCCTGGTCGGTCTCGCGATCCTGACCGCGATCCCGTTCCTGTTCGAGGGCGCGGGCCACGAGCTCGCGCCGCAGGAGGATGCCGGCACCATCATCGTCAACGGCCAGTCCGCGGCCGATGCCGACCTCGACCAGCTGATGCTGTACGATCCGCAAATCCTGGCGACGCTCCGTTCCATCCCCGAGGCCAAGGGCTGGTGGAACGTCGACGTCCCCGGCCAGATCAGCGAGGGCGTGGTGCTGCGGCCGTGGAACCAGCGCCGACGCAGCGCGACCGACATCCAGGTCGAGTTGCAGGCCGCGATGAACCACGTCGCGGGGCTTGAGCTCGCGGCGTTCCAGCCGCCGTCGCTGCCGGGCGCGCAGGGCCTGCCGGTGCAGTTCGTGATCGAGGGCAGCGGCGCCGTCGGCACGCTGGCGGCGGTCAGCGACCGCGTGCTCGCCGATGCGAGAAGCGGCGGGCTGTTCGCCTACATCGACAAGGACCTCAAGATCGACCAGCCGCAATACACCGTCGAGCTCGACCGCAACCGCATCGCCGAACTCGGACTTGACGTGGCCACCGTCAGCAACGGCCTGAACTGGATGCTTGGCGGCAACTTCGTGAACTACTTCAGCCTGCAGCAGCGCTCCTACCGCGTGCTGCCGCTGGTGGTGCGAGGCCAGCGGCTGAACGCGAGCCAGATCCTCGGCTACCCGATCGCCAACATCGGCGGCGTGCCGATCCGCCTCGGCAGCGTCGCCACCCTGTCGCGTCAGGTCGTGCCCGAGCAGATCAACCACTTCCAGCAGCTGAACTCGGTGACGCTGAGCGGCATCCCGCGCCCGGGCGTGACCGTCGAGGCCGCGTATCATTCGCTGCAGGCGCTTGCCCGCGCCGATCTGCCGTCCGGGTTCGCGACCGACGTGTCCGGGCCGCTGCGCGAATACGTGGCCGAAGCGGGCTCGTTCCTGCCGAGCGCAGGCTTCGCGGTGGTGATCATCTACCTCGCACTCGCGGCGCTGTTCGAGAGCTTCCGCGACCCGCTGGTGATCCTGGTCTCGGTGCCGATGTCGATCGCCGGCGCGTTGCTGTTCGTCTGGCTCGGCGTCGGCGGTGCCACGGTGAACCTCTACAGCGAGATCGGGCTGGTGACGCTCGCCGGCCTGATCAGCAAGCACGGCATCCTGATCGTCGAGGTCGCCAACGAGCAGCAGAAGCGGGGCCTTGCCAAGCGCGACGCCGTGCTGCACGCGGCGACGCTGCGGCTGCGGCCGATCCTGATGACGACGGCGGCGATGGTGCTGGGCGTGATGCCGCTGGTGCTGGCGACCGGCGCCGGCGCCGCGTCACGCTTCGTGATGGGCCTGGTGATCGCGAGCGGGCTCGGCATCGGCACCCTGTTCACGCTGTTCGTGGTGCCGGCGGTCTACCTGCTGGTGGCGGCAAGGCATGCGGGCGCGCCCGGGCCGACGCCGGCGCGACACTTGACCCTCGCCAGGGCGGCGGCTACCGAACGGGAGGCCGTCCCGTTCGTCTAGTGGCCCAGGACACCGCCCTTTCACGGCGGGTACACGGGTTCGAATCCCGTACGGGGCACCACCCTCTCGATCGGCGCCCTATGTGCGCTGTTGTAAGACGCCAAGGGGCTTTGCCCCTTTACCCCATCAAAGGCGGAGCCTTTGAAATCCTTTCGTTTCGTCGTTCCGCACGGGCGGGCTATCATATGCCGACGATCTTCAAGGGAGAAGCTCGGAACCAACAGATGAATTGGATTTCAAAGGCTCCGCCTTTGATGGGGTCCAGGGGTAAAACCCTGGCCTTCCTTATATCCGCGCTTGTGGGGCAGCGCCCCCAATCTTCCACGTCAAAGATGCGGCCCGAGCAGCGACAAATCCGCCGCCCCAAGCCGCTCGCTCGCCGATTGCATCTGGTGCCAATACGGATACAGGATCGGTGGCGCGCTCGCCGCATCGAGCCGCGCGCGCTCGTCCGCGGTCAGCACGAGATCGGCGGCGCCGAGATTGTCCTTGATCTGCGCCTCGGTGCGGCCGCCGATGATCAGTGACGTGACCGCCTGGCGCCCCAGCGTCCAGGCGAGGTTCACCTGAGCCGCCGACACCCCGCGCGCCTGCCCGATCTCGACCAGAAGCTCCACGATCGTCCACAGCCGGTCCTCGTCGCGGATCGGCGGCTCCGACCAGCCGGCGAGCTGGCGCGTGCCCTCGGGCGCCGCCTGGTTGCGCCGGTGCTTGCCCGACAGCAGGCCGCCGGCCAGCGGGCTCCAGACCAGGATGCCGAGCCCCTGGTCGATCGAGATCGGCACCAGCTCGTACTCCGCTTCGCGCGCCTCGATCGTGTAGTGGATCTGCTGGCTGACGAAGCGCTGCCGCCCGGCGCGGTCCGCGATCCCGAGCGCCTTCATCAGGTGCCAGCCGGAGTAGTTCGAGCAGCCGACATAGCGGACCTTGCCGTGCGCGACGAGCCGGTCGAGTGCCTCCATCGTCTCCTCGAGCGGCGTGGTGCCGTCCCACTGGTGCACCTGGTAGAGGTCGATCGCGTCCCGCCGCAGCCGACGCAGGCTCGCCTCGCAGGCGGCGATCAGATGGTGCCGCGACAGCCCGGCATCGTTCGGGCCGTCGCCCATCTTGAACCGCGCCTTGGTCGCGACGAGCACGCCCGGACGGCCGCCTTGCAGCACCTCGCCGACGATCTCCTCGGACGCACCGGCCGAATACATGTTGGCGGTGTCGATCAGGTTGACGCCGGCATCGAGGCAGAGATCGACCTGACGCCGCGCCTCGGCGACCCCGAGATTGCCCACCTTCGCGAACACCCCCTGGCCGCCCCACGTCATGGTGCCAAGCGTGATCGTCGAAACCTTGAGCCCCGAACGGCCCAGAACGCGATAGTCCATCGTTTTCCCAATCCCTGTTGGCTGCACTCACTTGCCCGGCAGATTGTCGGTCCGCCTGATGAAGTCTGCCACGTTGTCGTGCAGCTGCTGCAGCGCCGCCTGATGAGCATAGACCATGTGGCCCGACTGATAGAACTTGAACTCGATGTTGCCTTGCAGCGATCGCGGCATCGGCAGGTGGTGCATCTCGTAGACGCCCTCGAAGAACGGCGTCGCCAAGTCGAAATAGCCGGCGTTGAGCATGACGCGCAGTCCGGGGTTGTATTTCAGCGCGCTGGCCAAATCCGGCATCACGTTGACCGCCTGTCCCGAGCCGTCGCCGCCGCCGTTCGGCGGCGCGTGCTTGAACGTCCAGCTCTTTTCCACGTCGATCTCGGGCTTGTAGGTCCGATCGGCGCCGAAATGCAGCGTGCGGCGCACGTAGTCGTTGAACGTGCTGACATAGGCCGACGAGATCGCCGCCGATTGCGGGTCGTAGTCGGACTCCTTGCTCAGCGGGTCCATGCTCGGGCCGGAGAAGCGGCTGTCGAGCCGGCCGGTCGTGACATCCCCTCCTGCCTGCAAGGCGTGCTCGAACTCGCCGCCTTCGATCCGCAGATTGGCGTGCCCGATATAGTCGACGGGCAGGCTGGTGTCGCGGTGCAGCTCGCCGATGATCGACTGCCGGTCGGCGTCCGACAGCGCCGCGCCCTGCTGCAACGCCTGCGCGTAATCCGTGGTCGCGAAATGCTCGACCTGGTTCAGGAAGCTCGGCAGGTCCGGCGGCATCGGCGACAGCAGCTTGTGATACCAGGCGGTCGCGGCGTAGGTCGGCAGCGTCAGCACGTAGGGCAGGTCGATGCCCGGATCGCCTTCCGCGCCATCCGCCGACAGGCCGAAATTGAGGATCTGCGACAGCAGGATCACGCCGTTGAAGTCGACCGCGCGATCGGTCTCGAGCAGGTTCGCCAGCACCGCCGAGCGGGTGGTGCCGTAGCTCTCGCCGAACAGGTATTTCGGCGAGTTCCAGCGGCCGTAGCGGCTGAGGAAGCTGGTGATGAAGTCGGCGAACGCGTGCGCGTCGGCATCGACGCCGTAGAACGCCTGTTCCTTGTCCTTGCCGGCGATGCGCGAGAACCCGGTGCCGGGCGCGTCGACGAACACGAGGTCGGACGCGTCGAGCAGGCTCTGGTCGTTGTTCACCAGCTGGTAAGGCGCCGCCGGCGAGTGCTCGGCGTCGCGCGTCAGCACCCGGCGCGGCCCGAACGCGCCCATGTGCAGCCAGACCGAGGACGATCCCGGGCCACCGTTGTAGAGGAATGTGAGCGGCCGCGTCTCCGGGGTGACGCCCTGCTTGAGGTACGCGACGAAGAACATCGACGCCTCCGCCGACGGGTTCTTCTCGCCGCCTTCGGCCTCCTCGCCAGGGGGTCGTGCCGGCTGCACGCTGAGCGTCGGCACGTCGTCCCAGTCCTTGGGATGCACCACGATGGTGCCGGCGATCGCCTGGTAGGCCACTGGCTGGCCGCCCACCGTCACCGCGCCAGTGGTCCGGACCTCCTCGGGCTGGAAGTAGCGTCCGTCGGCTGGCTTGGCGGTGATGGCCGGTGTCGCCCCCGGAGCGGGCTTGGCCGACGCCGCCCACCCATGCGCCGGCATCCACGCGAGGGTCGCGCAGAGCGCAAGCCGAAGTCCCCGTATGCTCACCCTGATGTCCCAACCCGTTGGCGGCGCACCGTGCGAGATCATTCCCGATCGGGCAAGCGTCCCGCCCGCGACCAGAACCCGGCTTACCGATCGCTCCGCGTCACCGCGACAGGTCGACAAGGAGGGTCTGGCGAATCGTCTGGTGCCCACCTTGCACCTTGGCCGTCAGATGGAGCGCCCACCTGCCCGCCATCACAGGCGAGACCTCGAACACGTAGAACCCGTCCGAGCCGGGAAGGGTGGCGACGGGTGCCGTCATCGTGGCCATGCCGACCGGTTGCATGTCCATCCGGCTCTCGAGGATGGGCGTCCCCGATACCGGCTTGGCATCGGGAAGATGGATCAATCGCACCCGGATGATGTCGTTGCCGCCCGAGACGACCGGATGCCCGACCAGCTCGAAGCGGTAGTCACCGGAAGCGGCGTTCGCCGACCCCAGCAACATGAGTGCCATGGCGGCGCCAAGGGTGACACGTCCCTGCAAGTCGATCTCAGGCCGCCATCTCGCGGCAACGCGCGGCGCAGCGCCGGCACTGCGCCACGCACGCCTCCATGTCGCCGACCCGCTCGCAGCTGTTCGCACATTCCTCGCAAATCTCGGCGCACTCGCGGCAGGTGTGCATGTGATGGCGGGTCCCGATCAGCATCATGTTGGCCGAATTCCGGCACATTTCGGCGCAGGCCAGCATCAATCGGAAATGCTCCGGCTCGACATGCTTGCCGCCGGCCTCCAGGCAGTGGGTCATCGCCATGCCGAGGCAGGTGCTGTGACAGCGCAGGCACTCCTCGACGCACGCCAGGCACGCGCCTCCCGCCACCAAACCGGCTTCCCGCGTGGCAAGGCGCGGTGACGATCGCGTGATCCGGGCGTGACCGACATCGCTTCCTTGATCCCTCGCCCCAGCGGTCAGCGATTGACCGGGTAGGAGGTCAGGAACCCGATCGCCATGCCGATCCGCATCATGAACCAGTACTCCGGCTGGTTGGCGTGCAACGCCGGCCGGAACAGCACGAACCGCATCAGCGCCATCCAGGCGAACAATCCCCCCTAGAAGGCGACGAGCGACAACGTGTCGGCCCAAGCCGCCTGCCGGATGCCCTCGCCGGGGCTGAGATCGCGCATCGGCACGATGCTGACATGCTGGAACACCAGCCCGAGCAGGTTAGGCGAGGACGAAATCGCAGGCGATCTCCGTCGGAAAGGCGCCCCCGAGCAAAGCCAAGCCGGCGAAGAACACGCCGAACTCCGCCAGGATGTCGCCGAGCGTGCAGCCGGCGCCGCGATGGGTGGCGCCGACGAAAGCCTGCTGCCAGAACGGCTTCTCGCCTGCTTCCCCATGTGCCGGTGGCCGCCCCATCGTCCAGCAGGCCCATGATCGCCATCCGCTGCGGTCGCCGGACCATGTCAGCGACGATCACCGCCGCGCAGGCGAACGCGACGACGAGCGACGCGACCGCGAGACCATCAAACAGATCAGGCGGCATCAGGCGCCGTCCCGTCGCGGCCCCGCACCGTGGGCGCTCGCGGCCCGCGCGCGAGCGCCACCCGCTCCGCCAAGTCGTCGATGATCGGGCAGCCCGGGCGGTGATCGCCGTCGCAGCTCTCGGCGAGATGGCGGAGTGCCTCGCTCATCTCCGAGATCGCGCGCGCCTTGGCGTCGAGCGCTGCCGCATGCGCCAAGGCGAGGCGCTTGACGTCGGCGCTGGCACGCTTCTCGTCGCGCCAGAGCGCCAGCAGCTCGCGCATCTGGTCCACCGAGAAGCCGAGGCTGCGGGCGCGTTTGAGGAAGCGCAGCGTCTGCACATCGGCCGGACCGTAGCGGCGGTAGCCGGCGCCGCTGCGCTCGGCGGCCCGGATCAGCCCGACGCCTTCGTAGTAGCGGATCATCTTGGCCGAGACCCCGGTCGCGGTCGCCGCCTCGCCGATGTTCACGACCCCGCTACCGCACCCGCCCTCGTATGCGGCCCCGTGTCCGACGGCGGCCGCCAGCGTCGCAGCAGCAGCGCGCTGCCCACCACGCTGACGCTGGAGAACGCCATCGCCGCACCCGCGACCACCGGGCTCAGCAGTCCGGCGGCGGCCAGCGGGATGCCGACCGCGTTGTAGGCGAACGCCCAGAACAGGCCCTGGCGGATGCGCCGGAAGGTGCGGGCCGCGATGTCGAGCGCCGCCGGCACCAGGCTGGGATCGCCGCGCATCAGGGTGATGCCGGCGGCGGCCGCGGCGACGTCGGTGCCGGTCGCCATCGCCAGGCCCAGATCGGCGGCGGCCAGCGCCGCGGCGTCGTTGACGCCGTCGCCGACCATCGCGACCGGGCCGTGCGCGCGCAACGCGGCGATCACGTCCGCCTTGTCCCCGGGCAGGGCCTCGGC
>CAXTPV010000030.1:10857-17199 GCA_964246135.1 uncultured Acetobacteraceae bacterium | reverse complement strand
GGCCGAGGCCGCTGCCGCCGCCCACCGGCCGCGTGGTGAAGAACGGCTCGAGCGCCCGCCGCCGCACGTCGTCCGACATCCCGCTGCCGTCATCGACAACGCTGATTCGGACGAAGTCGCCGTTGGCGGCGGTGCCCTCGCCGTGATCGGCAAGCCAGGTCTGCTGCTCGCCCAAGACGGTGACGTTTTCGACCACGACCGAGATCGCGCCCTCGCCGCCCCCATCGCCCGGGCCTCGCTCGGCGATCGCGTGGGCCGCATTGTTGACGAGGTGGAGCAGGGCCGCCTCGAGCTGGGCCTGATCGGCGAGGCACGACCATCGCTCCGCGTCCCTGAGTTCGATCCGGAACGCGATCGCCTCGCCGACCTCGCGGCAGAGCAGGGCGCTCATCTCATCAATCACCAGCCCGACATCGAGCGGCCGCGCATCCAGCCTCTGCTGGCGCGAGAAGGCGAGGAGTTGCGCGGTCAGCCGCTCGGCGCGGTACGAGGCCTGCAATGCCGCATCGAGCAGCGGCAGCGCGGCGGCATCCTCGGCAAGCCGCCGCTTCAGCATCTCGATGTTGCCGTCGATCACCGTCAGCATGTTGTTCAAATCAAGCGCCAGCCCGGCCGTCAGCTTGCCGATCGCCTCCATCTTCTGCGCTTCCCGCAAATGCTCCTCGGTCTCGCGCAGCGCCGCCTCGATCTCCTTTCGCCCGGTCACGTCCGTGACGACGCTGAGCAGGCCGACCGGCTGCCGATCGAGGCCGCGCTCGAGACGCGACGAGATCAGGACGTCGACCAGGGCACCGTCCTTGCGAAGAAGGCGCCGCTCCGCGTCACGCACCACGTCGCCCGCGAAGGCGGCCGCGACGCGCGTTCTTGCCGCCTCCACCTCGTCGGGCGCGATGAAATCGTAGATCGAGCGCCCGATCACATCCTCACGCGCGTAGCCGAGCAGGTCGCACCAGTATTCGCTGACCGCGCTCAACCGGTGTCCGGTGTCGATCATGTGCAGCGCCACCGGGGTCTTGTTGTAGATGCTGCGGTAGCGTGCCTCGCTGTCGCCGAGCAGCCGGGCCGACCGCTCGCTCTCGGCGACCCGCTGCGACAACTGCCGGTTCACCCGGTGGAGGTCGTCCCACGACGGCAGCGACAGCGCGCGCGGGATCAATGGCCAGAGCAGGATGGCGGTGGTGAGCGACAGCGCGGCGGTGATCGCCTTGACCACACCCTCCAGCGCGTAGAGCGGCTCCCAGAGCGTCACCACGGCCAGGACATGCGTCGTGCCGCACGCCACGATGAACGCCGCGAACAGGCTGAAGACCCAGCCGAAGGCGAGGTCCCGCCGCCGCCGGACGAACCATGCCAGCGCCAGCGGAATCGAGAAGTAGGAGAGGCCGATCAGCGCGTCGGAGACGACGTGCAGCCAGATCAGGCCCGGACGCCACAGCAGGCAAAAGCCATGCGGCGTCAACCCGCTCGGGTCGAACATCCAGTCGAGGATACCGCTCAACGCGGGTCAGCCGGCGTGCCGGCTCGGCAGGACGCCGTGTCGCGCCCGCTCAAGACACTCAGATCGCTCGGCGAAGGCCAACATCATGGTGGGTCAGGCATGCCCGTTGCAAACGCGACGATCGATGCGTTTATGGAACGAGTAAGCCCGCGCCCGGATGCAAGATCAAGCCCATCTCCGCGCTGACCAACGGATCTCCGCCTTCGTGATGATCGCCGGCCACACTCGACACGGCGCCCGCCCGCCCGACATCAGGTCAGTGTTTCGTCCCTGGATCCCGCATCATGTCCTGGTCACACCCGGCGCGCTCGCCTGGCCGCAGGGGGCGGCGATGGTGGAGCGCGCGGCGTCGCTTGGTGCCGCCATCGTGCGGCTTCCGGCCGATCGGCTGTCCGGGCTGCCCGACACGTACCGCGACGCCAAGACCACGATGGCGGTGGTGGCCGCGAGCCCGAGCCGGCGCCGGCTGCAGCCGATCCCGCCCAGCGCCGACTGGCGGTTCGACCTCGCCGAGGGCTGCCCGGCACACTGCG
Source organism: uncultured Acetobacteraceae bacterium (assembly GCA_964246135.1). GTDB lineage: Bacteria > Pseudomonadota > Alphaproteobacteria > Acetobacterales > Acetobacteraceae > CAXTPV01. The sequence goes on along the minus strand of CAXTPV010000030.1, from coordinate 15,168 downwards.
CCTACTGCTATCTCGCGGGCTCGCTCGCCGGGCCGCCTATCATCCGCGCCTACGCCAACCTGCCGGAAATCCTGGCCGAGCTGCCCGCAGCCGTCGGTCAGGGACGCGTCACCTCGGCCTCTCCGGCCCGGGCGGCCGAGGGCACCACGTTCGAGTGCTCCTGCTACACCGATCCGCTCGCGATCGAGCACCTGACCGGCCATCTCGCGGCGACGATCGCGCATTTCGGCGCCTGGGACGCGCCGGTGCAGCTCCGCTTCACCACCAAGTTCGATGCCGTGACACCGCTGCTCGATCTTGCGCATCATCGCCGCACGCGCATCCGCTTCTCCGTCAACGCCAAGGCCGCGGAGCGTCACGAGGGTGGCGCGCCCAGGATGGCGGCCCGGCTCGCCGCGCTGCGGTGCGTCGCGCTGGCGGGCTATCCGGTCGGGCTCACGGTGGCGCCAATCCTGCGCCTGCCGGGCTGGGCCGATGCCTATGACCGCCTGTTCGCCGATATCGCCGTGGCGCTCGATGGCGTCGACCGCCTCGACCTCACCGCCGAGCTGATCACCCACCGCTTTACCCCGAAATCGCGCGACGTGCTGACCGGCTGGTATCCGGGCAGCACGCTCGAGATGGACGCGGCGACACGGACCCAAAAGCGGACCAAGTTCGGCTCGGTCAAATGGGTGTTCCCGAAGGAGCAGATGCACGAGCTGCGCACGACGCTGGAGGCGTCGCTGACGGCAAGGCTGCCGATGGCCCGACTGCTGTACTGGACCTGAGGCCTGACTGAACCTGAGGCTGGCGGATCAGTCGCTCGCCCGGTCGCCGCGCCCCTTCTTGATCGCGGCGCGACGGCTCTTGCCTTCGAGCCGGCGGAGCTGGCTGCCATAGGTCGGGCGGGTCGGACGCCGCCGGATCGGACGCAGCAGCGCCGCCAGGCGCTCCCTGGCGTCGTCGCGATTGCGATCCTGCGAGCGAAAGCGCTGCGCGAAGATCACCAGCACGCCATCGCGGTTGACGGCTCGGCCGGCCGCCGTGACCAGCCGGCGCTTCACGTCGTCCGGCAGCGGCGAGCCCGCGAGATCGAACCGCAGCTCGACCGCGGTCGCGACCTTGTTCACGTTCTGGCCGCCGGGGCCGGACGCGGTCACGAACTGCTCGCTCAGCTCCCGCTCGTCGATCGTGTAGCCGCCGGCGAGGATCGCCATCTCAGCCGGGCAGGCAGTAGCGCAGCGTGTAGCGATGGTCGCCGCCGGTCTGGTCAATGGTCATGCTGCCGGTGAGCCCGGTCAGGGCGCCCTCGCCGGAATCAGGCACGACGCTGATGACCAGCCGGGGCGTACCGCGCTCCATCGTGCCGCTGTGCTGCAGCGCGAACGCGCCGTCACGGCCGCCGAGCCGGCCGGTGACGGTCTCGATCGCGACGTAGCCGGCCGAGCCCTCGGTCGCGGTGCGTAGGGCGAGCATGGTGCCGGCGCTGCGTGCCTCGAGGCCGCCGAAGAACTGCTTGGCCAGCGCCATCCTGCCGATCGCGACCTGCGGCCCGGTCTCGGGCGTCATGCTGACGTCGAACCTTCCGGTCGCCTCCTGCTCCGTCATGCCGTCCTCCCTGAAGCCGCTGAAGGCCCCTCCCAACCGCGGAGGTCGCGCGCGACTTCGGCGATCACGGCACCCCAATCGCCCGGCGAGGGCTGTCGGTAGAGCCGCAACGTCGGATACCACGGGCTGTCGCGCCGACCCAGCAGCCAACGCCAGCAGGGACCGAAACGGTTCAGCAGCCAGACCGGTTTGCCCATCGCGGCCGCGAGGTGGGCAACCGCGGTGTCGGCCGAGATCACCAGGTCGAGACCCGCGATGAGCGCCGCGGTGTCGGCGAAATCCTCGACCTCGTGCATGAGGTCGAGCAACTTCAGATTGGGCGCCGCGCGGGCGCCGCTCCTCTGCAGGCTGACGAAGCGCGGACCGGCCAGTTCAAGCAGCGGCGCAAGCTGTTCCGGGGCCAGCGAGCGGCGACGATCGACCGCCGCCAGGGCGGGGGAGTGAAGGCAGGGATCGCCGGCCCAGACGATCCCGACGAGCGGACCGCCCCTGTCCGCGCCGAGGCGGGTCCGCCAGGCGGCGGCCTCGGATGCGTCGGCATGAAGATAGGGCCCGGGCGCCGGGATGGTATCGACCGTCGTGCCAAGTGCGAGCGGCAGGCTCAGCATCGGGCAGTGCAGGTCAAACGTTGGCCGCTTCGCGCCGCGCGCCACCACGCGCTCGACGCCGGCAAGCGTGCTCAGCAGCCGAACCAGCGATTGCTGCACCTCCAGCACCACCCGCAGCCCGGATGCTGCCGCGAGCGTCGCGTAGCGGCAGAACTGTAGCGCGTCGCCAAAACCCTGCTCGGCATGGATCAGCAGCGTGCGCCCAGGCGCCGCCTCGCCGCGCCATTGCGGCTGCGGCACGCGTGGCGCGTCGGCTGCCATCTGCGGCGTTTTCCAGCGCCACTCGTATTCGCGCCAGCCTTCCTCCATGTCGCCGCGCGTCAGCAGCGCGAGTGCCAGGTTGTGGTGCGCCTCGGCCGCGTCGGGCTGAAGGCCGATCGCCCGACGGCAGCAGGCGATCGCCTCGTCCAGCCGCTCCTGGTTGCGCAGCGCGTCGGCGAGGTTGCCGTGCGCCTCCACGTAGTCCGGCCTGAGCGCGATCGCCTTGCGGTAACGCGTGATCGCGTCCGCCATCCTTCCCTGCTCCTGCAGCGCGGTGCCGAGGTTGTTCTGGGCCTCGGGATAGTCCGGACGCAGCGCCGCCGCCCGGCGGAAGCAGGCCACCGCCTCGTCCAGCCGGCCGAGATCGCCGAGCGCGCTGCCGAGACTGTTGCAGGCCTCCGGGAAGGCCGGCGTCAACTCCAGCGCCGTCCGGTAGCACGCGATCGCCTCCTCGATCCGGCCCAGCGCCCGCAGCGCCAGGCCCAAATTGGCGTGGCAGGCGGCGACCTGCGGCGCGACCGCGATCGCGCGCGTGATCAGCGCGACGGCGCGCGCATGCTCTCCGCGCTGATGCGCCAACACGCCAAGCAGGTGCAGGCCATCGGCATGCGCCGGGTCGGCGTCGAGGACCCGACGGTAGAGCGTTTCCGCTTCGGGCCATCGACCGGCCTCGTGGTGTCGCAGGGCGGCCGCCAGCCACCCCCCGACCGCCATCGCCGGCGCGCCCGACCGCGCCTGCTTCTGGTCGAAACGACGCTGCTGTCGGCTCATCTCGGCGCACCGATATCGTATTGGTGGCGCAACATCGTCACCGGGTTCCCACAGAAGTATCGGGAGTTCAAGCCGGCTCCTATGCCTAAGCGCCGATTATGGCATGATCGCGCGACGCCGCTTGGGGGCAGCGCTTGGACCAACACGACGATGCAGCCGGGCTGGCCGCCGCCATCCTGACGATCGATCTCGGCGCGATCGTCGCCAACTGGCGTGATCTCGCGGCGCGCAGCCGGGGCGCCGAGTGCGCCGCCGTGGTCAAGGCCGATGGTTACGGGCTTGGCATGCGCGAGGTCGCGCCGGCGCTGGCGAATGCCGGCTGCCGCACCTTCTTCGTCGCCCTGCTCGACGAGGCGCTGGCCTTGCGCAGGCTTCTGCCGCCCGACGTCGCCATCCTGGTGCTGAACGGCCTGGTCGCCGGCACCGAGGCACGCTGCGCCGAGTCCGGCGTCACGCCGGTGATCAACAGCGTCGAGCAGCTCGCCGCCTGGCGCGCGACGGCGCTCGCGCGCGCGACGGCGCTGCCGCTCGCCTTGCAGGTCGACACCGCGATGTCGCGCTACGGGATGTCGCCCGACGAGGTCGAGGCGGTCGCGACCGGCAGCGCCCGGCTCGATGGCCTGGCACCGGTGCTGCTGATGAGCCATCTCGCCTGCGCCGACACGCCGGCGCATCCGGCTAATGCGCGTCAGCTCGAACGCTTCGCCGCGGCCCGCGCCCGGCTCGCCCCGGTGCTGGGCCCGGTGCGCGCCAGCCTGGCGGCGTCGTCAGGCATCTTTCTCGGGCCGGACTACCATTTCGACATGGTGCGGCCGGGCGCGGCGCTGTACGGCGTGCGGCCGAACGCGAGCGAGCCGGCATTGCGGGTCGCAGCGACCTTGCAGGTGCGGGTGATGCAGATCCGCACCGTGCCGGCGGGTGCGACGATCGGCTACGGCGCGAGCTACACGGCGTCCGGCCCGACCCGGATCGCGACCATCGCCGTCGGCGAACCCGACCGCGTCCGGCGCGCCGGGGGGGGTAACGGCGCGGTCGCGCGCCCCCCCGGCCCCCAGTTTCCGCTCAACGGCCGGCTTTAGCT
>CAXTPV010000030.1:0-10847 GCA_964246135.1 uncultured Acetobacteraceae bacterium | reverse complement strand
GTCGATGCCAGCGCACCGGCGGCCGCCGCGCTCGCGCCTGGCGACCTGGTCGAGCTGCTCGGCACCCGTCGCCTGCTCGCCGACGTGGCGGACGCCGCCGGCACCATCGGCTACGAGATCCTAACCGCGCTCGGCCGGCGCTACCACCGGCGCCACCGCCATCCCCATATGACGCCGGGCGCGGTCAGCCTGGAGGTGGTGCGATGAGGGTGGTCGTTCTCGGTGCCGGCGTCGTCGGCGTCACCTCGGCATGGTACCTCGCGCAATCCGGACACGATGTGGTGGTGGTCGACCGCCAGCAGGGCGCCGCACTCGAGACCAGCTTCGCCAACGCGGGCCAGGTGTCGCCGGGCTATGCGTGGCCATGGGCGGCGCCGGGGATCCCGCTCAAGGTCATCAAGTGGATGGCGACCAGGCACTCGCCGTTCCGCTTCTATCCGCGTGCCGACCCCGCGATGTGGCGGTGGATGGCGATGATGCTGCGCAACTGCAACGCGCGCGACTACGCCATCAACAAGGGCCGGATGGTGCGCGTCGCCGAGTATAGCCGCGACTGCCTGCACGACCTGCACGAGGTGACGGGCATCGACTATGATGGCCAGTCCGCCGGGCTGATCCAGCTGTTTCGCACCGAGGCCCAGCTCGAAGCCGCGTTCAAAGACGTAAAAGTGCTGGCCGAAAGCGGGGTCGCGTACGAGATGCTCGATGCCGCCGGCTGCGCCCGCTACGAGCCGGCGCTCGCCAAGGCACCGATCAGAGGCGGCCTACGCCTGCCGGGCGACGGCTCGGGCGACGCGCACCTGTTCACCCAGCGGCTCGCGGCGCTCTCCGCCGCTTCCGGCGTCAGCTTCCGCTACAGCACGACGATCGAGGCGATCCTGACCGAGGCCGGGCGCATCACCGGCGTGCGCACCGATCGCGGCATGGCGACCGGGGACGCCTACCTGGTCGCGCTCGGCAGCGGCGGCGCCCAACTGCTGCGCACCATCGGCATCGACATGCCGGTGTATCCGGTCAAGGGCTACTCAATCACCGTGCCGGTGACCGATTCCGATGCCGCGCCACGGTCGACCGTCGCCGACGAGACCTACAAGGTCGCGATCACCCGGCTCGGCGACCGCATACGCGCCGGCGGCACCGCGGAGCTGTCGGGCTACAACCAGATCCTGCGCCCGGGGCGGCGCGAGACGCTGGAGCTCTCGGTCGGCTCGCTGTTCCCGGGCGCGTGTGACTTCGCGCAGGCGCAGTTCTGGACCGGGCTGCGGCCGAGCACGCCCGACGGCACGCCGATCATCGGCGCTGCCGGCCGCTACGAGAACCTGTGGCTCAACATCGGCCATGGCACGCTGGGCTGGACCATGTCCTGCGGCTCGGGACGGCTGATCAGCGACCTGATCTCCGGCCGCATCCCGAACATCGAGCACGAGGACCTGTCAATCGAGCGTTACGCTGCGTAGTCAAGGCGCGCCTGGTCGCGGAACAACCCGGGCGGTTCTCCGTTCCCGCATCGCAGGCCGGAGGGCGAACCGATGAAACCGACGTTAAAGCCAGTGTCCGACCAGGTGATCGTGATCACCGGCGCCTCGTCCGGGATCGGGCTGGCCACCGCCCGGCTGGCGGCCAAGCGCGGTGCCAGCGTGGTGCTTGGCGGACGCAGCGCGGGCGCGCTCGCGGACGCCGTGGCGGCCATCAGGGCGAGCGGTGGCAAGGCGGCGTTCGCCGCCGGCGACGTCGCCAATCCCGATGACGTGGCCAAGCTCGCCGCCTGCGCGATCGAGACTTTCGGCGGCATCGACACCTGGGTGAACAATGCCGGCGTCACCGCGTTCGGCCGCGTCGCCGACATGCCGCTCGACGACATGCGGCGTCTGTTCGATGTGAACTTCTGGGGCCTGGTCCTGGGCACGCGGGAGGCGGACCAGCATCTCCGAACGCGTGGCGGCGCGATCATCAACATCGGCAGCGAGCTGTCGGAGCGCGCGATCCCGTTGCAGGGGTTCTACTCGGCGTCAAAGCACGCGGTGAAGGGCTTCACCGAGGCGTTCCGGAGCGAGCTCGAGGAGGTCGGCGCTCCGGTCTCGGTCACGCTGGTCAAGCCCGGCCCGATCGACACGCCCTACACCCTGAACGGCAAGAACTATCTCGCGTCCGAGCCGCAGCATGTCCCGATCGTCTATGCGCCCGAGGTGGTGGCGCGCACCATCCTGCGCGCCGCCGAGACGCCGATGCGCGACGTGTTCATCGGCGGCAGCTCGCGCCTGGTGGCCGCGATCGGTCATCTCGCACCCGGCCTGACCGACAAGATGATGGCCCGGTTCGTCATCCCCGGGACCGAGAGCGGGCGGCAACCGCATCGCGCGCGTGACCGCAGCGGGCTCGATGTCGCGACCGAGGCGGCGCGGACGCGCGGCAATTATCCGGGCATGGTGCGTGAGACCAGCCTCTACACCGCGGCGGTGTCGCGCCCGAAGCTGACCGCAGGCACGCTGATCGGCCTCACGCTCGTCCTGCGCGCGGCGTGGCGCGCGCTGCCGCACGGCGCCGCCCGGTTCGCGGGCCGCAAGGGCGCGCGCGCCCTGCCCAAAGGGCTGCACATCCTGCTTGAGGCGCGCCGCGGACGCGAGGCGGATGTCGTGCAACTGGTCTCGGACATCCGTGGCAGCGTCGAGGTGGAGCCTGGCACCCTGCCCTGGTTCGGATTGCGCCGGAACAAGCGCATGTTCGAGATCTTCGAGACGTTCCCGAACGAGGCGGCTCGCAAGCGCCATCTGGCCGGTGAGGGCGCGCGTGCGTTGCTCGCACGCTCGAACACCGTGCTCCGTCGGCCGGCGCGGATCACCCGGCTCGACGTGATCGAGGCGAAGGCAGGCGGATGACGATCTCGCTCTCATCGCGCCGCTGGTCGAACATCCGGCGCGCCCGCTCGACCTCGACGCGGTTGGCGCGGGCCCAGTTGCCGAGCACCTCCACCGGCCGCCACAGCGAGCGACCGAGCGGAGTGAGGGCGTAGTCGACACGCGGCGGGTTGGTCGGCGTCACCGTCCGGATCACCAGGCCGTCCCGCTCCAGGCCGCGCAGGGTCAGGGTCAGCATGCGTTGAGAGATGCCGCTGACCTGGCGCTTGATGTCGTTGAAGCGTCGCGGGCCCGCCCCGAGCAGCATCACGATCATCACGCTCCACTTGTCGCCGACCCGCGACAGGATGTCGCGCACCGCGCGGCAATCACCACTCGCGTGGTCAAGCACCGGGGTGGTGACAGGCGTGTGCCTTGGTTCAGGCATTGTGCCTCCTTGCGTCCGGCGGTCCGAGGTCATTCATTTAGCCCTGGTTACGATCCATAACCATCGGGATGATCACATGAAGCTGCTGCACGTCGATTCCAGCATCCTTGGCCAGAACTCCGTCAGCCGCTCGGTGTCGGCGGCGGTCGTCAAGCGCATGACATCCCTGCATGATGGCATCGAGATCATCCGCCGCGACCTCGCGGCCGCGCCGATCTCGCATCTGTCCGGCGCCTACCTCGCCGGACAGAGCCCCGACGTGCAGCATGATCAGGCGATGCAGGAGGACCTTGCGCTCGGCGGCGCGGCGCTGGCCGAGTTCCTGGCGGCCGACATCGTGGTGCTTGGCGTGCCGATGTACAACTTCACCGTTCCGAGCCAGCTCAAGAGCTGGCTCGATCGGGTGATCGTCGCCGGCAAGACGTTCCACTACACCGACCGCGGCCCGGCAGGCCTGGCCGGCGGTAAGCGGGTGGTGCTCGCCCTGTCGCGCGGCGGCTTCTACGGACCGGGCGCGCCGGCGGCGGCCTTCGAGTTCCAGGAAACCTACCTGCGCGCGGTGTTCGGCTTCCTCGGATTGCCCGAGATCGAGGTGATCCGCGCCGAGGGCGTCGCGACCGGCGCGGAACAGCGCCAGAAGGCGCTCGACGGCGCGCTGCAACAGGCGGCGACGCTCACCGCCTGAGCGACGCAGGCGGCCGGCGTCCTCAGGAGTCGGCCTCGGTCGACATCGCGATGTCCCTCTGCTCGTCCAGGGCCGCGACCCGCGCGACCAGCGCCGCGCGCACCCTGGCGTAGGCGTCGCGCCCCAGCAGCAGCCGGCGCGGTGCCGGCTCGCGGTCGGCCGACGCGATCATCGCGTCGACCATCTTGCCGGGATCACCGCGGAGCGCGAACGCGCCGGCAGCAACCGCGCGTCGCACCTCCCCGGCCGGGGTGTCGTCGTAGATCGCCATCGGCGACGGGCTGACGAGGCCGGCGCTAAAGCTGGTCCGTGCGGGGCCCGGCTCGACGATGGTGAACGCGATCCCGAACGGCGCCACCTCTTGCGCGACCGACTCGACGAAGCCCTCGATCGCCCATTTGCTGGCGTGATAGAGGCTGAAGTTCGGGTAGGCGATCTGTCCGCCCTCCGACGAGACCTGCAGGATGCGGCCGCCGCCTTGCGCACGCAGGTGCGGCAGCGCGCTTCGGATCACCTGGATTGAGCCGATCAGGTTGGTGTCGATCTGGTGCCTGATCTGCTCGTCGGTCAGTTCCTCGGCGGCGCCGAACCGGCCGTAGGCGGCGTTGCTCACGACAACATCGATGCGGCCCAGCGCCGCGAACGCGCGGTCGGTCACGTCTCGCACCGCATCGGTGTCGGTGACGTCGAGCGGCGCCACCCATAATTGGTCGCCGTAGCGCGCATGGAGGTCGTCGAGGGCGTCCACCCGGCGCAGCGTCGCCGCCACACGGTCGCCACGCGCCAGCAGCTTCTCCGTCAGCAGTCGCCCGAGGCCGGACGAGGTGCCGGTGATGAACCAGGCTTTTGTCACTGCAATGTCCTCCCGGCCACCGCGAGGGTCGCGATGGTGTCGGATGCAAGCTGTGACCAGGTGATCCCTGCTACTATCCCGGCGATTTTGCACGGCCCGGTGAAAAACGCCCATGAATGAGCGGCCGCCCGTCAGCGACCTTACCGCGCTGGCGGCGATCGTCGCGCATCGCAGCTTCCGCAAGGCCGCCGACGAGCTCGCGCTGTCGCCATCGACGCTCAGCCACATGATGCGGGCGTTGGAGACGCGGCTGGGCGTGCGCCTGCTGCACCGGACCACGCGCAGCGTGTCGGCGACCGAGGCCGGCGCCCACCTGGTCGCGCGCCTGCGGCCGGTGCTGCGCGACCTCGATCTCGCGCTCGACGAGGTCGCGACGTTCCGCGGCGAGCCGAGTGGCACGCTGCGCATCAACGCCAGCGAGGGCGCGGCGAGGCTGCTGCTGGGCTCCGTCATCCCGATCTTTCTCGCCCGCCACCAGGCGATGGCGCTCGATCTTGTGACCGAGGGCAGGCTGGTCGACATCGTGGCCGAGGGCTTCGATGCCGGGGTCAGGCTGGGCGAGGCGGTGCCGCAGGACATGATCGCCGTGCGCTTCGGCGGCGAAGCCCGCTTCGTGGCGGTCGCTTCCCCCTCCTACCTCGCCGGGCGAGGGGCGCCGCACGTGCCGGACGACCTCAGGCGGCATGAGTGCATTCGTTTCCGGCTGCGCAGCGGCCGGATCTTTCGCTGGGAGTTCGGCCGCCATGGCCAGGAGCTGGAGGTTGATGTCCCTGGCGCGCTGATGCTGGACCATGTCGAGCTGATGGCCGAGGCGGCGGCGGCCGGTCTCGGCATCGCCTACGTCTCCGAGCGGACGGCGCGACCCTGGATCGAGCGCGGTGCGCTCGTCACCGTGCTCGACGAGTGGTGTCCCTCGATCCCGGGCCTGTTCCTCTACTATCCCGGCCACCGCCACGTGCCGTCCGGCCTGCGCGCCTTCATCGACATCATGAGGGAGCTTGCCTGAGGCCGGTGCCTCAGGCCGGGCGGGGCGGCTCGCGCAGCGTCAGCAGCAGCAAGATCGCCGGCAGGCAGGCGAGAGCCGCCATCGTGAAGTAGCCAGTCCAGCCGAGATGTCCTGCGAGCACGCCCGACGCCCCCGCGAGCGAGCGCCAGGCGAGCGGCGCGAGCGAGGACAGCAGCGCGTATTGCGTCGCGGTGTAGGCGGCGTTGCAGAGGCCGGACAGCCAGGCGAGGAAGGCAGCGCTCGCCATCCCTTCGGCGAACTGTTCCAGCGAGACCTTGGCGACCAGCAGCGCCCGGCTGGCGCCGAGATCGGCGAGCACCAGGTAGAGCAGCAGCGACGCCATCTGCGCGACCGCGCTCAGCAGCAGTGCCCGGCGTGCGCCGAGCCTTGCCACCAGCAATCCGCCGACGCCGACGCCGACAACGCCGCCGGCCAGCATCGGCAGGCCGCTCGACAGCGCGATCGCCGCGCGATCAAAGCCGAGCGAGTGGTAGAAGGGCGCGGCGAGGTTGTCGGCGAACGCGGTGCCGAGCTGAAACAGCAGCACCACTGCCAGCACGGTCGCCGCCCGCGGCCGGGCGAGGAAGTCGGCGAACGGCTCGATCACGGCGCCGCGCAGCCCGCGTGCGACCGGCGCACCGACGGGCGCAGGCGGCGCGAGCAGCGTCGGCAGCAGGCCGCACAATGCCAGCGCCGCCATCACCGCGTAGGCGCCGTGCCAGCCGAGCCGGCCGGCGAGCATGAATGCGCCCGCCTGCGACACCAGGATGGCGATCCGGTAACCCCAGACGTAAAGCGCCAGCGCCTCGCCCTGGCGGCGCTCCGGGAAGCTTTCGATCCGCCAGGCATCGATCACGATGTCCTGGCTCGCCGAGAGGAAGGCCACGGCGACCGCCAGCGTCGCGAGGAGCGCGAGGCGATGCGGCGGATCGGACTGCCCGAGCAGCAGGATCGCGACCGCCAGCAGCGGCTGGATGATCGCGAGCCAGCCGCGCCTGCGGCCGAGGCCAGCGAGGAGCCCCGGCCGAAGTCGGTCAACTACCGGCGCCCACAGGAACTTCAGGGTGTAGGGCAGACCGATCAGCGCGGTCGCGCCGATCGCGCGGAGCGAGACGTGGCTCTCTGACAGCCATTGCTGCAGCGTGAAGTTAGTCAGGAACAGCGGCAGCCCGGACGCGAAACCGAACGGCAGCATCAGCCATAGGGGCGTGCCGGCCTCACGCGGCGGGGTCATCCTTGCCGCCGTAGTCCCGGGCGTCTGGAAGCGGTGCCGGTCAGCCCAGGGTCGTGTGGTGGTAACGCGCGTGGTGACGGCGGATGACGACGCGGCCGGGCAGAATCATGGCGGGCTCCGGAGCGGGATGCGTCAGGCGAGCTCGGCCTCGGCGCGGCGGTCCGCGCGCTTGCGGGCGTTCGGATCGAGATGGCGCTTGCGCAGCCTGATCGCCGCCGGCGTGACCTCGACCAGCTCGTCATCCTCGATATAGGCGATCGCCTGCTCCAGGCTCATCCGGCGCGGCGGCGTCAGCAGCAGGGCCTCGTCCTTGCCGGCAGCGCGTATGTTGGTGAGCTTCTTTTCCTTGATCGGGTTGATCTCGAGGTCGTTGGCCCGTGAGTGCTCGCCGAGGATCATGCCGACATAGACCTTCTCGCCCGGATCGACGAACAGCACGCCGCGCTCCTGGAGCGAGAACAGCGCATACTGCACCGCCTCGCCGTTCTCCGACGAGATCAGCGAGCCCTTGGTCCGCCCCTCAATCGGGCCGGCCCAGGGCTGATATCCCGCGAACAGCCGGTTCATGATGCCGGTGCCGCGGGTGTCGGTCAGGAATTCGTTGTGGTAGCCGATCAGGCCGCGGCTCGGGATCAGGAAGGTCAGCCTGAGCTTGCCCCCGCCCGACGGCCGCATGTCCTGCATCAGGCCCTTACGCTGGCTCATCTTCTCGACGACGATGCCGGAATAAGGCTCGTCGACGTCGACCAGCGCGTCCTCGAACGGCTCCTCGCGCTCACCGGTCTCCTCGTTCAGGCGCGTCAGCACGCGCGGGCGGCCGATGCCGAGCTCGAAGCCCTCGCGACGCATGGTCTCGATCAGCACGCCGAGCTGCAGCTCGCCGCGCCCCGCGACCTCGAAGGCGTCGGTCTCGTTGCTGTCGGTCACCTTGATCGCGACGTTGCCCTCGGTCTCGCGATAGAGGCGGTCGCGTATCTGGCGCGACGTCACCTTCTTGCCTTCGCGGCCGCCGAGCGGGCTGTCGTTGATGCGGAACGTCATCGCGAGCGTCGGCGGATCGACCGGGGTCGCCGGCAGCGGGGTCGCGAGCTCCGGCGCGCCGATGGTGTCCGGGATGGTCGCGTCGGTGAGGCCGGCGACGGCGAGGATGTCGCCTGCCTCGACTTCCTCGACCGGCACCCGATCGAGGCCGCGGAACGACAGCAGCTTGGTCAGCCGTCCCTGCTCGACCACCGAGCCGTCGGGACGCAGCACGCGGACCGGCATGTTGAGCTTGGCCCGGCCCTGCTCGACGCGGCCGGTCAGCACCCGGCCGAGGAAGTTGTCGTAATCGAGGATCGACGCGATCATCGCGAACGGCGCGTCGGGCTTAACGTTGGGCGCCGGCACGTGGCGGAGGATCAGGTCGAACATCGGCGCCAGATCGCGCCGCGCGCCCTCCAGCACCTCGTCGGCCCAACCCTGGCGGCCGGACGCGTAGAGCATCGGGAAGTCGAGTTGCTCGTCGGTCGCGTCGAGCGCCGCGAACAGGTCGAACACCTCGGTGTGCACCTCGTCAGGGCGGGCGTCCTGGCGATCGACCTTGTTCACGACGACGATCGGCCGGATGCCGCGCGCGAGCGCCTTGCCGACCACGAACTTGGTCTGCGGCAGCACGCCCTCGGCGGCGTCGACCAGCACGACGGCGCCGTCCACCATGTTGAGGATGCGCTCGACCTCACCGCCGAAATCGGCGTGGCCAGGGGTGTCGATGATGTTGAGCCGGGTGCCCTTCCAGACGACGCTGGTGCACTTGGCGAGGATGGTGATGCCGCGCTCGCGCTCGAGGTCGTTGCGATCCATCGCCCGCTCGGCGACCTGCTGGTGCTCGCGGAACGACCCCGACTGACGCAGCAGCTGGTCGACGAGCGTGGTCTTGCCATGATCGACATGCGCGATGATGGCGATGTTGCGTATGTTCATCGTCTTGCGGCCCCGAAGGTCGTATGCGTGCGAAAACGCCGGGCCGGCCAAGTGGCCCCCGGAGCAGGATGGGGCCTAGATAGTGATCCCGGCCGCGAAGTGCGAGAAAAGCTTTCGCGTCAGGCGAACGTCACACTGCGGTACCCCGGCCGAGGCCGGGTCACGTTGCCAGCATCGCGGCCAGCGCCGCGATCGAGGCGTCCGGACGCGCCCCGATCCGGGCGATGGTGCGCGACGCCGCCATCGAGGCGAGGCGTCCGGCCTCGGTGAGCGAGCGGCCCCGGGTCAGCGCCGCGAGAAAGCCGCCGGCATAGGCGTCGCCGGCACCGGTGGCGTCCAGGATCGCCACAGGGTCGGCGGCGATCACGTGCCGCGCCTGCCCGCCGGTGACCACGATGCTGCCCTCGGCCGACCTGGTCACGATCCCGATCGACACCTCGGCGGCGAGGTGATCGAGCGCCTGGCCGAGCGGCACGCCGTAGAGAGCGGTGATCTCGGCCTCGTTGGCGAACACGATGTCGGCGTGATCGCGCACGAAGGCGCGGAAGGCGTCGCCGTGACGCTCGACACAGAACGCGTCCGACAGCGACAGCGCGACCTGGCGTCCATGCCGGCGGGCGATGGCGGCGGCCTGGCGGAACGCGTCCTGCGCCGACGGCGGATCGAACAGGTAGCCTTCGAGATAGGTAATCGAGGCCGAGGCGATCAGCGCGTGATCGAGGTCGGAGGGCTCGAGCGACGTCGCCGCGCCGAGAAAGGTGCTCATCGTCCGCTCGCCGTCAGGCGTGATCGCGATCAGGCAGCGCGCGGTCGCGGGCGACATCGCGACACCGGTCCCAAAGCTGACGCCGACGCGCGCGATGTCGTCGCGGAAGGCGCGCCCGAGCGCATCATCCGCGACCTTGCCGATGTAGCTGGCGCGGACCCCGAGACAGGCGGCGACGGCGCAGCTGTTCGCGACCGAACCGCCGCTCTGCATGGTGACGCGACCGGTGGCCTCGTCCTCGAAGGCCGCGGTCAGCGCCTCGGCACGGGCGGCGTCGATCAGCGCCATCGATCCGGGCACCAGGCCCCAGGCGGCGAGGAAGCTTGACGGCGTTTCGGCGAGCACGTCGACGATCGCGTTGCCGATACCGAGGATGTCGATCGTCGCGGTCATGCTGAACTCCGGTATGCCGCAGCGAGGATGCCCGATCGGCGCAAGGCGGCAAAGGAAATGCGGCCCGGGTTCACGGATGCGTCAGGTCTCGCTTGTTCGCGTTCTGGCGAGCGTGTAAGGCGTTCTTGTTGGCTGTGAGGCCGGCGGTGCAAGTCTCTCGCGAGAAAGGGGGAACCCTTGTTCAAACGACGCAAGCCAGAAGATGCACCCGAGGGGAGCGCCGGGCAGCCCGGCGAAGACAAGTCCGGTCCCGCGGCCGCAGCGGCGGGGGGCCGCGGCGCCGGCAGCGGTCAGGCCGCCGATAACGGTCTCGGCGTGCCCCCATTCCGTCCAGCATCCTCTTCCGCCATGCCTCAGGAGCCCGCCATGAACCGACCGCCCGTTCCGACCTCCACCTCGCCGGCGGCGACGCCGATGCGGCCCGGCGGCGCCCTCGCCCGCCCGTCCGCTCCCGCGCCGCGCGAAGCTGGCGCCGAACGCCGCACCCTTGTCGTCGGACGCGGGATTTCGGTTCAGGGTTCGGTGCAGGACGCCGAGCGTCTGGTGGTCGAGGGCACGGTCGAGGCGACGATGATACGGGCGACCGAGCTTTCAGTGGCACCGGGCGGCGTGTTCCGGGGCGAGGTCGAGGTCGAGGAGGCGGAACTCGCCGGCACCATCGACGGC
>CAXTPV010000029.1:11201-17633 GCA_964246135.1 uncultured Acetobacteraceae bacterium | reverse complement strand
GATTCCAGTCTGAGCGAGACTGCTCTAGTGCCCCCGGCTGACGGTGTAGTCGGCGACCGCCTCGAGCTGGTGGCGGATCGGCGAGGCCGGGAACACCGCCAGCGCCGCCTTGGCGGAAGCGGCGAAACGTGTCGCGCGGTCGAGCGTGAAGCCGATCGCGCGGCGGCGGCGGATCAGGGTCAACGCGTGGTCGAGATCGCTCTCGTTCTGCTCGCTGCGCTCGATGGTGCGGCGCCAGAACGCGCGCTCGGCCTCGTCGCCGGCGGCATGGGCGGCCAGCACCGGCAGGGTGATCTTGCCCTCGCGGAAATCGTCGCCGACGACCTTGCCGAAAGCCGCCTGGTCCGCCGCGTAGTCGAGCGCGTCGTCGGCGAGCTGGAACGCCATGCCGAGGTTGGTGCCGTAGGTGTCGAGCGCCGCCTCCTCGTCGGCGGGCCGGTCGGCGACCACCGCGCCGATCCTGCAGGCGGCGGCGAACAACGCCGCGGTCTTGCCGCGCACCACCTCCAGGTAGCGTGCCTCCGACGTCGAGAGGTCGTTCTGGGTGACCAGCTGCAGGACCTCGCCCTCGGCGATGGTGGCCGACGCGTGCGACAGGATTTCGAGCACCCGGAGCGAGCCATCGGCGGTCATCAGCTGGAACGCGCGGGCGAACAGGAAATCGCCGACCAGCACCGACGCCTTGTTGCCGAACACCTCGTTGGCGCTGGCCAGGCCGCGGCGAAGCTCGCTCTCGTCAACCACGTCGTCATGCAGCAAGGTGGCGGTGTGGATGAACTCGACGCAGGCCGCGAGCTCGACGTGACGACTTCCGTCCGGAAACGCGGGGTAGCCACACATCCGCGACGCGGCCAGCGTCAGCACCGGCCGCAACCGCTTGCCGCCGGCGGCCACGATGTGGGCCGCGAGCTGCGGGATCAGCTCGACCGGACTGTCCATCCGGGCGACGATGCTGCGGTTGCAGGCTTCGAGGTCCGACCGCACCAGATCCGTCAGGGACTGCAGGGCGTCCGGCGACGCGCGGCCTGCGGACGTCACCGGGTCGGACAGGCGCGCCCTGGCCGCGGGATCGAACAGGCCGGCGACCACATCGTTGCTCCTGCGCTGCACCGGCCCGCGTCGTGGGTGTCCGACCATATCGGCGCCGTCCAAACAGGGTCAAGGCAGGGTGACGCCGCACGAGCCGGCTGACGGCGGCGAGCCGACGACCGCGGGCACCCTGCTCGGCGGCCGCGTCAATTATCGGCAGCTCGCGCACGGCCATCGCACCGGGATCGAGCCGGTGCTGCTCGCGGCCGCGGTTCCGGCGCGGCCGGGCGAAGGGGTGCTGGAGGGCGGCACCGGTGCCGGCGCGGCGCTGCTCTGCGTCGCCGCGCGGGTCGGCCGCATGACCCTGGTCGGGCTCGAGGCGGACGCCGCCCTGGCCCGGGTCGCACGGTCGAACCTGGCGGGCAACGGGCTGGTGGGAGCGACCATCCTCGAGACCCGGCTGCCCATACTGCCTGGCGGGCTGCCGCCGATCGCCCACGCGCTCGCCAACCCGCCCTGGTTCGGCGCGTCGGACACCGCCTCGCCCGATCCGCGCCGGCGGCTCGCGCGACAGCGGTCTGACAACCTGCTGCTCGACTGGACGCGGGCGCTGGCGTCGGTGCTGGCGGAAGGCGGGACGCTCAGCCTGATCGTGCCGGCGGCGCTGCACGCGCAAACCGGTGCGGCGCTTGCGGACGCTGGCTGCGGCGGCATCGCGCTGCTGCCGTTGTGGCCACGTGCCGGGGTCGCCGCCAAGCTGGTGATCCTGCAGGGCCGCAAGGGCGCGCGCACGCCTGGTCGGGTCGGGCCCGGGCTGGTGCTGCACGAGCCGAACGGCTGCTTCTCCGCATCCGCCGAGGCGGTCCTCCGGCACGGCGCGGCGCTTGCCGTTGGAGGGTGAGATCGCGCGGGATGATCGCGGCCGTGCCGGTCGCGCGCGGTCGGTCGATCGGGTGGACTGAATGATGCCACGGATGGTCATCGTCAGAACGGCAGCAGGACGTCCATCAGCTGTTGTCCGTAGCGGGGTGTTTGAAGGTCCGTCAGCTGCCCGTTGCCACCGTACGAAATCCGGGCTTCGGCCAATCGGTCATGCGTCACCGTGTTGTCGCTCGCGATGTCCTGCGGCCTGACGATGCCGCTGACTTGCAGGACACGCAGTTCGCTGTTCACGCGTACCTCCTGCCGCGCGGACAACACGAGGTTGCCGTTCGGCAGGACTTGCGTGATCACGCCGGCAAGCCGAAGCGTGACCGTCTCGCTGCGCTGGATGACGCCGACCGAGGTGTTGATGTTCGCGCTGCTCGTGTTGACGAGCGCGCCTCCAGTGGCTGCCGCCAGGAGCTTGACCTTCGAGGTCAGGCCGAACAGGCTGGGAACGCCCAGGTTCTCGGACCCGTTGCGGGTTGCGTTGGTGCCATCCTGGACATTCGCGGCATCGGTGATGTTCACGAGCACGGTCAGGATGTCGCCGACATTGGCGGCACGCTGATCCTTGAAGAAGGCGCGGCTGCCGGTGCGCCACAGGCTTGCCGCGTCCCCGGGGGGCGCCTCGGGGTTCGGCATCGGCATCGTGAGCGGGCGGTAGGACGCGACCCGTGTCGGATCCTGGATGGTGGTCATCGGCGGTGGGCGGCCGAGATTGGACAGTCGCTCCAGCGAGCCGCATCCAGCGAGCGTGGTCGTCAGAAGCAGTCCCAGTGCCCACTTCATGAGCGATCGCCATAATCGTAGTTGGCGCCGGCACGAAGCAACGCGCCCTGCCCGCCGCCATACGGTCCCCGCGCTGCGTCACCGGCGGTGCCCTGACCGGCGATCGGCACGCTGTCCGGATCGACGTCAGCGGCATCGGCGGCCACCACGGTCCCGATCAGGATCGCCTTGGAGGTCAGATTGACCATTCGGACCCGGTCACCAAGCGAGCCGGAATCGATCGCCCGCCCCTGCGCCACCACCTGGATGGCGTCCGATGACAGCCGCATCTGGATGATGCTGCCCCTCCGGATCAGGTCAGGGCGGCGGAGCTCACTCGCCAGGACCGGAATCCCCTTCGCCAAGCCATGAGGGGCCAGCAGGCCGATACCGGCCTCGGGGCTTGCGAGAACGTCGCCCCGGATCACGCCGGTCGAGACCTGCGCGACGACGAGATCAGCTTCCCTCAACGTCTCGCCGGCCATGATCTGACGGGAGGTGACGACGACCCTGGCCAGCGTGTCGATCGTTCCCGCGAGCGGAACATCGCGGTCATCCTCACCGGAGCCGGTGATCAGCAACGTCGCGCTGAAATGCTTGCCGGCCTGATCAAGCGCGCCCGCCGTCACGCTGGTCCGGCTGTCGGAGCCCACCATGATCGGACTGAAGCCGACGAGATCAACGACGCTCGCCACCGGCAACCCGATTGGAAGCAGCGCCGTTCGGACCTCCTGCGCCAGCTCGGCCTTGGTCAGGAGTCGACCTCGGCGGTAGATCACCGTCGCCTGCTGTCCGGCGCGTGCTTCCCACGCGACGCCGAACTCGTCCGCGATCGCGTGCAGCTGCGCGTCCTGGAGCACGAGGTGTTCGCCAGGACCGGGGCCGCTGCCGAGCGCGCAATCCTGTCCAGGGTCAAGCCCGCTGAACAGGTCGGAGAGATGAACGACCGACCCCCTGATCTCGCTTCGAGGCTTGAGGTAGGCCGCCGCCGCCGGCGCGAGCGTCGCGCCACACGACGCGACGATCGCGACAGCCGCTGCGAACAGCCCAGGGCGATGCGCGAACACGTCGATTACCGCAGGTTGGTCAACGTCTGCATCATGTCGTCTGATGCCGTGATCACCTTGCTGTTCATTTCATACGCTCTCTGCGCCGTTATCAGGTCGGTGATCTCGGTCACGACGTTGACGTTCGAGCTTTCGACAAAGCCCTGCTCCACGTTGCCAAAGCCGGCCGAGCTCGGCACGCCGGTGGCGGGCGCGCCAGACGCGGACGTCTGAAGAAAGAGGTTGCTGCCCTGTGCATCGAGGCCCGCCTCGTTGGGGAACACGGCGAGCTGAAACTGCCCGATCAACTGGGGTGCCGTCTGACCGGCGATCGTGACCTGCACCTGACCCGCCGCGTTGACGGCGACGCTCTGGGCGTTTGGCGGGACCGTGATGCCAGGCGCCACGGGGTAACCGTCGGCGGTCACGATGGTCCCGTCCGGCGCGAGGCCGAAGGTGCCGTCACGCGTGTAGGCGATGTCGCCAGAGGGCAGATTGACCTGGAAGTAGCCACTGCCCTGGATCGCCATGTCAAGGCTGTTGCTGGTCTGCTGCAAATTGCCCTGCTCGCTGATCCGGTAGATGGCCGCGGTCTTCACGCCGAGCCCGACCTGGGCGCCGGCCGGCACGATCGTTCCGGTATCGGAGCTGTTTGATCCAACGCGACGCAGGTTCTGATAGATGAGGTCCTGGAACTCCGCTCGCCTGCGCTTGAATCCGGTCGTGGTCATGTTGGCGATGTTGTTCGATATGACCTCGACGTTTGTCTGTTGGGCCTGCATGCCCGTGCCAGCGATATCAAGTGAGCGCATGTGTCAGGTCCGCCTTTGGTGGTGTTCGGATCGTGTGAGCGCGACGAGCCGCGTCGTTACGGCTGCGGCTCCTGGGTCATCTTGTCGATCGAGGATTGCTGACGGTCAGCCTCGCTTTGGACGAACTGCGAGATGAGCTGGAAATCACGCGACAGCTGCATCATCCCGGACATCTCGATCATCGGCGACACGTTGCTCTGCTCGACCGCACCTTGGACGACCCCGGGGCGGGTAACGGCGGCGGTGGCGGAGTCCGAGCGAAACAGCCGGCTGCCTTCGGCCGAGATCCGGTTCAGATCCGTCGGCTGCACCACGCCGACCTTGGCGACTTGTCCGTGATCAGTGCTCAGGCTGCCGTCGCTCGCGACCGTGATGTGGCCGTCGCCTGGATTGATGGTGATCGGCGTGCCGCCGGAATCGAGCAGGGCGTTGCCGCTCTCGTCAGCGACAACGCCGTCCGCGCCCAAAGTGAACCGGCCCGCCCTGGTCAGCCGGACGCCCGACGGTGTCTGGACCGAGAAGAACCCCTTGCCGGTCATCGCGAGGTCGAGCGGCGCGCCGGTCTGGGTGATCGACCCGGCACTCTGGTCACGCCACGTCGCGTGGTCCTGGGCGAAGGCGACGGCCCGGTCCTGACCCGTGCCTGGGTGCGCCGATCTCGGAACAAGCCAGTCGCTGAAGAGAACGTGCTCTGATTTGTAGCCCGGCGTGCTGCTGTTGGCGATGTTGTTCGCGGTGACGTCCATGGTCCGCTGCTGCGCCATGAGACGTGAGAGAGCTATGTAGGTCGGGTTTTCCACGGTCTTCGAGCCCCAGGTCCGTCTCGTTGATGATGGGGCCGAATTGTTGATGGTTGGTTATCGTGGAGGCGCCGTGGCGGCGTGGTCGTGACGGCGTGCGGGCGACTGACCGGCGTCAAACATGACCGCGAGGCACTCAGCTCGGCCTTCGCGCGCTCAGCAGGCGCTCGGCGGCCTCTCGCATGTGCTCGAACAGGACGCGTCGCGCGAGCGCGGCGTCGCCCGATCCGATCGCGTCGACGATCGGCCGATGCCGGGCGGCCGCCATGTTGTGGAGCGCGCGCGATGGCCCCGCATGCATGATCGCCACCCGGATCGGACCCTCGATCGAGCGCCAGGTGGCAAGCAGCGTCCGGTTGCCGGCCTGCTCGCAGAGCGCCTGGTGGAAGGCGAGATCGGCCTCGACCTGCGCCTCGATGTCACCTTCCAGACGGCCGAGCCGATCGACCGCCGCTGCAAGCGCCGCGACCGCGGGCGCGCGGGTGACGACGGACGCCAGCGTCTCGGCGGCGAGCGCCTCCAGCGCGGCACGCACGCCGTAAATCTCGCGGATTTCGGCCTCGTCAAGCTGCCGCACCCGAAGCATGCCGCGCGGCCCCGCGACCACCAGCCCCTCCTGCTGGAGATGGCGCAACGCTTCCCGCACCGTCGCCCGGCTGATGCCAAACGAGGCCGAGAGCCCGATTTCGGCCAAATGCTCTCCCGGCCGGAACTGCCCGGCGGTGATCGCCGAGCGCAGGGCGGCCAGGCAGCGCTGGCGTAGGGTGTCGCGCTCGAGCGGGTGGAACAAGCGGGTGGGCATCGGCGGAGTTTACAGCATCGCTTCGCCAGATGTAGCATTGTCGACAGTCGACATTGAAGATGGTTTCCAGCATGGCGGATTTCCCTCGCACGGCTGTCATCACCGGGGCCGCGTCGGTCCGTGGGATCGGCCGGCGCACGGCCCACGCGCTTGCCGGCGCGGGCTGGAGCATCGCGATCCTCGACATCGACGCTGCCGGCGCCGCCGAGGCGGCCGCCGACGTCGCGCAACGCCACGCCGTCGCCGCCCGG
>CAXTPV010000029.1:2129-11191 GCA_964246135.1 uncultured Acetobacteraceae bacterium | reverse complement strand
CCCCCCCGCCCGCCCCCCCCGCCCCCCGCCCGGGGCGGCCGCGGGGCCCGCCGGGGGCGCCCAACGCCACGCCGTCGCCGCCCGTGGCTATGCCTGCGACGTCACCGACGAGGAGGCCGTCGGCGTCGCGATCGGTGCGGTCGAGCGCGACCTGCCGCCGATCGGCGCGCTCGTGAACAATGCCGGCATCACCTCGCCAACCCGGTTCGCCCACGTCACGGTCGCGGAGTGGGAGCGGGTGCTGCGGATCAACCTGCACGGCAGCTTCCTGGCGACGCGGCGGATCGTGCCAGGCATGGCCACCCGCAAGTTCGGGCGCATCGTCATGCTGTCCTCGGTGTCGGCCGAGCGTGGCGGCGGCGTGTTCGGCGGCGTCGCCTACTCGGCGGCCAAGGCGGCGCTGCTCGGCTTTGCCCGTGCTCTGGCGCGCGAAGTCGGCCCGGACGGCATCACCGTGAACGCGGTGGCGCCCGGCCTGATCGATACCGACATCACGGCCGGCAAGCTCGACCCGGAGCGCAAGGCCGGGCTCGTCGCCGAAATCCCGGTCGGCCGGGCGGGCCATACGGAGGACGTGGCCGACGTGATCGCGTTCCTCTGCCGGCCCGAGACCTCCTACGTCACCGGCGCGACCTGGGACATCAATGGCGGCTCGCACATCCAGTAGAGACTGATCGCACGTTCCATGGTCCGGCAGATCACCGCACCGATCCTCGGCTCGCTCGGCTGGTCCGCCGCGATCGCCGCCCTGCCGATCCTGGTGCTGTTCCTCCTGCTCGGGGTGGCCGGCTGGCGCGCCGAGCGCGCGACCGCGGCTTCGCTGCTGACCGCAGTCATCGTCGCCATCGCCGGCTATCGGGTGGCGCTGTTGCCGGCGCTCGACATGGTGGCGCTCGGCGCGGTGTTCGGGCTCGTGGCCGTGGTCTGGGTGATCCTGAACGCACTCTGGATTTATAATCTCACGGTCGCGAGCGGTCATTTCGAGGCGTTGCGTCGCGCCTTCGCGCGGGTCGGCGGACCCGAACCCGTGCAGACCCTGCTGATCGCCTACTGCTTTGGCGGCCTGCTCGAGGGGCTGATCGGCGCCGGCGCTCCGGTCGCGATCTGCGGCGCCATGCTCGTCGCTATCGGACTGCCGCCTTTGCAGGCCGCCGTCTGCGCGCTGATCGCCGATTCGGTGCCGGTCGCGTTCGGCACGCTGGCGCTGCCGGTGGTCGCCCTCTCGTCCTCGACCGGGCTGCCACTGGACCTGCTCGGCCGGATGATCGGCCGTCAGACGCCGCTGCTCGCGGCCCTGGTCCCGTTCATCCTGCTGTTTCTGGTCGATGGTTGGCGGGCGCTGCGAAGGCACGCCGGGATCGCGCTCGCGGCGGGGCTCAGCTTCGGCATCGCGCAGTGCGTGGTGTCCAACGCCGTGTCGGTCCGGCTCGCCGACGTGATCGCGGCGCTGGTATCGTCAGGCGTGGTCGTGCTGATGGCGAGACGTTCGGCCAATGCGGATCGCGCACCCGCCGCACTCGCCGAGACGATGTCCGGCTTGCTGCCCTACCTCATCATCGTCGTGGTGTTCGTCGCCGCCCAGCTGCCGGCGGTCGCCTCGCACCTCCATGTTGGGCACATCGCGTTCGCGTGGCCCGGCCTCGCGGTCCGGCTCGCGACTGGTGCCACGGTCGCGACCGACTTCAAGCTCGACCCGCTCGGGACGACGGGAACGCTGCTGCTTGTCGCGGGGCTGCTGACGGTCGCGTTGCTGCGCATTCCGCCGGGCCTCGCCTGGCGCACCTACCGGCGGACCGCCGGCCAGATCGGTCGCGCGGCGATCGCCGTGATGGCGATCTTCGCGCTCGCCTTCGTGTCCAACCTGTCCGGCCAGACGCGGACGATGGGGCTTCTGCTCGCCGGCCTCGGCCCGATCGGGTTCGCGCTCGCGTCCCCGCTGATCGGCTGGATTGGTTCGGCGCTGACGGGGTCTGACTCGTCGTCGAACGTGCTGTTCGGCAATCTCCAGGTGGTCGCCGCCCGGCAACTGGGCATCCCACCCGTGCTCGCCGCCGCCTCGAACTCGTCCGGCGGGGTCGTGGCCAAGGCGATCAGCGTGCAGAGCCTCGCCGTCGCGTCCGCGACCGTGTCGCTGGTCGGACAGGAGGCGGCGATCCTGCGTCGGGTGATCGGCTGGAGCCTGGCGCTGCTTGCCCTGATGTGCGGGCTCAGCCTGTTCCAATCGCTGCCCGCCATCGCATCCTGGGTCGTGCCACGATGACCGATCGGATCGTCTCGGTGTCGGCGGCTGCTTACGACGGCCATGCGCCCGACGCGATGCTCGACAGCCTGGCGCGATGCGGTGCGACCCACGTCGAACCCGCGTTCATCGTCGGCTACACCGATCCGTTCGACGAGAGCGCGTTCTCGGAGGCGAACGCCGCCCGCTATGCGAGCTGGCTCGGAGCCGCCGGCCTCGGCTGCCACGCCGTCTCCTCGCACATCGATCTTGGCACCGACGGCGCGGTCGCGGTGTTCCGGCGGCGGATGGATTTCGCCGCCCGGCTCGGCGCCGCCGTGGTCAACACCAACGCCGCGATACGCGGCAACGAGACCGGGTTCTTCCGCAACATCGACCCGCTCGCCCGCCATGCCGCATCTGTCGGGCTGGTGATCGGTCTCGAGAACCCTGGCGACGGACGCCCGAGCCTGCTCGACCTCGCGTCGGACGGCGTCGCGCTGATCGATCGCATCGGCTCGCCATGGGTCCGGCTGAACGCCGATCCCGGCAACACCGCCTCTCACCGCCCCGACGCGGACGCGGTCGCCGACGCCGTCGCGTCGCTCCCCGCCTGCATCCATCTCCACCTGAAATCGGTGCGGCGGGATGCCGGCGGCTGGACCTATCCAACGTTCGGCGAGGGCGACCTCGATCTCGGGCCGCTGCTGGACGCGCTCGGTGCCTGGCCCGAGCTTGCCGTCAGCCTGGAGATGCCGATCCGCATGCGGCGTGGATCCGACGCCCAGCCCTGGCGCCGCGTCTCGCCCTGGCCGATCGCCGACGTCGAACGCTGCGTCCGCGCGTCGCTCGCGGCGTTCCGGCGCCACCCGGCACGGTAGCGGCAAGCGCCGGGCCTGACGCTACTTGTCGCGGGTCGAGCCCTCGCCGGAGCGCATGATGCTGAGCCGCTTCTTCATGCCGGCCACGCGCTGCTGGTGATCGGTGCCGCGGCGCATCGCGACCCCGACCGCCAGGATGTCGACCAGCACCAGCGCCGCCAGGCGCGAGATGGTCGGGGTGTAGATGTCGGTGTTCTCCAGCGTCTCGATCACCAGCAGCGGGTCGCACAGCCGGCTCATCCGCCCGTGTCGCCCGGAGATGCCGATCACGCTCGCCCCGGTGTCCCGCGCCGCCCGAACCACGTCGAGCAGGCTGGTGGTCTGGCCGGTGTTGGAGATCGCGACCGCGACGTCGCCGTCGCGCATCATCGATGCGGCGATGAACTGCTGGTGCGAGTCGGTGTGCACCGTGCACGGGACGCCAAACAGCGGGAACTTCTGCTGCGCATCGGCGGCCACGATCCAGGACGCGCCGAAGCCGAAGAACTCGATCCGTCTGGCACTCACCAGGATGTCGATCGCGCGCGCGACCGCCTGGTGATCGAGCTGGCTGCGCGCCCAGTCGAGACTGGTCATGGTGTAGTCGAACACCTTGTCGGTCAGTGCCTGCGGGGTGTCGGTCGCATCCAGCACCGACTGCGTCGCAGGCACCCCGAGCGCCACGCTGTGGGCGAGCTTCAGCTTGAAGTCCTGGAAGCCCTCGAAGCCGAGTGCTGCGCAAAACCGCATCACCGTCGGCTCGCTGACGCCGGCGCGACGGGCGGTCTCGGCGATGGTCGCGACCAGGGCGGCCTGCGGATCGGACAGCACGTGCTCGGCGACCCTGCGATCGGACTTTCGAAGCTCCGGCAGGCGGGCGAGGATCATTTCCAGCACGTTGCGCGCGGCGGCGGCGCGCTCTGGCCGGTCGCGCTCGGCCGCGATCCTGACCCTGCGCGCGACGGTGTGGGCGCCCGGTGCCGTCATCGTGCTCCTGTCATGCGGCCAGACGCTGGCACCTCGCAGTCGTCATCATGAGCCTCGTGGCTCAGCAGGAAAACCCGTCGCGGGTCGGGTCGCAGGAGGTCGGGGCGGCGATCGGACGCGGCCTGCGCCCCCGCCGCCGATGCCGCCGCGTCGATCAGCGCGGGATCGGCGGTGTTAAAGGCGAACATGCCGAAATGGTGCGGGATCAGGTGCGCAACGCCGGCCTCGGCGCAGAGCGCGATCGCCTCGTCCAGCGTGAAGTTGCCGGGGATGCCCGCCTCGGCACGCGCCGCGTCGCGTCCGTTCACCGGCAGCAGCGCCAGCTCGGGCGCCAGCGCGCGCAGCGTGTCGGCCAGCCCGGGATAGGGAACGCAATCGCCACCGTGGTAGAGGCGGCAGCCGCCGGTCTCGATGCCGTAGCCGAGGAAACGGTGATGCCCGCGCTCGTCCTGCTCCAGGTGCTCATGCGCGGCCGCCACCGGGTGCAGGGTCAGATCATGCTGGGGCAGCGGCCGCGACGCGCATCCCGCGTCCGCCGGGATCAGCCGGCCGGCCGGCAGGCCGAGCCCCACGGCGTGCGCGAGCTCGGCCGCCGGCACCACGAACAGGCAGCCTGGATGTCTCGCCGCGAGAACCGGCAGCGTGCCGGGGTCCATGTGATCGCCGTGCCGGTGGGTGCAGATCACCAGATCGACGCGGGGGATCGCGTCGGCCGCGATCGGCGCCGGCATCATGCGGCGATGCGGCAGCGTCGTGCCCTGGTATTTTTCCGCCAGATGATCGGACAGATAGGGATCGACCAGCACGACCGCGTCGCCGGTCCGGAGCAGGAAGCCGGCCTGGCCGAGCCAGGCCAGCGCCAGGCCGCCATCTTCGCTGTCGGCGGGCTCGCCGAGCCATCCGGCGAGGCCCGCGGGCAGCGCGCGGGTCGCGATGCGCATCACCCAGGCGCCTCGGGACGCAGCGCGCGGCGCAGGTTATCGACGGCGGCGATGGTTGCCCGGTGCACGCTCTCGGCGGTGAGCCCGCCGATATGCGGGGTCGCGATCACCCTTGGATGCGCGAGCAGCGCCGATGGTGCCGGCGGCTCGACCGCGAACACGTCGGTCGCGTAGACGCGGACATGATCGCGCTCGAGCGCCGCCAGCATCGCGGCCTCGTCCACCAGGCCGGCGCGCGCGGTGTTGACGACGTGACACCCGGCCGGCAGGCGGTCGATCGCCGCCGCGTCGAGCACCGGTTTGCCATCCGCCGGCATCGGGCAGTGCAGCGACAGCATCTCGGCGGCCGCCAGGACCTCGTCCTGCGACGACCAGGCGAAGTCGCCCGCCGGCATGAAGCCCGCGTCCGGATAGGGATCGAACACGCGCACCCTGGCATCGAGCGCCAGCGCGAAGGCGGCCACCTTCCGGCCGACGGCGCCGCCGCCGATCAGCCCGAGCGTCCGGTTCTCGATCTCGACCCCCGGCCGCCGCTGCCAGATGCCGGCCTTCAGCGCGGCGCTCTGTTCGGGCAGGTGTCGCGAGGCCGCCAGCAGCAGCCCGAGCGCGAGCTCGGCGACGCCGCGCGCGTTGGCGCCGCCCGCGCGCAGCACCTTGATGCCGAGGCGCTCGGCGGTCTCGAGCGGCAAATTGTCAGAGCCGGTGCCGTTGCGGCTGATCGCCCGGAGTTGGGTCGCGGCTTCCAGCACGCGCGGGCTGACCGGCTCGACGCCGGCGAGCCAGCCGACGCAGCCGGGCAGCAATTCGAGCAGCGCCGCCTCGTCGGGCGTCTCGCCCGGGCGGCTGAACACCAGGGTGTAGCCGTCATCGACCAGACCCTTTAGCGCCGCGGGCGGGTCGCGGGTCAGCGAGCGCGGCGTGATCAGGACGCGGCTCAAGCGGTCGCCTCCGTCGCCTGCCGGCGGGCGCGCGGCGCGCCGCCGGCCAGCGACGACAGGGTGTCGAACACCGGGCCGGAGGGGGGGATCGCGACCGCGAACACCTCGGCGATCACCTGGGTCCAGCCGTGCAGGAAGTAGTTCCAGCCATCATGGGTGGCAAGGCCGCGGGCCGTCGCCTGCCCTTCCGCCCGGTCGAGGAACAGCAGGTCGCCACGGTAGTTGAGCTCCCACGCGATGCCGCCATGCGGGAAACGCGCCTCGGCGCCGAGCGGCGAACCTGGGCGGTCCTTGCCGAGCCCGGTCGCGTTGACCACCAGCGAGCCTTGCGGCCGCGCGTGCAGGATGGCGTCGTTCTGGGCCGCCGAGGCGGACAGCACGTAGTCGACAGGCACCTCGCCGCCGAGGCTCTGGTGGAAGCGGCGGAGGTTGTCGAGACGTTCGGCGTTCACGTCCGACACCACGATCCGGCGCGGTCCATCGCGACCCGGCCGCATCAGGTTCCAGGTGATCGCGGTGGTGGCGCCGCCCGCCCCGAGCAGGAACGCCTCGCCGCCGGTGCCGGACCAATGGCCTGGCGGCACGATCTCGTCGAGCGCGAGGGCGGCCGAGATCGGGTCCTTGGCATGGCCGATCAGCCTGCCGTCGCGTTTGGACAGGCAGCTCACCTCGTGCAGCGATGTCGCGTGCGGGTCGAGTGCATAAAACAGGTCGGCGCTGGCGTGCAGCAGGTCGATCTTGTGCGCCGTCACCAGCGCGCCCATCGAGCGCGGGTCGTCGCGTATGAACGAGACGACCTCCCGGTACGACGCCGCGGGCGCGTGCAGGGGCAAGTCGATGCCGTTAATCGCGCAGGCGCCAAGCCCGAGCGCCTCGGCCCAGCGCGGGAAGATGCCCATGATCGACGACTGCGCGGTCGACACGCCGATGAAGTGCAGGGTCGGTCGCTCGGCTGCCTGCATGCCTGCCATCAGGGGGCCTGCCGCACGGCGCGCGCCGTTCGCACCGCATCGGCGGCGGCGCGGCGGATGCCGGCCCAGTCGCCGGCACGGATCATCGCCCGGCTGGCGATCCAGGTGCCGCCCACCGCCACCACCCTGGGCTCGCGCAGCCACTCCGCGAGGTTGGTGTGCGAGACGCCACCGGTGGGGATGAAGCCGAGATCGTGCAGGCCGAAGGGTGCGGCGATCGCGCGCAGGAACGCGACGCCGCCGGCCGGCATCGCCGGGAAGAACTTGAACACCCTGACCCCCTGCTCGATCCCGGCCTGCAGGTCGGACGGCGTCATCGCGCCCGGCACGTAGGCCAGCCCGACCGAGGCCGCCTCGGCCAGCATATGCGCGCTCAGCCCGGGGGCGAGCGCGAAGCGGGCGCCGGCGTCCCGCGCGCGACGCAGGTCCTCGGCGCCGATCACCGTTCCCGCGCCGACCAGCAGGTCGGGATAGCGGTCGGCGATGCGCGCGATCACCTCGGAAGCGGCATGGGTGCGGAACGTCACCTCGATGACGCCGAGGCCCGCCTCCAGCAACGCCTCGGCGAGCGGGTCGGCCTCGGCGACGCCATCCACCTCGACCACCGGGATCACCCCGAACGCGGTCGCCGCGCGCAGCAGCGCTGCCATCCCGGCCGCGAGGTCGGTCACCTCACGCGGCTCCGGCGGCAGGGCGCGGGCGGTAGCGCGGGTTGCGCACACGGGTCCAGCCGCCGGCGCCGTCATCGACGATCAGGTCGCGCATGCCGCCGGCACGCGCGATGATCTCGTAATCCTGGCCGGCATCGGCGGGGTAGCAGAACACGGTGACCAGCGGGTTGGGGCCGGTGTTGACGCTGCGATGAATCCAGTGCGGGGCGACGTAGACGATCGCCTGCGGCCGCATCTCGGCGATCTCGGTGGTGCCATCGTCGAGCTCCATCAGCATCACCCCCTCGCCCGATTGGCAATAATAGATCTCGGGCCGGTCGCTCCGGGCGTGGATGTGGCCGCGCGTCATCAGGAACTCGCACCCGATGCGGCCAGGCTGCAGCGTGCTGACGCCGAAGATCAGATCGCCGCTCCGGTCGGACGGGCGGACATCCTCGACCGCGTAGGCGACGGCGTCGCCGGTCTCGCGGATTTGCGCATCGAGCGCCGGCTGGTCGAGGAACAGGCCGTGCAGGTCGGAGAACCGCTTCTCGTAGCGTCCGGTGGCGCCCT
Organism: uncultured Acetobacteraceae bacterium; assembly: GCA_964246135.1. Taxonomy (GTDB): domain Bacteria; phylum Pseudomonadota; class Alphaproteobacteria; order Acetobacterales; family Acetobacteraceae; genus CAXTPV01. The sequence continues at coordinate 3,053 of CAXTPV010000029.1, read as the reverse complement.
GCAGGCTGCCGGTCTCGGGTCGCACGAGCGCGGTGCTCGGCAGTCGGGTGGCCATGGGTCGGCATCCTCCGTAAAGCAGACCGTGCCGCACCGCGCGGCCCGGTGGCTCAGCGCGCGAGTTCGTCGAGCAGGTCGTACTGGCTCTGGCTGTTGCGATAGATCGAGTTGAACACCGGCAGCATGCGCGCGTAGCGTTCCGTCCAGGCCGGGTTGGGCCGGATTTCCTCGCCGTGCCGGACCAGGGCGGACACCGCATCGGCCGGGCGGGCGAAGCGTCCGGTGGCGGTCGCGGCCAGCACGGCGCAGCCGACCACGCCGCACTCCGCCTCTTCGGGCACCAGGATCGGCACGTCGTAGATGCTGGCCTTGATCTCCAGCCACAACCGGCTCCTGGCGCCGCCGCTCGATGCGATCACCCGCTCCATGCGCTGCCCGGACGCCGCCTCCATGATCCGGACGTGACGCGCGACCGAGAACGCGACGCCCTCCATCACCGCGCGATGCAGGTGGGGCAGGCCGTGCCGCGCGGTGATGCCGAAGAACTGCGCGCGCGCGTTGCGGTGCGCGCCGAGCCGCTCGCCGGTGAGGTAGGGCAGGAACAGCAGACCGTCGGCGCCGGCCGGGGCCGCCGCCGCATTGTGTATGTGATTGGCGACGGCAAAGAGTATGGGAGCACAGCGAAGTATAAGGACGTTGTGAAATATCTGCAGCAGAATCAGATCGCGGTCTATGCCACGCTGGTGGACGACTTCAACTTTCCGGGATCGGGGTTCGTGGATCGCCTTCACCTTCCGTTCCAGATGCGGGATAACATTCTGCCGCTGTATGTGGGGGCGACCGGGGGCCAGATCGATCCTGAGGCGCGCACGAAGGGGATCGCACAGAGCTTCTCAAAGATCGCGGAAGAGGTGCGGACCCAGTACA
>CAXTPV010000029.1:0-2119 GCA_964246135.1 uncultured Acetobacteraceae bacterium | reverse complement strand
CAGCAGCACGCAGGCGCCCCAGGCGCCGTCGGCCACCGCGACGTTGGACATCTCCGCGTGCAGGATCGGCCGGTCCAGGATCGCGGTGATGATGCACGACGTGCCGGTCACGTCAGACGCGAGGCCGGGGCGGCAGGCGCCCGAGCCGAGCAGCGACACCGGGTAGTCGCCACCGCCCACCAGCACCGGCAGGCCGGCCGGCAGGCCGGTCGCCCGCGCGGCCCGCGGCAGGACGTGGCCGATGATCTCGTGCGGCATGCGGATCGGCGGCAGCTTGGCCCGGTCGAGGCCGAGGCGCGCGATCATCGCGTCCGACCAGTCCTTGGTGCGCGGGTCCATGACGAACGAGCAGGACGCCTCGGTCCAGTCCATCGCGCGCGCGCCGGTCAGGCGGAAATTGACGTAATCCTTCGGCATCAGCACGGTGCTGGCGCGGCGATAGGCGTCGGGATCGTGGTCGCGCAGCCATTGCAGCTTAAAGCCCGGCCAGGCCGGGGTCGGCGTGTTGGCGCAGTCGGCGAGGTAGCTTGCCGGCTCGTGGGCGCGCTCGAACGCCTCGACCAGCGCCAGCGTGCGCTTGTCGTTCCACAGCGGCGCGGTGTCGCGTGTCGGGCGGCCGTCATCATCGACCAGCACGGTGCCGTGCATCTGGCCGCACACGCACACCGCCTCGATCGTGCGCGCCGCCTCGCCCGGTGCCTCGATCAGGCGGCGAACGACGGCGACGACGCCGTCCCACCAGTCATCCGGCCGCTGCTCGGACCAGCCATAGCGCGGCACGATCTGCTCGTGCTCCCGGCTCTCGATGCGCAGGACGCGGCCGTCGCGATCGACCAGGGCGGCGCGTACGCTGCCGGTGCCAACGTCGATCGCGAGCGTGCAGCCCGAACTCACGCTGACCGATCCGGGCATGCGGTCAGCGACGCATCCATTGCGATCCCTGTTGCAGCAGCACCGCGATCATGATGATCACGCCCATGCACACGTCCTGACTGTAACCCGGGACGCCGGCGAGGTTCATGATGTTGCCGATCACGCCGAGCACCAGCACGCCGAGCAGCGTGTTGACGGCGCCGCCGCGGCCGCCCGCCAGGCTGGCGCCGCCGATCACCACGGCCGCGATCACCTGCAGCTCGGCGCCGACGCCGACGGTCGCCGAGCCGACCCCGGAACGCCCGCTTGTGATGATGCCGGCGACCGCCGCCAGCGCGCCGGAGATCACGTAGACGGCGAGGACGTAGCGCGGCACCGCGATGCCCGACAGCCGCACCGCCTCGATGTTGGAGCCGGTGGCCTGCACCAGCCGGCCGAAGCGGGTCAGCCCGAGCACCACGCCGGCGACGACGAACACCAGCGCCATCAGCAGCACCGGGTAGGGCACGCCGAGCAGGAAGCCGTTGGCGAAGTTGTTCAGGGTGTCGCCGTTGTCGCCCAGCATGATCGGCTGGCCGTCGGACAGGATCAGCGCGAGGCCGCGCGCGATCGTCATCACCGCCAGCGTCATCACGAACGGCGGCAGCCGCAGGTAGGCGACGGTGACGCCAGACACCAGGCCGCAGCCGGCGCCGGCGGCCACCGCGGCCAGCAGCGAGAGGACGGTGCCGTGCCCCTGCAGCATCAGCGCCGCGCTGACGCTGCCCAGCGCCGCGACCGAACCGACCGACAGATCGATGCCGCCGGTCAGGATCACGAACAGCATGCCGACCGCCATGATGCCGGTCCACGACACCTGCCGCAGCACGTTCATGACGTTGCCCAGCGTCAGGAAGTCCGGCGACTGCCAGGTGGCGCCGGCGATGATCAGGAGAAAGATCACGAAGGTGCCGTAGCGCCGGAACGCCGCCACCGGATCAAAGCGTCTTGCGGCCTCGCCTTCGAGCGGTGCCGGGGTCGCGAGCGTGCCATCAGCCATGATCACATCACCTCCGCGGTCTGCCCGCGCATCGCCAGCGAAAGCAGGTTCTCCTCGCTGTACTCGGCGGGCTGGAGTTCGCCGCGCAACTCGCCCTCGCCCATCACCAGCACGCGGTCGCAGAGACCAAACAGCTCCAGATGTTCTGACGAGATGACCAGCACCGCCTTGCCGGACGCGGCCATGCGATGCACCAGCGTGTAGATC
>CAXTPV010000028.1:0-18054 GCA_964246135.1 uncultured Acetobacteraceae bacterium | reverse complement strand
CGAGCCGCTCGCGAACGTGCACGCGGTCACCGGCGACATCGCCGATGACGGCATGGCTGCGGCACTCGCGCTCCAGCTCGGCGGGGCGGCCGACCTGGTGTTGTCCGACATGGCGCCAAACACCACCGGCCACGCCGCGACCGACCACGTCCGGATCGTGGCGCTGGCCGAGCTCGCGTTCGCGATCGCGAGCCAAACGCTTGTCGAGGGTGGCGCCTTCGTTGCTAAGGTGTTTCAAGGCGGGTCCGAGGGGCAACTTCTGGTCCCGCTCAAGCGTGCGTTCCGGAGCGTCAAGCACGTCAAGCCGCCTGCCAGCCGCAAGGAAAGCAGCGAGCTCTACGTGGTCGCGACCGGTTTCCGCGGCCGAGCGTCCGGGGCGCGCGCGACGAGCCTGACCTGAGGGAGCCATGATGGATCTGCCGATCGACGACCCGGCCCGCGACGATGCCGAGGCCGACCTCGCCTCGCTGTCGCCTGGTGCCGTCCTGATGCGGGCGCGCATCCTGTCGAAGCTCACCTACGAGGTCGGCAAGCACCGGCATGCGGCCAGCGCGCGCGACTGGTTCGTCGCCACCGCGATGGCGGTGCGCGACCCGATCATCGATCGCTGGCTCGATTCGACCCGTCGCAGCACCGCCAAGCGCGTCTGCTACATGTCGCTCGAGTTCCTGATCGGCCGGCTGCTGTCCGACGTCGTCCACAACCTCGGGCTGCGCGACGATGTGCGCTCGGCGCTGGCCAGCCTCGGCACCGACTACGAGGCGGTGCGCGCCGAGGAACCCGACGCGGCGCTCGGCAATGGCGGTCTCGGCAGGCTCGCCGCCTGCTACATGGAATCGATGGCGAGCGTCGGCGTGCCGGCGCACGGCTACGGCATACGCTACGAGCATGGCCTGTTCCGCCAGACCATCGGGCTCGGCTACTGGCAGAAGGAGCTGCCCGAGGACTGGCTGGCGCTCGGCAACCCCTGGGAGTTCCGGCGTCCCGAGTTTACCTTCGAGGTCGGGTTCGGCGGCTCGGTCGGGGAGGAGATCGGCGCCGACGGCGCGCTCAGCTATCGCTGGCGGCCGGCCGAGACGGTGTCGGCGCTCGCCTACGACACGCCGATCGTCGGTGCCGGCGGCGCCTGGGTGAACACGTTGCGGCTGTGGTCGGCGCGGGCGTCGACGCCGCTCCAGCTCGAGGACTTCAACCGCGGCGACCATGTCGGAGCGCTCGCCGAACGGGTGCGCTCGGAGGCGATCTCGCGCGTGCTGTATCCGAGCGACGACAGCGCCGCCGGCCTGGAGCTGCGGTTGCGGCAGGAGTTCTTCTTCGTGTCGGCCTCGCTGCAGGACATGATCCGCCGTCATGTCGGCCGCGGCAACGACATCGCGACCTTCGCCGACATGGTGGTGATCCAGCTCAACGACACCCATCCGGCGATCGGCATCGCCGAGCTGATGCGGCTGCTGGTCGACGAGCACGGCCTGGCGTGGGACGCCGCCTGGCGGATCACCGGCGAGGCGTTCAACTACACCAACCACACGCTGCTGCCCGAGGCGCTCGAGATGTGGCCGGTGCCGCTGATGCAGCGCCTGCTGCCACGGCACATGCAGATCATCTATCTGATCAACAACGCCCATCTCGATCGCGCCAAGCGCGCCGGCCACACCGACGACGCCTTTCTCGCCGGGGTGTCGCTGATCGACGAGACCCAGGGACGCCGGGTGCGCATGGGCCATCTGGCGTTTGCCGGCAGCCGGCGCATCAACGGCGTCTCGGCGCTGCACTCCAAGCTGATGGCGCAGACCATCTTCCACGACCTCGACGCGATCTATCCGGGCCGGATCACCAACAAGACCAACGGCATCACCTTCCGCCGCTGGCTCTACTCGGCCAATGAACGCCTCACCGCGCTGATCGAAGGCGCGATCGGCCCGGACTTCCTGTCCGATCCGACGGCGCTCGCGCGCCTCGCGCCGCATGCCGAGGACCCCGCGTTCCGGGACGCGTTCCGGGCGCAGCGCCGGGCGTCGAAGGAGGCGCTCGCCGCGCTGATCCGGCGCGACATCGGCGTGACCGTCGATCCGGACGCCCTGTTCGATGTCCAGGTCAAGCGGATACACGAGTACAAGCGGCAGTTGCTGAACGTGCTGCAGGCGGTCGCCGCCTATGGCCGCATCCGCGCGCAGCCGACCCGCGACCACGTCGCCCGGGTCAAGGTGTTCGCCGGCAAGGCGGCGCCGAGCTACCTGCGGGCCAAGCAGGTGATCCAGCTCGCGCACGATGTCGCCCGCACCGTCAACAGCGACCCGTCGGTGCGCGGCCTGCTCAAGCTGGTGTTCCTGCCGAACTACAACGTGACGCTGGCCGAGCGCATCATCCCGGCCGCCGACCTCTCGGAGCAGATCTCGACCGCCGGCATGGAGGCGTCCGGCACCGGCAACATGAAGCTGGCGCTGAACGGCGCGCTGACCATCGGCACGCTCGACGGCGCCAATGTCGAAATCCGCGACCATGTCGGGGCCGACAACATCTTCATCTTCGGGCTCACCACCGAGCAGGTCGAGACGCGTCGCAGGCGGGGCCTGGACCGCGTCGCCGCCGACGCGACCGCCGCGTCGCCGCTGCTCGCCGAGGTGCTCGATCAAATCCGGTCGGGCGTGTTCTCGCCGAGCGAGCCCGACCGCTACCACGGCCTGATCGATGATCTGCGCGTCAATGACCGGTTCCTGGTCACCGCCGATTTCGACAGCTACTGCGCGGCGCAGGCCGAGGTCGATGCCGACTGGATCGATCCCGCCATTTGGTGGCGCAAGGCGGTGCTCAACACGTCGGCGATGGGCTGGTTCTCCTCGGACCGCGCCATACGCGAGTATGCCGACGAGATCTGGCGGGTGCCGGCCTGGCCGCCGCGCGTGGCCGGGGGAGCCGCGTGAGGCCGGGTCAGCGCCCGGGCAGGGCGTAGAGCGCGGTCAGTGACGCCTTGGCCAGCACGTGGCGACGGAACAGGGTCGCGAGCTCGGATCGGGTCGCGTCCGCCGGCAGACGCGCGATGTCGAGCGCCCGAAGCTCCAGGACGTAGTGGTGGGTCTCGCCTCGCGGCGGACACGGCCCATCGTAGGCGCCGTCGCCAAGATCGGTCGCGAGCAGCCGCGCGCCGGCCGGCAGCGGCGCGGTGCGCCCGGCACCCTCGGGCAATCCCGGGACCGTGGGTGGCAGATCGGCCACGATCCAGTGCCACAGCCCGCGTCCGCGCCGCGCATCGGTGTCGAACACGGTCAGCACCAGGCTACGCGTCGCGTCCGGCACGCCGCTCCAGGTGACCGCGGGCGAGAGGTCGCCGCCGTCGCAGCCCTGCGCCTCGTGCCGTGCCGCGGAACGCTGCGGTATCCTGCCGCCATCCTGCCAGCCGCTTGTCAGCACGATCGCATCAGGGGCCTCGGCCAGCGCCTGAGCGCTCGCCATCAGCATGGCGGCCAGCAGCGTCCATCGCATCCGAACACGCTCCCGTGACCTCAAGCCCAGGTTGGCCGCGGTTCCGCGTTGACAAGCCTCGCATTGTCGCGGTCTTGCAAGCTTTCCCGTGGTTCCGTATCGAACCAGTCACGCGCTTGAAGGATCCGTCATGATCGAGCTTCGGCCGCGCACGCTCGGCGAGCTTCCCGCCTCCGTGATCGGGCCGGCCTATGATCGCGCCACGATCACCGCCGGGATCGCGCATCTGAGCGTCGGCAACTTCCACCGCGCGCATCAGGCGGTCTATCTCGACCGGCTCCTCGGCCGCGCCGACCAGCGCGGTTGGGGCATCCTCGGGATCGGCCTGATCGACGATGCGCGCGAGCGCGCCAAGGCCGAGGCGTTGCGCGACCAGGCCGGCCTCTACACGCTGGCGGAGTGTCCGCCGGACGGCGCGCCCACCATCCGGGTGATCGGCTCGCTGATCGACTACCTGCACGCGCCTGCCGATCCGGAGGCGGTGCTGGCACGGCTTGCCGATCCCGCCATACGCATCGTGACGATGACGGTGACGGAGGGCGGCTACAACACCGCCGCCGATGGGCGTTTCCGGCTCGATGAGCCGGGCGTCGTGGCCGACCTCGCGGGCGGTGCGCCGCGCACCAGCTTTGGCTTCATCACCGAGGCGCTGCGGCGCCGGCGCGATGCCGGGATCGGGCCGTTCACCGTGCTGTCGTGCGACAATCTGCGGCACAACGGGAGCGTCGCCAGGAACGCGATCATGAGCTTCGCCCGCGCGCGCGACGCGGCGCTCGCCGACTGGATCGAGGCGCATGTCACGTTCCCGTCCTGCATGGTCGATCGGATCACGCCCGCGACCCTGCCCGCCGACGCCGCGCGGCTGAACCAGGCGAGCGGCATCGATGACGCGGCGCCGGTGTTCGCCGAGGATTTCATCCAATGGGTGCTGGAGGACAGGTTCTGCGCCGGCCGCCCCGACCTCGAGGCTGCGGGCGTGCAGTTCACCACCGACGTGAACGCCTACGAGCAGGTCAAGCTGCGGATGCTGAACGGCTCGCACAACATGATGGGGTTCCCCGGCGTGCTGATCGGCCATCGCATCGTGCACATCGCGATGCGAGATGCGATGGTCTCGACCCTGCTGCGCCAGTTCTTCGACCATGATGCCGGGCCGCTGCTGACGGCGCCCCCCGGCATGGAGCTCGAAGGCTACGCCGCGCTGCTGCTCCGCCGCTACGGCAACCCGGCGATCGGCGACCAGCTTCTTCGCATCGTCGGCGACGGCGCGTCCAAGCTCCCGGTCTACATCCAGGACACCACACGCGGCGTCCTTGCCAACGGCACCGATCACCGGCGGCTTGCCTTCCTGCTCGCGTGTTTCACCGAGTACCTGCGCGGCGTCGACGACCGCGGCGAGGCGTTCACGGTGTTCGAGCCGCACGTCTCGGCCGAGGATCACGCGCTCGCGGCCGACCCCGACCTTGGCGCGGCGCTCGGCATGGGCGTATTCGCCGGCTGGGGGCTCGACGCCTACCCCGCCTTCCGCGCGTCCTACGAGGGCTACCGCCGCTCGATCAAGGCCGAGGGAGCCGGGGCCTGCCTGCGCCGGCTTCTGGAAGCGGCAGCGTAGGGCAACGCCGACCGCCCGGCTTTCCGTGCGCTTCGGCGAGTATGGTTGGGTTTGTACGTGTAGGACGGGGGCGGGCATCCGACCCGTGGGGCCGGTTTCCACCGGGGTCGGACGCGATGGATCGGATCGAGGTCGGCTTGGGGGTCAAGGCAACCTGCTGGCGACAAGGGCGACCGGCCGCGGGCCGTCAGGCGGCCAGTCCGCGGCGCACGACCTTGCCCGAACGGGTCCGCGGCAACGTTTCCAGAACCGCCAAGCCACGGAGGCGGATGAAGCCGCCGATCCGCCGTCGCAGCAGGCCGTTGAGTTCCGGCAGCAGCCTGGCGACATCGACGGCGGCTGTCGTGTCGAGCACCAGGTAGGCGAACGGCATCTCGCCGCGCACCGAATTCGACTGGCTGACCACGGCGCATTCCATGACGGCCGCATGGCGCATGATGCAGTCCTCGATCGCGCTCCCGGCGATGCGCCGGCCGGCGATCTTGATGACGTCATCGGTGCGCGCGAGCACTGTCACCCCTCCGTCCGGCATCCTGACACCGTGGTCGAGCGTTCGGTAGTGGCCTGGAAAAGTCGCGAGATAGGTGTGCTGGAACCCGGTCTCGTCGTCCCATAGCGTGCGCAGGCAGCCGGGCGGCAGCGGCAGGCCGAGCACGAGCTCACCGGCCTGCTCGTCCGCGACGGGCAGCCCGTGTTGGTCCAGGACCGCCAGATCAAAGCCGGGGCTGACCTGGGGCAGCCTTCCCCTGGATGTCGGCGGCGAGCCGAAGCCGAGGCAGGTGCCAGCGATCGGCCACCCGGTCTCGGTCTGCCACCAGTGGTCGAAGGCCGGCCGTCCAGTCGCGCGCTCCACCCAGCGCAGCGTGTCATCGTCGATCCGTTCCCCGGCCACGAACACCGCCGACAGCGCCGACAGGTCGTTTGCCGCCGTTCGCGTGCCGTCGGGATCCTGCTGGCGCATCAGCCGCAGCAGGCTCGGCGCGGTCAGGAACACGCGCACGCGCAGCCGATCGCACAGCCGCCAGAAGATCTGGACGTCGGCATGGCCGCATTCGACCATCACCGAAGTCGCTCCGACGAGCAGCGGTCCGTAGATCGCATATGAATGCCCGACGACCCACCCCAGGTCGGAACTTGTGCAGAACGCGTCCCCCGCGCCGATGCCGTAGATCAGCGGCATGGACAGGGCGATGGCGACCGCATGGCCGCCATGGTCGCGTACCACGCCTTTCGGCCGCCCCGTGGTGCCCGAGGTATGCAGGATGTAGAGCGGGTGCGTCGCCGCCACCGGCACGGCGTCGACCGGCGCGGACGCGGCCAGAGCGAGGAAATCATGGTCCCGGCCGGGGACGGTCGGCACGTGCAAAGGCGCGCGCTGCAACACGACACAGCTCTGCGGAGGGTTGCCGCAGATCGCGAGCGCTTCGGCCACCAGCCCGGCCTGCGCGACCGGCCGTCGGTTCTGGTAGCCGCAACTCGAGAAGATCAGCACGCGCGGTCGCGTCGCGTCGATCCGGGACGCCAGCTCGGCTCCAGCGAACCCGGCGAAGGTGAACACATGGATCGCGCCCAGCCGGGCAACCGCCAACATCGCGATGGCGGCCTCGGGGATGGACGGCATGCTGATGAGCACCCGGTCGCCCAATCCCACGCCGAGCGCGCGCAGCCCGCCTGCGAAGCGCGACACCCGCTCCAGCAGATCATGGTAGCTGAGGCAGGCGGATTCTCCCGAAGCCGGGTTTTCCCAGATCAGCGCCGCCTGGCTTCCCCGGCCGGAAAGCACGTGGCGATCGAGCGCATTGTAGCAGCAGTTGAGCCGGCCATCCGCGAACCAGTCGGCCTGGCCGTCCTCCTTGAGCCGGAACGAGGCGGCGGGGGACACGTGCCAATCGAGGCCGCGCGCGGCCTCCAGCCAGAAAGCCTCCGGATCGGCGCGGCAGGCCGCCGTCATGGTCGCGTGGTCACGCCAGGGCAGGCCGCTCGAAGGCCTGATCATTCCGTCGCATCCGGACGCCGCTCGACTTGCGGCAATCCCGCCCGCTCCACGATCCGCTCGGCCAGGAATCCGGCGTCGCGCGCGATGCCGGAGAAGCGGCCGGAGCCCCAGGTGTGCAGCCACGGCAGGCCCAGCATGTAGAAGCCTGGCTGTCCGGTCACGCCGCGCGCATGCACCGGCCGGCCGGCGCCGTCGAACACCGGCACGCCAATCCAGCGATAGTTCGGCCGGAAGCCGATGCACCAGACGACGCTGCCGATCCCGGCCTGGATCAGGTCCAGCGAAAGCGCCGCGCCCGGATCGGGCTGCCAGAGCGGCGTGTAGGGCGCCTCGGCCGGCGCGTCGATCGCGTGCTTTTCGATATGCGCGTCGATCGAGCGCTTGATGCTGACGTTCACCGCGTCCGCCTCGTCGAGGTTGCTTGCCAGATCGCCCAGGAACCGAGCCGATCCGGCACGGATGTCGGCCAGCGCGCCATGCAGCGTCATCCCCTCGGTGGCGAAACGGCGCAGGTCGATGTCGCGTCCGCCGTCCCGGCCGGTGACGTAGTGGTTGGTCTTGTCGCGCACCCCGTCGCGCAGCGGATGGCGATCAACCGGGATGTCGTAGTAGCCCATCAGGTGCAGCCATTCGACGATGTCCTTGCCGCGATAGAAACGCGACACGCGGGGTGCCGCTCCGACGCAGAGATGCACCTGGCGGCCGGCCAGATGCAGGTCCTCGGCGATCTGCGCACCGGACTGCCCGCTGCCGACCACCAGCACCGAGCCAGGCGGCAGGCTGCCTGGATTGCGGTAGTCCGAAGAGTGGATTTGCCGGATCGCCGGATCGATCGCCGCGGCGTAAAACGGAACGATCGGGTCGTGGTAGCCGCCGGTCGCCACCACCACCTGGTCGGCGGCGAGCCGCCCCGCGCTGGTGTCGAGTTCGTAGCCGCCAGTCTCCGCCCCGGACAGCCGCGTCACCTCGATCCCCGAGCGCACCGGAGGATCAAACGAGCGCACGAAGTCGTCGAGATAGGTGACGATCTCGTCGCGCGGCATGAAGCCGTACGGGTCGTTCCCGGTGTAGGGGTGGCCCGGGAGCTGGCATTGCCAGTTCGGTGTCACCAGGCAGAAGCTGTCCCACCGCTCCTCGCGCCAGGCATGACCCGGAGCGGCACGGTCCAGCACGATGTGGTCGATCCCTGCCCGGCGCAGATGCCAGCTCAAGGCCAGGCCGGCCTGGCCGGCGCCGATGATGGCGACGAGACAGCGTGCCGGCAGGACCGCTGCGGGATCAACGTTCATCTCGGTCATCCCGGCAGGGGTTAGATCCGGAGGAATCCAAGCACCATGATCTCGGCGTTGCCGGTGTCGGCAAAACGCGCCGCTCGCTGTTCCAGCGCCGCGAGCTGGCCCAGCGCGCGCGAGCACGGGAAGCCGTGGCGCTGCCGCACCCGCTCGCTGGCGATGGTCAGCGCAATGCGGCTGTGCCGCAGGAACGTGTCGACCAGATAACGCCTGCCCGGCGCCAGATGCTCCTCGATCACCAGCGACGGCGAATAGCAGAGTTCCTCGCTTCCATCCGGCCAGCGAATCCGGAACTGCATCTCAGGCATGGAGCATCTCTCCCCGGTTTCGCGCCGACGGTCGCGCGGGCCTGTGGAAGGACACATGCGCTTTTGCGACACTGTCCCAGCGGAAGCGCCGGGCGACGGCCGGGCCTTGCCGCCGGAACAACCGGGACGTCGCCGGCTCCAGCGCCGCTTCCAGCGCATGGGCGATCGCCTCCGGATCGGACGGGTCGGTCCACAAGACGTCGTCGGGTCCGAAATGTTCGGTGAACGGCGCGATCGCGGAAACCACGGCTGGCCGGCCGCAGGCCAGCGCCTCCAGCGGGCATAGCCCGAAACCTTCGACCACGGACGGACAGCACAGCACGTCGGCGATCCGGTAGAGCGCCGGCATGTCGGCATCCGCGACGATCCCGGCCAGAACCACCGCGTTTGGATCGGGGACAGCCCGCAACGCGGCCTCGACCCGTGCCCGGTAGGTCGTGTGGTCGAGCAGGGTGGCGCCGCCGGCGATCACAAGCCGCAGCGAGGGAAACGTCTGGCGCAGCCGCAGGAAGCCCCGGAGCGTGCCGAGCGTGTTCTTGCGCGCCTCGATCCCGCCCAGTGCGAGTATCACGGGTGCGGCCTCGTCCAGCCCGAGCCGGTGGCGCAACGCGGCCTCGCGCCCGTCCGGGGCCGGCGAGAAGCGTTCCGTGTCCACGCCGTTGCCGAGCAGCCACGCGTCCAGCCCGTGCTCCCGGCGCAGGCGATCCTGCCAGAGCCGGCTGACGACCCCGATCCGGGCGGCGGCCCTCATGCCGCGTGCCTGCCAGGCATCCAGGCGCGGGTCGTCGAACCACTCGAGATGATGCACGGTGCGCACGAAGCCGCCGATCAGGCCGGCTTGGGAAAGATCGGCCAGCGCGTTCGCCGTGATCGGATCCTGGGCATGGTGGACGTCAAAGGACGGCGAGCCGGGTGCGGAAAGAAAGCCCGCGATCTCGCCGATCCGCCGCTGCACCATCGCGGCGAGACCCGCTTCGGGACGCGCCGGGATCAACACGGTCGGACAACGCGGCGCACGGAAGAAACCCCGACCCGTGACGTCTGGTGCCAGCAGCGTGGCGTCGTGTCCCGTGGCGCACAGCGCTTCGGCGAGCTGCATCGCGTGCACCACGCCGCCGCGGGGGTTGGTGGAATGGGCGAGGATGGCGATGCGCGGGTTCATGACGCACCGCAGCCGATCAGCGCCGCTTCCTTGTGATTCCAGAACAGAGCGACATCGTCATCCTGTCGCAGGTGAACGCGGCTGCCCTCGACGCAGCGCCCGATCGTCGCGCAGGCGATGCCGCGCGCCGCGAACAGCGCCAGCACCGGATCGGCGTCCTCGGGCCGAACGGTCAGCAGGAAGCCGAAGCTGGGGAAGCTCGACAGCCAGCGCGCGAGCGGAACGCCCTGGGGACGCGGCACCCGTCCGGGCTCGATGTCGAGGCCGATGTTCGAGCATTCCGCCAGCATCAGCGCGGTGCCGACCAGCCCGGCCATGCTGATGTCCTTGGCGGCCCGGCTGAGGCCCGCCTCGGCGATCGTCGGCAGCAGCGCCAGGTCGCCCCGCAGCTGGTCGCCGCCGGCGCCGCGGCTCGCCGCATCCCAGTAGTCATGCGGTTCGTGATAGGCGCCGCGCAGATCGATCGCCGCGAGCAGCAACTCGCCAGGCCGGGCGTCAAAGCTGGTCAGCAGCCGGCTGGCCCGGCCGAGAATGGCGACCGAGAGCTGCGCGCTGTCGTGGCGTGCGTTGCCGTGCCCGCCGACCAGCGGAATGCCGTAGCGCTCGCAGGCCGCCCTCATCCCGTCGAGGATCGGTGCCGCGCCCGGCAGGTCGCGGCTCCAGAGCGCGTCGACCACGGCGATCGGCCGTCCGCCCATGGCGGCGACGTCGCTCGCGTTGACCATCACCCCGCACCAGCCGGCGAACCAGGGCTGGCTCGAGACGAAGCTGCCGAGGAAACCCTCGATCGCCAGCAGCAACCAGCCATCACCATCGGGGATCGCCGCGCAGTCGTCGCCGACGCGGATCGCGTTGTCACCGAGGCCGAGGCGGTCGATCAGCGGCGCCAGATCGCTCTTGTGGGCCAACCCCTTGGCCGCCCGCAGCGTGTGCACCAGCATCCGCATCGGGGCGTCAGAGCACCACGGACCGGGGGTCAACGGATCGGGCGGCTGATGGCCCATCGTCAGGCCGCCTGAAGCGCGACGGACGATCGCGTCGTAACGACAGGCCGCACGAAGCGCTGCTCGACCTGACCATGCGGCGGATAGTGCGCGAGGGTGGCACGCATGCGGTGGTGCGGCAGGCCGTGCAGCGAGACCACCTCCAGCGTGTCCCAGTGCAGGCGGCGGAACAGCAGCGTATTCTGCGCCTGCACATGAGCCAGGAACTCGGTGCAGCCTCGCGCCGCGGCGGTGCTGACGGCGAGCCGGATCAGTTCGGCACCGAGCCGGCCGATCGCCCGGTGCGTCGTATCCACCGCCAGGCGCGAACCCCACCAGGTGCCAGGGGAGGCCTCGTGGATCCGCACGGCGCCCACCACCTGATCGGGTGCGCCCAGCACGCAGGTCGAGGCGATCAGCGGGATCGCCTCCGCATCGATGGCGTCGCGGTCGCAGCCGGGGAACACCCGCTGCTCCTCGCAGAACACGGCGCGGCGCAGGCGGTAATGGCCTTCCTTCTCCCAGACCGTGCGGGCGAGCGCGATCCGGTACTCGCCAGGCAGGAACGGCCGAGCCGGCGGATCGAAGAACTGCGTCATGCCGCCTCGTAGGCCGACAGCGACGAGCAGGCGCCGCACTTGCCGCAGCCGGCCTTCATGTCGTGCGACAAGAGCCGCGCGTCCCGCAGCATCCGGCCGAGCGGTCGGAGCACGGCATACATGAACTCGGGAGCGGGCGCGGGATGCATCGCGAGCGGAGTGCCGCCGATCGGCACGAACGGCACCACGAACGGATAGACGCCAAGCGCGATCAGCCGCGTGGACAAGGCGAGGATTTCGTCGACGCTGTCGCCGAGGCCGGCCAGGATATAGGTGCTGACCTGCCCGCGGCCGAACACCGGCACCGCCTGGGCGAACGCATCCATGTAGCGCTCGACCGAGACCGTGGCCTTGCCGGGCATGATCCTGGCGCGCACCGCCTGGGTGGCGGCTTCCAGATGCATGCCGAGGCTGTCGATGCCGCTTTCCCGCAGCCGGCCGAACCAGGCCGGATCGCGCGGTGGCTCGCACTGGCCCTGGATCGGCAGGTCCACCGCCCGCCGGACCGCGCGCGCGCTGTCGCAAAGCACCGCGGCGCCACGATCGTCGAGATTGGGGGTGCCGGTGGTCATGACCATGTGCCGCACGCCGTCGAGTGCGACCGCGGCGCGCGCCACCTCGGCCAGCTCCGCCGGGCTCTTGTGCGCGATCGTGCGGCCGGCGGCGAGCGACTGCCCGATGGCGCAGAACTGGCACGACGTGCGCCGATCATTAAAGCGGATGCAGGTCTGCAACACGGTGGTCGCGAGCACGTCAGCGCCATGCAGCACCGCGATCTTCCAGTATGGAATGCCGTCCAGGGTCTGCAGCCCATAGAAGCGCGGCTGCCGAGGGAAGCCGATCTCGCCGACAACCGTGCCGTCGCGTGTCAGGATCGAGCGGCCGCGCGCATCCGGGGCCGCCGCCGCATAGGGCGAGCTTGCGGCACTGCCGGTATAGATCGGCACCATGACGGTGCGGCCGCCAAAGCTGACCGCCTTGTGATCGGACGGTCCGGCGCCGCCGCGCCGGCCGGAAGCGCCGGCGTCCGGATCAGCCAGCCGCAGACCGAGCGACTGCAGCTCGGTCGCCAGATCCTCCCCGTTCATGCTCGTCGGCAGGCGCGGCCGCGGCAGTGCGCGCGGCGTCGTCGAGGATCGCGACCCGTCGATCATGCTCTGGCTCATCGTGCCTCCGGGTGCTGTCGGGTTGGGAACGGGTCATCGGCCGGGCCGGGCCGTCGCGCAGCACAAGGCTGAGGAGCTCCGGGCGCGCGTAATGACCGACGCTGTCCATCATCCGCTTGCGCTTGACGATCAGCGCCATGTCGAGATCGGCGACGACCATGCCCTCGCCCTCGCGCAGCGGCGTGGCCAGAAGCCGCCCTTCCGGTGACACGATCGCCGAGCAGCAGCCGCCGCGCAGCGCGCCCTGCATGGCGGGATCGGAGGTGATCGACAGCACCTGCGCGTCGGTCAGCCAGCCTGTCGCGTTGACGACGAAGCAGCCGCTTTCCAGCGCATGGTGGCGGATCGTGACCTCGATCTGCTCGCCGAAGATCGGGCCGACCATCGAGCCGGGGAACTGACTCGCGTGGATTTCCTCATGCTGCGCCATCAGCGCGTAGCGGGCGAGCGGATTGTAGTGCTCCCAGCAGGCGAGCGCGCCGATGCGGCCGACGGCGCTGTCGACGACCTTCAGGCCGCTACCGTCCCCCTGGCCCCAGATCATGCGCTCGTGGAACGTGGGCGTGATCTTGCGCCGCTTCAGCAGCATGGTGCCGTCCGCGTCGAACACGATCTGCGTGTTGTAGAGCGAGCCATGATCCCGCTCGTTGATGCCGAGCACCACGACCATCTCGTGCCGCCGTGCGGCGGCGGCGATATCGTCGGTGAGTGGTCCTGGAACGGTCGGCGCGTTCTCGTAGAGCCGCATGTGTTCGGCGCCGAACGCGGCGGCCGGATGCACGAACGAGAAGTATGGATAATACGGAACGAACGTTTCCGGGAACACGACGACGCGCACGCCGTCGCGCGCCGCATCGGCGATGCCGCGGATCACCTTCTCCGCCGTGCCATGCGCGTTCTCCAGCACGGGGGAGAGCTGAACCGCCGCCGCGCGAACGGTGCGCGTCGTCGTCATGTCAGACCGTCCAGGTATCGATGATGACCGCGTTGTCGCGACGGTGCAGCAGCATGCAGTCCAGCACGTCAAGCGGGTTGATCGGCCGGATTCCCTCGATCAGCGCGGCCTCGCCGTGACCGTAAAGCGCCTGCAGCGAGAAGCGGCAGGCAAACACCTTGCCGCCTTCCTCGATGAACTTCTTGATCTGGTTGTTGTAGTTCTGGTGACCGGCGAACGCCTCGTCGCCGAGGCGCGGAAAGCCTCGGATCACGCCCAGCGTGACCCCTGGCCCGTAGAGCAGGATCGAGGTCTCGTATCCCTTGCGTTGCAGCCTGGTCGCCTGCAGCAGGTTGACGATGCCGATCGAGCCTTCGAACGCGACGGTATGGAAGGTCATCAGGGCCTTCTGGCCCGGTTCCGCCTTGACATCCTCGAAGACTTTTTCTTCATAGTCGACGAGATGATCACCTACGGCGTGCCTGGGTTTATCGACGGCCGGCATGAGCGTGGTCCTCCGTTGCGGTCCGCCACGTAAGCAGGAAGCCCGCGCGGAAAGCGATGCCGCCAATACCGGCGTCAAAAGCTTGCCTGGCGCACAACAGACCCCGACAATCCGTTGCGCCGTTCCGACAATCAGTGTCGCTGCCGGCGGGCTGACGCGGTTCCGCCCACGGACGATGCAGTGGCTGCCCGCCGGGCGGGCAAGCTCCCGAAGCAGGGGCGAATCATTTCTAAGCGTGGATGCTCACGTTCTCGCGATGCCCGGGTATAATCGTCACGGCGGGACAATCGTGACGCGCAGGCTCTGCGGCTAGGCCGATCGCGCCGCCTGCCGCCCCACCAGCCGGCCAGTTGTAGAACCGCGAAAGGGGCATGGGTCAGCGCAGTCGTCAAAACAGATCCGAGAACAGCCGATCGTGGCTGAGCAAGCGGTCACGATTGGCGATATTACAGGCTGCGCCTGAATATCGAAGGGGGCGGGCGCTTTAAGATGCCCTGAAGCCCCTGGAGGCCCGCTCGCAGCTGTTCGCGCGTTCGTGCCGCACCAAGGGCAATGCGAACCGCCTGGATCGTCGGGCCCTCGACATGGAACGTCTCGGCCGAGACCATCGCAAGACCGTCGCGCCGCCCATAGCTGGCGAAATCATCGGCGCGCCAGTCTGGCGGCAGATGGAGCCAGAGATGCGGCGCCTGCGGATGTGTCGCCATCGCGGCGCCATCCAGCAGTTCGAGAACGATCGCCTGTCGTGCCATGCACTCGTCGCGGATGCCCGACAACAGGGCGTCCGCCTCGCCGCTCTGGATCCAGCGCGTGACAAGTCCGCTGAGAAGACCCGAACTCATCTGCACCATGCCCCGAAGCCCTGCGCCGAGGCGCTCGACGCTGCCGCGCACGGGGGCCACAAGATAGGCGACGCGCAACCCCGGACTGAGCGCCTTGGCCGTGGTCGCCACATGGAAGACGATATCGGGAGCCAGTTGCGCCAGGGCTGGCAGCGGCTCGCTCGGAAACAGCCCGTAGGCGTCGTCTTCCAGGATCGGCACGCGATACGCCTGGGCGATCGCGGCGACCTCCTGTCGCCGGGCGAGCGACATGGTTGCCGTGGTCGGGTTCTGCATGGTCGGCGTGCAGTAGATCATGCGTGGTTGCAGGGCATGGCAGGCGCGTTCCAGCTCCTCCGGAACGAAGCCTTCCGCGTCGGTGGCAACGCCCGCGAGGATGATGCCGAGCTGGGCTGCCAAGCTGCGGATGCCCGGATAGGTGTGCGTCTCGCTGAGCACCACCTCGCCTGGTCGTGCGAGACACGTCAGGACCGTCAGCATCGCGCTCTGCGCGCCGGGACACACCAGGATGCGTTGCGGCTCGACCCGATCAAGGCTCGGCCGCAGCCACGCCGCCGCGGCACGTCGCTCTTCCGAATTTCCGTTGTCCCAGTGGTATGTCATCAGGCTGTAGATGTCGTTCTCCGCCAGCATGCGGTCGAGCCCACGCTTTAGCATCAGCCGCAGCGACGGGTCCGCAGGCAGGGGTGGCAGGTTCATCGACAGGTCGACCAGCGCCTGGTTCCACCCGCGTTGCTGCACCAGCGGCGCCTCCGCCCGCACGAAGGTGCCGCGGCCGACGCTGGCATGCAGCAGTCCCAGGTTCTGCGCTTCAGCGTAGGCGCGGGACACGGTGGCGATGTCCACGCCGAGCCGGCGTGCCAGGATCCGGTGTGGCGGCAGCTTGTCACCGGCGGCCAGTTCGCCGTCACGAACGGCAGTGATGATCGCGTCCACCAATGCGCGGTAGATCGGCCCCGAGCGGCCGGATAGGTCAGGAAGCCAAGCAGGCGCGTAATGCTCAGTAGCATCCATTGCGACAGACGCGGCTCCGAGGACTGCTGCCATTGGCATGGTGCAATATCCGGACCCGGACAGCCGGGACCGTGCTCGGTCGCTGACGGAGCAGCATGGGTTTCCGGTTCCGGCGTGCCTGAACCGGGCGCCTTGAGCGCCGGGGCGTCGTGATCGGCGCGTATGACCTGATGACCGCCGGTCACGCCGGCAACCGTGGACTGGTTCTGGCAACGGGCGACTTGCCGGAGTTCAGGCTACCGAGGGGGTTGGCTGCTCGGAACCACCTAGGCAGTTCGAGCGGGGCATCCTGGGTGGTCCATCCTGATGTTTGCGAGGCAGGCTCAACCAAGGAGACCGACGATGCGTGTGATGGTGTTCGTGAAGGCGACCGAAGACAGCGAAAACGGCGCTCTTCCCAGGCCCGAGATGTTCGAGGCGATGGGCCGGTTCAATGAAGAGTTGGTCAACGCCGGCGTCCTGCTCGCCGCCGACGGCCTTACGCCCTCCTCGAAGGGCAAGCGCATCGCGTTCGATGGCGCCAGCCGCACCGTCGTCGACGGGCCGTTCGCCGAGACCCGCGAGCTGGTCGCCGGTTTCTGGCTCTGGGAGGTCAAGGACATGGACGAGGCGGTCGCCTGGGTGAAGCGCTGCCCCAATCCCATGCCGGGACCAAGCGAGATCGAAATCCGGCCGCTGTTCGACATGGCCAAGTTCGCCGAGAGCCTGACGTCGGAATTCAAGGAAATCCGTGGCCGCGTGCGCGAGAAGCTCGGCGGCACTCTTGGCCCGGCTGGCGCTTTCGGCGGTCTTGGAACCTGAGCCTGTCGCCGCGGCCAGCTTGCCCGCCTCATGGCTCTGGCCGACGAGGCGGCAGGACCGCGGGCGGAACCCACCAGGCGATCGAAGCGACTTTTCGCATCGAACGATCCAGGCTCATCGCGGGCCTGGCCCGGCTGGTGCGCGGCGTTCCGGCCAATCCGGGGGGCCGATGGCCACGGAACTGAGACGGCATTTCAATCTACGATCGGCCTGCATCGTTGAGCGAGCGGTCCGGAAATGTCGCCATGATGTAGCTGAGGAACGCGCTCACCTTGTTGTTGACGAGCCTGCTGGACGCGTGCAGCGCCCAGATGGCAACGGGCCGATCACCAATGGCACCCCAGCACGTGAGGCGTCCCGCCGCGAGATCGTCAGCGACGATGAACCGTGGCAGCAGGCCGGCGCCCGCCCCTGCGCGCACTGCATCACGCACCATGAGCAGCGACGACAGGTACAGAACTGGATCGACTAGAAAGCTGTCGGTTTCCTCCCCGTTCGTCATTGTTCAGATCGTGCCGGGACGCGTGGTGCGCAACACGACAGCCGATATGGGCGGCGTCACGCCTGCAACCGCAACGGGCCTGGTCACGGAGGAGGCCGCTACCACCACCAACTCGTCGTGCAAGAAGCAGCGGCCGACCAGCCGGTTGTCGGGCGCTGGATTGATGCGGATGACCACGTCGTAGCCGTCCTCGACCAGATCGACGACCCTGTCTTCGGCGGTGATCTCAAGCCTTACGTCCGGGTAGGCACGTGCGAAGCCGGCGGCGACCCGACCGAGCGCTACATGGGCGAGCAACACCGGGGCGCTGACGCGAAGCCGGCCGCGTGGGTGGTCAAGGCCCGCAACGACAGCCTCGCCCGCTTCGGCGATCTCCCTCAGCAGCCCTTCGGTGCGGGCAAACAAGCTCTGGCCTTCTTCGGTCAGTGTCAGCGCGCGTGAGCCTCGGTCCAGCAGCCGCACGCCAAGGGCATCCTCCAGTTCCATGACCCGGCGGGACAGTGTTGCTTTCGGCCGTCCGCTGGCTCGGCTGGCCCGCCCGAAGCCACCGTTGACAGCGACCAGGCTGACGCGTTCGCCGGAGAAGGCGCGCTTTCCCGCCGGCGTCCTCCCGATCAAGGGCGAGCTGTCGGATGTGGAGGCGATGCGCGGCGCGCTGGCCGGGGTCAGCGCTCTGTTCCTGCTGGCACCCGTTGCACCGGACGAACTGACGCAGGCGCTGATCGCGCGCAACCTGGCGCGCGAGGCCGGGCTACGCCGGGTCGTCTACCTGTCCGTGTTCAA
The DNA here is from genome assembly GCA_964246135.1 of uncultured Acetobacteraceae bacterium. Taxonomy (GTDB): domain Bacteria; phylum Pseudomonadota; class Alphaproteobacteria; order Acetobacterales; family Acetobacteraceae; genus CAXTPV01. Next base: position 75 of record CAXTPV010000028.1, on the reverse strand, counting down.
GGGGACCGAATACACCGACGTGAAGTTGACCCGGTTTGGTGGAGCCTTTCTAGCTTTTGCCGGAGGTCTCCCGAT
>CAXTPV010000027.1:0-18289 GCA_964246135.1 uncultured Acetobacteraceae bacterium | reverse complement strand
GCCGCGAAGAGTGCAGCGAAGATCAGCGAGTCACTTAGCATGTACAGCCAGAAGCCGAGGAGGCGCGTACTGATGACGTCGTGCGAATGATCCTGGTCGTTCCACAGCGTGACGGCTGCGCGATCTGCAACCACGTTCACGGTGCTCATCGAGTGCTCCTCCTCGTCAACCTGATCACGACCGCTGATCCTGCGATGCCAGTCTAGTCAGCCTCGAATGCCGTCACACCGCCTGGCAGCAAACCCTGCTGCGACGGCTTGCGCGCGCGCCGGTTGGCTGCCTGTTCCGTGCGCCGCACTTCCTCGGCGGTGATCTTCGTGCCGGTCGTCCCGCTAAACGATTGGCCGATGACGATCGCGATGATCGCGATCAACGCCACGATCGCCAACCACCAGATCCGCCATATCATCGCGAAGCTGAACGCCGCGGCGCCGAGACCGAGCAACAGCGGCACCGGCGTGTTGAGCGGAACCTCGATGTCGACGTAATGATCCGGCGCCGAGCCGGCGAAACCGTTCTCCCGCCGCCATGCCCACTCGTCGCGCGCGTTGACGTGCGGGATCACCGCGAAGTTGTAGGCCGGAACCGGCGAGTGCGTCATCCACTCCAGGCTGCGGGTTGTCCCCCAGACGTCAGCATCGACCCAGTTCTCGTGCCGGTCGCGTATGCTGACATAGATCTGGGACACATAGGCAACGAGGCCCGCGACATACATCAGGATGCCCAGCTCCTCGATGATGAGCAACGGCTCCCAGCTCGCATACGGAATATAGGCCATGCGCCGCGGCATTCCATCGAAACCAAGCCCGAACATCGCGGTGAATACGGTGAACGTTCCGGCAAGGAAGAGATAGAACACCAGCTTGCCGAGCGCCTCGTTCAGCTTGAAGCCGAACACCTTTGGGAACCAGAACGTCGCGCCGGCGATCGAGGCAAACAACGTCACCATCACCACGCAGTGGAAGTGGGCGACCACGAACACGCTGTTGTGCGTCATGTAGTTGATCGCGGGGATCGCCAGCATCATGCCGGTCAAGCCGCCGATCAGCTGCATGAAGATCGCGGCAACCGCCCACAGCATCGGCGTGGTGAACGTCAGTCGCCCGCGGAACATGGTGAACGCCCAGTTGAATACCTTCACGCCGGTCGGGATCGACACCAGCATGGTGCTGATGCTGTAGAAGATGCTGACGATCGGTCCGGCACCCATGGTGAAGAAATGATGCAGCCAGACCGTCCACGAAATGCACCCGATGCTCAAGGTCGCCGCGACCATCACCGCATAGCCGAACAGCGGCTTTTCCGAGAACGTCGGAATGACTTCCGACATGATCCCCCAGGCAGGCAGGATGATGAAGTAGACCTCCGGGTGTCCCCAGATCCAAAACAGGTCCGCGTACAGCATGAAGTTGCCGCCGAAACCGGTGGTGAAGAAGTGGGTGCCGACATAGCGGTCCAGCGTCAGCAGGCCGACCGCGACGCCGAGTACGGGAAATGCCGTCAGGCCGATGATGTTGGTCGTCAGTGCCGTCCAGGTGAAGATCGGCAGCCGCATCCAGGTCATGCCTGGCGCACGCATCTTGATGATCGTCGCGATGATGTTGACCGCACCCAAGGTGGTGCCGATGCTGCCGATCTGCAGCGCCCAGCTCCAGTAATCCACCCCGGTGTCCGGACTGTAGCTCATCTCGGTCAGCGGCGTCAGGCCGACCCATCCGGCCTGGCTGAAGTCGCCGACGAACAGCGAGACCATGACGAGGCCGGCGCCGACCACCGTCATGTAGAGTGCGATCGCATTCAAATGCGGGAACGCCATGTCGCGAGCGCCGATCTGCAGCGGCAACAGGTAGTTCATGAACCCGGCGAGGATCGGGGTCGCCGCGAAGATCAGCATGATCGTCCCATGCGACCCGTAGACCTGATCGTAGTGGTAGGGCGGCAGGTAGCCATGCTCGGCGCCGAGATAGCCGACCGATTGCGGGCCGGCGGCCATCACCTGCTGCGTGCGCATCATGATCGCGTCGACGAAGCCGCGGAACAGCATCACCACGCCGACGATGATGTACATGATGCCGATACGCTTGTGGTCGATGGTGGTGAACCACTCGCGCCAGAGATAACCCCACTTGCCGAAATAGGTGATCACTCCGAGGATCGCGATCGCGAGCAGGGCGGCGAACACGAAGGCGCTAAGCACGACCACGTTGTCATAGGGAATTTCAGACAGCGTCAGCCGGCCGAGCAGAGGGCTCCAAGCGCCGGGACCATGGATCATGAGTGCGCCTTCTGATCGGAGGGTGGCGACGCCTCGGACGCCCGGCTGGGCTGGTGCCGCCCGTTGTGCTGCGACGACTTCTTGTCCGTCATGGCCGACGGTGTCGAGAAGGTCTTGCCCATCATCACGTCAGCGATGATCCGGCCGAACAGCTGCTCGTCGATCTTGGAGAAATAGATCGGCTTGCCGCTCTTGTTGATCGTCGGTGTCGCGAAACGGTCAAACACCGACTGGTCGAGATGTGTCGGCGATTGCCCGACATCGTGCGTCCATCGCTCGAAGGCCGGCTGTGACACCACCCGGGTCGGGAATTGCATCCAGGAAAAGCCGGGGCCGCTGAAATCGGTGGCGATGCCTTGATAGACGTCCATCTCGCTCGCAACGAACCCCTGCTTGGTCAACATGCCTGGCATAACGTCGATCTGGCCCATCAGCTGGGGAATGAAGATGTCGTTCGACACGGTCGCCGACGTCATCCGCAGCCTGATCGGCGTGTGCACCGGGACGACGAGTTCGTTGGCCGACGCGATGTGCTGGCCCGGATAGATGAACAGCCATTGCCAATCCGTCGTGACGACATCGATGTCGATCGGCGTGCGGTCGTTCGCGGCATCGAGGCCATACGCCATCGCGCCCGGACCGAACGGGTTTGTCAGGAACGAGCTCCGATAGGACATGACGCTGAGAAACGCCACGATCGCCAGCGGAAAACCCCAGGACAGGATCTCGATCGTCAGTGATTGCGTCCAGGTCGGATGATAGGCGCCGTGTCCGGTCGAGCGTCGATAGCGCCACAGGCACCACAGCAGGAGGATCGTCGTCGGACCGATGATGAGCATCATCACCCCGACATCGATCAGGAGCGCGTGGAAACTTGCCCGGGCGACCGGTCCACGCGGTTCGAGCACCCAGAACTGGCGGGACCCGCATCCGTCGAGCAACAACAACGAGATCGCCGCCATGATCTTGGCCACCGCCACGCCGTGCCTCGCCATCGCGAGGCCGGCATATAACCTGCGCTTCAAGCGCGAGGCGTCGCTGGAGGCATACGGTCGCTGATCATCTAAAAGATATTCGCTTCAATGATGCGGGTGTTCGACCGCAACTGTGTGCAATTTCGAGCCCGTCAAGCTTGCCAAGTCTAGAATTTGGCAGAGCGCGACCAACTGGCTGCGAGGCGGTGCCGTCCTCGTCCAGTGCACTGAGGGTGCCATGGCCGGGCGATGGGTGAGCCGCGGCGCATCGTCATCGCGGTCGATCAGCACGGGGATCGCCCCGAACGGGCTGATCCGCGGAACGCCTCGCTGCGCCGCTCTCCCGCGTCCAGGTTTTCGCCGCTCGCTAGTTGGCGGGAGCCCCCGTCGGGTAGCCATGCCAAAGCCACGCCAGGGCCTCGGGCAGGGTCTGGGCCTCGGTCGCGTTGTCGACGTGCTTGGCGTTGCGGGCGAACACGAACTGGTAGCGGTAGCCCTTGGCGGCGAGGACCGCGGCGGTGCGCTCGTCGGCGAGCGTCCAGTCATGCATGCCGTCCGCCATCGCGGGAACGTAATAGAAGAGGTCGCGGTCACCGCACTCGAACCAGAACCGGATCGGCTTGACCGGGCTGTTTGGTATCAGCGGCGCGCCGGTGGGCAGGTCGGACGCGGTCACGGACTTGCCGTGCACGACGAGGTCGGGCGCGACCGGACCGGGCCAGCTGTCGTGGAACTCCCAGGCGCCGCCTGGCAACGCGGGATCGTGCGGCCATTGCTGGTTCACCATGGTCGGCGAGTAGGCGAGCACGCGGTGGTAGAGCTCGGGGTGGAACCAGGCCATGGTGAACGCGGCCGAACCGCTAGAGCTAAAGCCCATGGTGGCGCGGCCGTCCGGGTCGGCGGTGAGGCGCACGCCGGCGGTCTGCTCGACGACGGGCAGGACCTCGTGCTCGACCCATTCGGCGTAGCGGCCGGAGATGGTGTCGTATTCGCGTCCGCGCTCGGAGCCTTGCGCGTCCTGGCCGCCGGCGCCGATGCCGACCGCGACCATTGGCGGCAGGCGGTGCGCCGCGATCATGTTGTCGAGGATGTCAAACAGCAGGCGCTCGTGGAAGAAGCCTGCCGGGCTGCCGTCGCCGAACACGATGAAGGGCGCGACGGTGCCGGAGGCGAGTCCTGCCGGCACGTAGACGTCGACCTGCCGGGTCCAGTTGCCGGCATGGCTCGCCGGGACGAGGAGGTTCGACGGATCGCCAGGCGCGGTGACCGCGGTGTTGATCGCCTGGTTCTCGCAGCCGCGCGCGTCGTCGCGGACCATGCCTGGCCGGTAGATCAGGCTGTCGGCGGAGATCATGGTGAACGATCGGACGGTGCCGTGCGGCACGCCGTCGCGGGCGATGGTCTCGGACGCGGCTGCGTGGGTCGGGCCGATGATGAAGTTGCCGTCGGCATCCGGCGAGGGGAGAACGCCGTCGGGCAACGCGGTCGCGGGCGGGTAGGCAGGGTTGCGCGGGTCCCTGGTGGGCGGCGTGGTCCGAAGGTCGAGGCCGGCGGTCTGGACGAAGAACGGCGCCGACGGATGCGTGGTGTTGGCGCCAGCCGGGACCGACCCGCCGTGCGGCGTGCAGGGTGTCGGCGCGGCGAGCGCAGGCCACGCGGCAACGGCAAGCAGGGTGGCGAGGAGGGCGGCACTCGGATTCATCATCGCTGGCCCTGAAGCTCCCGCGTCCGCGCGCGGCACAACCCGACGCTAGGGTTGGCGGCCGCGACAAGTCAAACCGGTCAGTGCACCCGCGAGGTCTCGACCGACCGACGCGAGCCCGCGTGTCGTTCCGGTCTTTCGCCCAGCGCCGAAGCGTGTCTTACGTCGAGGCGCGGGCGGACCGGTCGTCCGCCAGGACGAGGAGCGCCGATCCCATGACCCCGCTCGACCTGCCGGTCGCGACTCCCGCCGTCGCGCCGCGCGTGATCCGCCTCGCCGATTATCGGCCGCCCGTCTTCCTGGTCGATGCGGTCGAGCTCGACGTGACGCTGGACCCGGATGCGACGCTGGTCCGATCGCGCCTCCTGGTGCGCCGCAACCCCGAGGGCGATGGCGGCGCGCTCCGTCTCGACGGCGAGCGCCTCGAACTCGTCGACATCGCGGTTGATGGCGCGAGGCTCGGGCCGGATCGCATTGTGCAGTCGGCCGATGCCCTGCTGATCGAGCACGTCCCCGAAGCGTTCTCGCTCGCGATCACCGTCCGGCACGCGCCGCGAACCAACACGGAACTGTCCGGCCTCTACATGTCGGGCGGCAACTACATCACCCAGTGCGAGGCGGAAGGCTTCCGGCGCATCACCTACTTTCCCGACCGGCCCGACGTCATGGCCCGCTACGCCGTGACCCTGCGCGCCGATCCCACGACCTGCCCGGTGCTGCTGTCGAACGGCAACCCGGACGGCGCCGGCGTCGAGGACGGCCTCGCCTGGGCGCGCTGGACTGATCCGCACCCCAAGCCATCCTACCTGTTTGCGCTGGTCGCCGGCGACCTGGTTGCCGTGCGCGACCGCTTTCGGACGCGCTCCGGCCGCGAGGTCGCGCTCGCGATCCATGTCCGTCGTGGCGACGAGGGCGGCTGCGCGCACGCCATGCGGGCGCTGCGGAGCAGCATGCGCTGGGACGAGGAGCGCTTCGGTCTCGAATACGATCTCGACGTGTTCAACATCGTCGCCGTGTCCGACTTCAACATGGGCGCGATGGAGAACAAGGGCCTCAACGTATTCAACACGCGCTACGTGCTCGCGAGCCCCGACACCGCGACCGACACTGACTACGACGGCGTCGAGACGGTGATCGCGCACGAGTATTTCCACAACTGGACCGGCAACCGCATCACCTGTCGCGACTGGTTCCAGCTCTCGCTCAAGGAGGGACTGACGGTCTACCGCGACCAGGAGTTCTCCGCCGATCAGAACAGCCGCGCGGTCCGGCGCATCAACGATGTGCGCGGCCTTCGCGCCGGACAGTTCGTCGAGGATGCGGGGCCGCTGTCGCATCCTGTGCGGCCGGAGACCTACATCGAGATCAACAACTTCTACACCGCGACGGTCTACCGCAAGGGCGCCGAGGTGGTCCGGATGATCGAGATCATCATCGGCCACGACGCGTTCCGGCGCGGCATGGACCTGTACGTCGCGCGGCACGACAACCACGCCGTCAGGATCGAGGATTTCGTCCACGCGATGGAGGATGCGTCCGGCATCGATCTCGGACGCTTTGGGCGCTGGTACTCCACGCCTGGCACTCCGGTGGTGACCGCATCCGGCCGATACGACGCGGCGTCACGCCGCTACACCCTGACGCTGCGGCAGGCGATCGACAATCGGCCCGACGCGCCGCCGCTGGTGATCCCGGTCGCGACCGGCCTGCTGGCCGAGGACGGCGCGGAGGTGGCATTTCGCCTGCAAGGCGAAGCGACACACGGCGGCCAGACCCGCGTGCTCATCCTCGAAGAGACCGAGCAGGACTTCGTGTTCGAGGATGTCGCGACACGCCCCGCGCCGTCGCTGTTCCGCGGCTTCTCGGCACCGGTGAGGAGCGAGGGCCTGGCGCCAGACGAGCTCCGCCTGCTCGCGGCGCATGATCCCGATCCGTTCAACCGCTGGAACGCCGGCCAGGACTACGCCACGCTCTGCCTGCTCGACGCCGTCGCGCGACTTGCGTCGGCCGGCACCATCCCGCCGCTCGACGCGGGCATCATCAAGGCGGCGGGGGCCGTGTTCGCGTCGGTCGATGCCGACCCGGCGTTCGCCGCGACCACGCTGGTCCTGCCCGGCGAAGCAGCGCTCGGCAGCCGGATGACGATCGACGACATCGACGGCATCCATGCGGTGCGGCAGCATGCGCGCGCGACCATCGGCACCGTGCTCGGCGAGACGCTCCGCCGGGTCCATGACCGGCTCGACGCGATGGCCGATGACGCGACCGATATCGGACCCGCCGCCGCCGGCAGGCGCGCCCTCAAGAACGCCTGTCTCGGCCTGCTCGCGGCGACCGGCGCCGCCGACGCGCTCGATCTCGCCCGCCGCCGGTTCGATGCGGCCCGTAACATGACCGACCGGCTCGCGGCGTTGGCGGTGCTCGCCGATGGCCCCGACGCGGTCCGCGGCGAGGCGCTGGCCCGCTTTTACGCCCGGTTTCGCCACGACGACCTGGTGCTCGGCAAGTGGTTCGCGATCCAGGCCGCGTCCAAGCGGCCCGACACGCCCTCCGTCGTGCGCGCGCTGCTCGGGCATGCGGACTTCACGATCGACAACCCGAACCGTGTCTACGCCCTGCTCGGCTCGTTTTCCGCCAATCGCGTCGCCTTCCACGTGGGTTCTGGCGAGGGCTACGCGCTGCTCGCCGAGATGATCGCGATGATCGACGGCCGCAACAGCCAGGTCGCGGCCCGGCTGGTGTCGCCATTCGGCACCTGGCGCCGTTATCAGCCGGCGCGTGGCGAGGCGATGCGGGCCGCCCTTGGCGGGATACGCGACCGGCCCGGCCTCAGCCGGGGCACGTCCGAGATGGTGTCGCGGAGCCTCGGTTGACCGCGTCCGAGCTGGACGGTGCGCACGCCAAGCATCAGGACATGATCAATCCGCCATCGACGTTGATGGCCTGCCCCGTGATGGTGGCGGCGTCCGGGCCGGCGATCAACGAGACCAGGGACGCGACCTCATCGGGGTGCCGACGCGGCGATCGGGATGTTGCTGGTATATTCAGCCATCAGCTCGCCGGGTTTGTAATCACCCCAGCAGCTTGCCCCAGGCATCGTCGTTGTAGGTCCACATGTCGGTGTCGATGATACCGGGACAGAACGCGTTGACGGTGATGCGTTCGCGCGCGACCTCCTTGGCGAGGCTCTGGATCATGCCGATGACGCCGAGTTTGCTGGCGGCGTGATGCGGCGTGAAGATGAAGCCCCGTCGCGCCTGCCCGGACGCGGTGTTGATCAGGCGGCCGCCCTCGCCATGCCGGCGGAGGCGCGCGATCGCTTCGCGGCAGCACAGGAAGACGCCCTTGGTGTTGACCGCATCACCCGGTCCCATTCCGCCTCGGTCATCGCCTCGATCCGCGCGATGGTGATGACGCCGGCATTCTGGACCGAGATGTCGACCCGGCCGAACGCGGCCTCGGCGGCGTCGTAGAGGCGAGCGACGTCGGCGGCCGAGGTCACGTCGGCTTCGACGGCGATGGCGCGGCCGCTGGCGGCGTTGATGGCGGCGGCGGTCTGCCCGACCCGCGTCTCGTTGGCGCTGGCGACGATCGCGGCGCCGTCACGTGCCAGGCGCTTGGCGATCGCGGCGCCGATGCCGCGGCTGGCGCCGGTGACGACGGACACCTTGCCTTGAAGTGTCATCAGGATCTCCCTCGTGTCCGGGCCGCCGCTATGCGGAGGCCGCGTCGATGCGGGCGGCGGTGAACTGGTCGGTGATCAGCACGTCGATGAAGCGGCCGCGCAACGCGCCGAGCAGGGCAGGCACCTTGCGCCGGCCGCCAGCGAACCCGACGACGCGCGGCACCGCGCGCAGTTCATATAGCGTGATGCCGATCACCCTTCCATCCACGGGGGAGCGCACCGGCAGGCCCGATGCGTCAAAGAAGTGCAGGCAGATGTCGCCGACCGCGTTGAGGTCGGTGAGCGCCTGGAGCTCGGCCGCGGTGAAGACGTTGCCGCTATCGGCGAGCATCTTGGAGGGCTCGACCGCGCCGATGCCGACCAGCGCCGTGGTCAACCGGGCGAACTCGGCGATCGTCGTCGCCACGTAGGGATCAGAAAGCAGGGCGGCGCGCGCCTCTGGCGTGCCGGTCACCCCCTGGGTCGCGAGCAGCATCGGTTCGGCGCCGGTCAGCCGGGCGAGACGCGTGGTGAGCGAGGTCGCGTGCGCCTGCACGCCGGGATTGCCCATGCCGCCGAGGATTTGCACCACGCGGAAGGCCGGCGCCCGCTTGCCCGGGCCGAGATTGTCGACCATCCGCAGCAGGCTTTCGCTCCAGGACGAGATGCCGAGGCTGTCGCCCGGTTGCAGCGTGAGATCGAGGTAGCGAGCGGCGGCTTCGCCGATGCGCGACAGGATGCGGTCCTCGCGCTCCTCGTCGCACTCGGCGATGACGAACTCCGCGATGTCGAACCGCCGGGCCAGGCGCTCCTCGAGATCAAGAAAGGTGCCGGACGGGGCATCGACCGAGATGCGCACCAGGCCTTCCATGCTCGCGCGCTTGAGCAGGCGCGACACGGTCGCCTGGCTGATGCGCAGGCGCGACGCGATGTCGGACTGCTTGATGTCGTCGAGGTGATACATGCGGGCGACGCGCGCGATCAGGCGCAGCTCGTCAGAGCGGGCCATGGCCGATGCCCGGGCTCACCAGCAGCAGAAGCCGCCATCCACCAGCAGGTCGATCCCCGTGCAGAACGAGGCGGCGCGCGACGACAGGAACACCGCCGGGCCGACCAGCTCGTCGGCCTCGGCCATCCGGCCGAGCGGGGTGTCGGCCTCGAACTGACGCACCTGGTCGGCGATTTCGGGACGGATGTTCATCGGCGTCGCGGTGTAGCCAGGGCTGATGGCGTTCACCCGCACGCCGCGGCCGGCCCACTCCATGGCGAGGCTTTTCGACAGGTGGATCACGGCGGCCTTGGCGGAGTTGTAGTGCGCCTGCAGCAGCCCGCGATTGACGATGACGCCCGACATCGAGGCGATGTTGACGATGGAGCCCCGGCCATGGGCGAGCATGGCGCGGGCTTCGGCCTGGCACGACAGGAAGATGCCGGTGACGTTCACGTCGTACATGCGCTGCCACTGCGCGCGGTCCATGGTCTCGGCGGCCGCGGCGTTGGCGATGCCGGCGCAGTTCACCGCGATCGATAGATCGCCGAGCTTGCCGACAGCAGCGACGGCGTCCGCGAGCGAGCCCGCTTGCGTCACGTCGCCGCCGAGCCTCAGCGCGCGCCGGCCGAGCGCCTCGATGCGGACGATGGTGGCATCGAGGCCGGGACTGGCCGGCAGGTCGAAGCAGCCGACATCGGCGCCGGCTTCGGCGAGGCCGACCGCGATCCGCTGGCCGATGCCGCTGCCGGCGCCGGTGACGAGGGCGGTGGCGCCGTGCAGCGAGAACAAATCCGTCATGAGGTCGCCATCTCCATCACCCGCATGTTGCTCGCCTGCTCGCGCGGCAGGATGCCGACCTGGCGCCCGCGCGCCAGCACCATGACGCGGTTGGCGAGGCCGAGCACTTCCTCGAGGTCGGACGACACCACGATGACCGCCATGCCGTCGGCGGCGAGGCCCGCGATCAGCTCGTAGATCTGGGCGCGCGCGCCCATGTCGATGCCACGCGTGGGCTCGTCTAGGATGAAGACCCGCGGCGAGCGCGCGACCCAGCGGGCGATGACGATCTTCTGCTGGTTGCCGCCAGACAGCGCGCGCACCGGCTGCTCCGGCCGGCCCTTGACGCCGAGGCGCCTGATCAGGCTTGCCGCAAAGCGGTCGACCCGGCCCGGGGTGAGCCACCCTGCCGGCGCCAGGCGATCGGTGTTGCCGAGCGCCAGGTTGTCGGCGATCGAGTGCGCGAGCACGACGCCCTGGCCCTTGCGGTCCTCCGGGACGAGGACGATGCCACGGCGGATCGCCTCGTGCGGACGGTCCGGGGCAACGACGTCGCCGTCAAGCGTGACCGTGCCCGACGCGACCGGGTCCAGGCCGGCGATGGCGCGAACGAGCTCGGTGCGGCCGGCGCCGACGATGCCGGCGATGCCGAACACCTCGCCGGCGCCGACCGCAAACGTGACGTCGCTAAAGGCGCCGGCGGCCGAGGTCAGCCGGTCGATCTGGATGATCTCGCCGCCGGGCGGCCCCCCGGCGGTCGGGAAGATGCGGTCGATCGAGCGGCCCACCATGTCGCGCAGCAGCGTCGGCACCGGGATGGCGGCGGTGTCGTACTTGGCGACGAGGTGGCCGTCGCGTAGCACCGCGATGCCGTCGGCGATGCGGGCGATCTCCTCCAGCCGGTGACTGACATAGATGAAGGAAACGCCTCCCGATTTGAGGCGACGGAGCTGGGCGAACAGATGCTCGGTCTCGGCCAGGCCGAGGGCGGCGGTCGGTTCGTCGAGGATCAGCAGGCGCGCGCCAAGCGTCAGCGCCTTGGCGATCTCGACCTGCTGCTGGGCGGCGATGCTGAGCCCGCGCACCTTGCGCGTCGGCGAGACATCGAGGCCGAGCGCCCGCAGATGCGCGCTGGCGCGGCGGTTCATGTCGTCGCGGTCGATCCGTCCGGCGCGCATCGGCAGCCTGCCGACGAAGACGTTCTCGGCGATCGAGAGATCGGGCAGCAGGCGCATTTCCTGGTGGATCAGCCCGATGCCGTGCGCCAGGGCGTCGCCCGGAGAGCGCGGGGCGTAGGCCTCGCCCTCCCAGGTCATGTGTCCATCGTCTGGGACCTGGAGACCGGCGACGATCGACGAGATCGTCGACTTCCCGGCCCCGTTCTCGCCCAGCAGGGCGACGAGCTCGCCCGCGCGCACCTCGAGGTCGACGCCGTGCAGGACGCGCACGGAGCCGTAGCTCTTCGAGATGTCGCGAAGCGAGAGCCGCACGGCGCTGCCGCCGACCTAGGGATGCTGGGCGATGAACGGGCTCACATTGACCTTGGTCGTCAGCACAGCGTCCTGGAGCTGGGTGGCGGGCACGGTCTTGCCGCCGATCAGCGAGAGCGCGGAATCAACCGCGAGCCTGCCCATGAACTGCGTCTTCTGGGTCATGGTCGCGGCGAGCGTGCCCTTCTGCACCGCCTTGAGGCCAGCGACGTCGCCGTCAAAACCGACCACCGTGACTTTGTGGTCCTCGTTGGCGACCTTGACCGCCTGCGCCGCGCCAAGCGCCAGGCCGTCGGCGCGGCCGAAGAACACGCTGATCGCCGGGTTGCGCTGCAGCATGTCCTGGGCGATCGAGAAGCCCTCGCTCTGCGACCATTCCTGGCTCGGCTGCTTGGCCACCACCGTCAGCCCCGGACACTTGGCGAGCGCCTCGTCGAAGCCCTTGTTGCGGTCCATCTCCGGCGTGGTGCCGACCTGGCCCTGGATGATCGCGACCTTGCCGTTGCCGCCGGTCTGCTTGCAGACGAAGTCGCCGAGCGTGCGGGCGGCGGCGACGCTGTCGGTCGCGATGAAGGTGGTGGCCGGTGCGTCCGGCGCGTTGCGGTCGACCGCGATCACCGGGATGTGGGCGGCCTCGGCGGCGCGTACCGGCACCCCGGCGGCGGTCGCGCCGGCCGGGATGTAGATCAGCGCCTTGACGCCGCGGGTGATCAGATCCTGGATTTGGTTGACCTGGGTGGCGCTGTCGCCATGCGCGTCGACCACGACAAGGTCGGCGCCACGAGATTTGGCCTCGCGCGCGACCGACTGCTTGATCTGGTTGAAGAAGTCGGCCTGCAGGTTGGCGACCGCGAGCCCGATCAGCGGGCGGGATTGGGCCTGCGCGAGGCCGGGGGCGAGCGAAATGGCTGCGAGGATGGCGGCGAGGCGGATGGACATGGTTTTCTCCCGGTTGATGAGGGGCGCGGAACGGTTCGTCCGTTCCTGTCGCGTCGGATCGAGCGTCACTGTCGGCGCAGCGTGTCGAAGGTGACGGAGACCGCGATGACGCAGCCGATCACCACCTGCTGGATGAAGGGCGAGATGCCGACCAGGTTGAGGCCGTTGTGCAGGACGCCGATGATGAAGACGCCGACCACGGTGCCGGCGATTGATCCGACGCCGCCCGAGAGGCTGGCGCCGCCGATGACCACCGCGGCGATCGCGTCGAGCTCGTAGCCTAGCCCGGCCGATGGCTGCGAGCTGTCGAGGCGGGCGGCCATCACCGCCGCCGCGACCCCCGCGAGCAGGCCCGACGCGGTGTAGACCGCGATCGTGAGCGGCTGGACGCGTATTCCGGCCAGGCGCGCCACCTCGGCGCTGCCGCCGATCGCATACAGGCTGCGGCCGGTGGCGCGGTAGCGCAGGAACACCCAGGCCGCGACCGCGAGCGCGATGAAGATGCCGACGGTGGCGGACAGGACGCCGAGATGGCGGACCGTGGCCAGCGCCGTGAACCAGTCTGGATAGCCCACCACCTGCTGGCCGTCGGTGGTGATGTTGGCCAGTCCGCGCGCGACCGACATCATCGTCAGCGTCGCGATGAAGGCGGGCAGGCGGGCGCGGGTGACGAGCAGGCCGTTGACGGCGCCGCAGAGGCCGCCGACCGCGATCGCCAGGATCAGCGCCGCGCCGAACGGCACGCCGTAATCCTGCGGCAGCCAGCCCAGCACCATGATCGACAGCGCGAGCACGGACCCGACCGAAAGGTCGATGCCGCCGATGATGATCACGCCGGTCATGCCAAGCGCCAGGATGCCGAGAGTGGTGACCTGATCGATGACGTTGAGCGCGTTGCGCAGCGACAGGAACACGTCGCTGCTGAGCGCGAACACCACGCAGAGCAGCACCAGGCCGATCAGCGGGCCCTGGGCGCCGCCGAGCCAGGACGCGAATCGCATCGGCGCCGACCGCACGGGGCGCGCCTTGGTGGCGGCGAGGTCGATCGCGGCCGGCTCCCGCGTCGTCATGGCGCGCCCACCATCAGGGGCTGGCTGGCCGCGCGTGCGACGGCCGCTCGCCAGCGGTGCCTGCCGTTGTCGCGGCCGGGCTCGGGGTTCGGTGCGAAGCGGTCGCGCGGCCGATCGATCGCCTCGAGCGCTGCCTGCGACCAGATGCCGGCGGTGCGGCCGGCGAGATGGGCGGCACCGAGCGCCGACAGCTCGGGCTCGCGGGCGCGCGACAGCTTGCGGCCGATAGCGTCCGATTGGCGCTGCATCAGCGCGTCGTTGCGCGTCGGGCCGCCGTCGACGAACAGCTCGCGAACTTCGCCGACGCTGCGGCCGATCGCGTCGACCACGTCGGTCACCTGATGCAGGACGCTGTCGACCGCGGCGCGCGCAAGCGCCTCGCGGGTGGTGCCGAGCGTCAGGTTGGTGATCAGGCCGACGGCGTCGCGATCCCACCAGGGTGCGCCGAGGCCGCCAAAGCCGGGGACCAGGACGACGCCATCGTCGGCGGCGGCAAGGCCGATTGCGACCAGCGCCGGCACTTCGATGTCGAGCACGCCGGCGAGCCAGCGCAGCGTGGCGCCGACGGCGCGGATGTTGCCCTCGGCGGCATGGACCGGCGCGCCGATCTCGTTGGTCCAGGCGATGGTCAGGCACAAACCGAACCCGGGTGCGGATCGCGCGCCGGTCAGGCCCATCACCGACGAGCCGGTGCCGAACGTGGCCTTGACCTGGCCGGGCCGGAACGCGCCGTGACCGAACAGCGCGGCGTGGCTGTCGGCCATCACGGCGCCGATCGGGGTGCCGTCGCGCAGCGGCGCGAGGCCGCTGATGGCCGGAAACGGGCCGGTGGAGCCGACGACTTGCGGCAGGCAGGCGCGCGGGACGTCAAACAGCGACAGCAGGCCGTCGTCCCAGGCGGCGGTGTGGACGTCGAGCAGCTGGGTGCGCGACGCGTTGCCGGCCTCGATCAGGTGGTCGGGCGAAAGGCGGCTCAGCAGCCAGGAATCGATCGTGCCAAGCCGGATGTCGCCACGCGCCGCACGCACGCGGTCGGGATCATGGGCATCAAGCAGCCAGCTTGCCTTGACGGCCGAGAACATCGGATCGAGCGGCAGGCCGCTACAGGTCCGGACGAGGTGCTCGGTCGCGTCCGAGCGCAGGGCGTCGCAGCGGGCATTGCCGCGCTGGTCCTGCCAGGAGATCACGGGTGAGATCGGCTCTCCGGTGCCGGCGTCCCACATCAGCAGCGATTCGCGCTGCGTGCTGAGGCCGACCACCTCGATCTGGCCGGGATCGTGATCAGCGAGGCAGGCGGCCACCGAGCGCTGGACGCTGGCCCAGATCGCATGCGCGTCCTGCTCGACCCAGCCGGGCCGGGGATGGTGCTCCCCGAGTGGAACCGCGGCGCGCGCGACAAGCTGGCCGTCGCCGTCGACCAGCACGCATTTGGTGGCGCTGGTGCCCTGGTCGATGGCGAGGATGCGCGCGCGGCTCATGGCGGGGCGGCGAGCGCCGATGCCGCGGCGGCGATGCCCTCGGCGTTGAGGCCGAAATGGTCGAGCAGGAAGCCGGCCGAACCGGTGGGCGCGAAATGCGGCACGCCGAGGATGCGCATGCGGGCGGGATGGTGGCGGACGACGAGCTCCGCCACGGCGGAGCCGAGGCCGCCGGTGACGATGGCCTCCTCGGCGGTGACGATGCCCCGGGTCTCGCGCGCGGCGGCGAGGACCGCCACCTCGTCGAGCGGCGCGATGGTGTGGATGTTCAGCACCCGCGCGCCGATGCCGCGCGCCGCCAGCAGGTCGGCGGCGTCGAGCGCGCGCGAGACCAGGGTGCCGGTGGCCAGGATCGCGACATCGTTGCCGTGGCGCAGCGTGAGCGCGTGGCCGGGCTCGAACGGCGTCCCCTCAGGGGTGACGGACGGCACCTTGAAGCGGCCGACACGCATGTAGACAGGCCTGCCGGCGCTGGCCGCCCAGCGGACCGCGTCGCTGGTCTGCCTGGGATCGGCCGGGTTAAGGATGGTGATGTCGGTCAGCGCCCGCAGCCAGGCGAAGTCCTCGATAGAATGGTGGGTCGGGCCAAGCTCGCCATAGGACATGCCCGGGCTCTGGCCGCAGAGCACGACCGGGTAGAGGTTGTAGGCGATGTCGGCCTTGATCTGCTCGAGCGCGCGCCCCGTCAGAAACGGGCCGGCGCAGCAGACGAAAGGGATCAGGCCTCCATTGGCGAGGCCGGCGGCGACGCCGACCATGTTCTGCTCGGCGATGCCGACATTGACCAGGCGATCGGGGAACTCCCGCTGGAAGCCGTTGAGGTTCGACGAGCCGACAGAATCGTTGCAGACCGCGACGATGTGCGGGTCCCCTCGTGCCAGCTCGGCCAGCGTCTCGACAAACGCGACGCGGCAGTCGAACGTCGCGGGGCCTAGTGCCGCAGGGTCGGGGGTCGAGGACATCCCGTTCATCGCCGCGCAAGCTCGGCCAGCGCGTGGGCCGTCTGTTCGGGCGAAGGCACCTTGTGATGCCACTCGACGCGGTCCTCGATGAACGACACGCCCTTGCCCTTCCTGGTGTGGGCGATCAGGACACGCGGCTTGCCGCCTCGCGGCGCCTCGATCGCCGCGAGGAGTGCGGCGTGGTCATGGCCGTCGACCTCGTGCACGTCCCAGCCGAAGGCGCGCCACTTGTCAGCCAGCGGCTCGAGCGCGTTGGTCTCCTCGGTGCGGGCGCCCTGCTGCAGGCGGTTGCGGTCGATCACCGCGGTGAGGTTGTCGACGCCGCGATGGCCGGCGTACATCGCCGCCTCCCAGTTCGAGCCCTCCTGCAACTCGCCGTCGCCGAGCACGACGTAGCTGCGCCAATCGGCGTTGCTGATCCGGGCGGCGATCGCGGTGCCGAGCGCGATCGGCAGCCCATGGCCGAGCGGCCCGGTGTTGGCCTCGACGCCCTTCACCTTGCGCCGGTTGGGGTGGCCGTTGAGCGGCGACAGCGGCGCCATGAAGGTCGCGAGCAGTCCGGGCTCGAAATAGCCGGCGCGCGCCAGCACGCAGTAGAGCGCTGCCGAGCAATGACCCTTGGACAGGATGAAGCGGTCGCGCCCGGCCCAGTCCGGGTCGTCGGCGCGGTAGCGCAGCACGCCGAAGAACAGGGTGACGAGGATGTCGGTGACGGAGAGATCGCCGCCGATATGGCCCATCCGCGGACCGTTGATGGTGTTGACGATGGACACGCGGATCTCGGCCGAGATGTCGCGAAGGCGCTCGACTCTGGCTGGGCTGTCTGACGGCTGGGTTGAGCGATCCAATGCCACCTCGACGATAGTGGATAAATATTCTTAATCACGATTTCATTCAAGGTAGGACATCGTGCGATCCGCCACAAGCCTTGTCGGCCGTCGGCGATGGAAAAGCCGACCTGCCGCACCCACCGTGCTGATCGACGACGGCATCCAGCTCCAAGGGCACTCTGCGCCGCCGCGTCCCTGTTCGAGCCACGCGCGATGCGAACCGATGCTGGCGCGCTACGCCGATGCTTCGCGCGCCACCCGAGCGTCGGGCGGCGCCTCCGCCCGAGTCTGAACGCGTCCGGGGCAAGCTTCGCCCCGCGGAGCGGTAGACAACTTCCAGAAGTTTATCGTTTGCGCTGTCATCATTTACCCAGTTAATGATTTTACCATGATGAATTAACCGCTTTACTAGATGAAAACACTTGTGACAGGTTGCTTTCGTCATCTGCACATGTCGCTCGCTTGTCTATGCTGCCGCCGGATGTCGGCGCCTGGCACGACGACGAACAGGAATAAAGCCATCATGCCCGTGCCCCAGGTTCCGCTCGAGCGCCTCAGCATCGCGGTTCTCGGCGTCGGCAAGATCGGCAGCACGTTCGCCTTCCAACTGGCGCGGGCGGGGGGTCACGACGTCACCGTCGTGGCACGCCCAGGATCCGATCGGCTGCGGCAACTGCAGCGCGATGGCGGGATTGTGGACGTCAATGGTGACCGGGGCGGCGTCCGTGTCGCCGACGCGCTGGATGAGGCAATCCCTTACGATCTCGTGATCGTCACCATGCTCATGCACCAGGTGGAGACCGTGTTGCCAACGCTGCATCGGAGTGCGGCCCGCCGGATCCAGTTCATGTTCGTGACCTTTCACCCGGAGCGGCTGCAGCAGGCGGTGGGCGCCGAGCGCTGCTCCTTTGGTATGCCGTTCGTTCAGGCGACACTGAACGCCGAGGGCAGGCTCAAGGCCACCATCGGCGCGATGGGCCAGAAGACGCTCATGAGCGAGCCGCGCTGGGTCGAGGTGTTCAGGGCCGCCGGCATGCCGGCCGCCCTCGAGCACGACATGCCGCTTTGGCTGCGCTGTCACGTCCCGTTATGCGTGGCGTTCGAGAGCGTATCGGTTGCTGGGGAGCGGCGCGGGGG
>CAXTPV010000026.1:0-18680 GCA_964246135.1 uncultured Acetobacteraceae bacterium | reverse complement strand
TGCCAGCACCGACCCCGCCATCAGGCGTGAGCGTCGATGCCACCCACCGCGTTCAGCCGTCGCCATCGACCCCGCCGTCGTCACCGACCGACTTGCCAGCGATCACCGCGGCTGTCCCTTCACCATTGCCCGCGGCAGACGGCTCGCCGCTCCAGGCTGGTGTGCAGGCCGGCTTGACCGCGCCGGACAGCATCATCCGGTCCGATACCAACCCCGCCGCCGTCGCGACCTCGTTCCAACCGGCCACCAGACCCCCCGACATCAGCGCCCCGGCAACCGTTCCCGCCCATGTCTCGATCGGCACGGCGGCGAGCGGCCCCGAACTGGCCGTGCGCATGTCGCTCGGCGGGATCGGAACCGTCGAGGTGCGGTTGACGCGCGAGGCGAGCGGCGGGTCGATGGTGTCGGTCGCGTCCGACCGCAATGAGACGCTGCAGGCCATCATCGGCGATCAGCCGCAACTCCACGCGATGCTGGATCAGGCGGGCCTCGCCCGCGATTCCAGGACGATCCACTACGGCCTGCTTCACGACACGCCGGCGCTGATGCACCAGTCGCAGCAAGGCACCGGCGCGGGCGCGCATCAGGGCGGCAGCCGACCGCCGCCCGAGCGGCGCGCGCCATTCGCAGGCCCAGCCACGGAAGATCACACCACCATCGACGTGGCCGCCAGCGACGGCGCCGCCCACAACCCGATCCGCCGCTGGCTACGAGCCGGCATCAACATCACCGCCTGATCAGAGCAAGGAAGTCACGATGTCCGTCACACTCAGCTCCAATCAATGGTCCGCCCTCACGAGCGCCGCACAGCAGGGCGCGCTCAAGGCTTCCAGCTCGTCGACCAGCGCCGCCTCGGCCTCGCAGTCGCCGACCTCCTCGACCTCGTCGGCCTCCTCGTCAGCCACCGCGCTGAACTCGCTGTCGAGCGACTACAACCAGTTTCTGACGTTGTTCACCGCACAGCTTCAGGCCCAGGACCCAACCTCGCCAACCGACAGCAGCCAGTTCACGAGCGAGCTGGTGCAGTATTCCGGCGTGGAACAGCAGGTGCAGACCAACACCAACCTCACCCAGCTGATCCAGCTCACCCAGGCGCAAGAGCTTGCGTCGACGTCGAGCGACATCGGCAAGCAGGTCCAGCTCAGCGGCAACACGGTGCCGCTGCAATCGGGTAAGGCGACGCTCGACTTCAGCACGGCCACCTCGGAGCCGGTGGCGATCGCGATCACCAACTCGGGCGGACATGACGTCAAGGACGTGACGCTGACGTCCTCGGCGGGTTCCAACAGCTGGTCGTGGAACGGAACCTCCAACAGCGGCGCGCAGCTGCCAGATGGCGCCTACAACGTGTCGATCGAGACCTCGGACGCGACCGGCACCGTGACCGCCATTCCCTTCACGACCATCGCCACGCCGACGGCGACACGGACGAGCGGCAACGGCATCAGCGTGTCCTTCGGCCCGACCGCTCTGCCCTACAGCGACATCCAGTCGCTCCAGCAATAGCGGCGACCAGGTGCGGACGGGTCGGCCGGTGCGGACACGGCAAAACCTGCCGGGCTCTTTAACCCTCTGCTAACCGCATCACCCGCATCCTGTCGTCGTCGGCAGAACGCCGAGCGACAGGTGCGAGCACGATGAATGCAGTGGTCTCAGCAGAGGTGCCGCCTGGCGGCTTGAAGTCCGTCCTCGACGGGTTCCGGGCCCTCGGTCCGGCCAAGCTCGCCGCGATGGGCCTAGTGTCGCTCGGCATGCTCTGCATGCTCGTGCTGCTCACCCTTCGCGGCGGGGAAGCCGACAGTCACCTTGCCCTGCTGTATGGCGACCTCGACATCCACGAGGCCGGCCAGATGGCCGACATCCTCGACAAGGCCCACATTCCGCATGAGCTGAGTGGCGAAAGCGATCAGATCATGGTCCCGGTCTCGCAGGTGGCGGCGGCAAGGCTCCTGCTCGCCAAGTCGAGCCTGCCCTCTGGCGGCTCGACGGGTTACGA
The DNA here is from genome assembly GCA_964246135.1 of uncultured Acetobacteraceae bacterium. Taxonomy (GTDB): domain Bacteria; phylum Pseudomonadota; class Alphaproteobacteria; order Acetobacterales; family Acetobacteraceae; genus CAXTPV01. The sequence continues at coordinate 16,684 of CAXTPV010000026.1, read as the reverse complement.
GATCTTCGATCATGGCGACAGCCTGACCACCACCCAGTTCCAGCAGGACATCAATCGCACGCGGGCGCTCGAGGGCGAGCTGGTGCGCAGCATCCGCCTCATCGAGGGCGTCCGCGGCGCGCGCGTGCACCTCGTGCTGCCGCACCGTGAGCCCTTCGCGGCCGAACAGCAGACCGCCCAGGCGAGCGTGCTGCTGACGATGCGTGGCGCTGGCCGGCTGGACCCGGAAGCGGTCCAGGCGATCCTCAACCTGGTCGCGGCAGCGGTTCCCGGCCTGAAGGCGCAGGCGATCGCCATCATCGACAACCGCGGCGACGTGCTGGCGCGAGCCGGCGCGCCGGTCGGTGGCGTGGGCGTCGCCAACACCGCCGAGGAGATGCGTCAGGCGATGGAACTGCGGCTGTCGCATCAGGTCGAGGAGATGCTGGACGCCTCGCTGGGGCCCGACAAGGTGCGAGCCGAGGCCTCGGTGACACTCGATCTCGACCAGATCAACGAGACCGACGAGAGCTACAATCCAGACCAGCAGGTGCTGCGCAGCGAGCAGACCACCTCCGACAAGAGCCGGACCACCGAGGCGGAGCAGAACACGTCCGTCCAGAACAACCTGCCGAACGCCGATGCTGGCAAGACCCCCGCCGGAACCCAGGACGAGCGCAAGGAGGAGACCAACAACTACGAAATCGGCAAGAAGGTCCGGACCCTGGTCCAATCAGCCCCACGGGTGCAGCGGATCAGCCTGGCCGTGATGGTCGATGGTGAAACGGGCCCCGGCAAGAACGGCCACCTGACGTGGCGCCCGCGCAGCGACGCCGAACTCGCCCAGATCACCGCCCTGGTCAAGAGTGCGATCGGCTTCGATGCAAAAAGGGGAGACGCCGTCACCGTCGAGACGATGCCGTTCACCAAGCCCGATGACGACGTCTCTACGCCGGCTCCGCGCGAAATCTTCGGCCTGGAGCGGGACGACGCCGTGCACCTGGCTCAGACCGGCATGCTCGGTATCGTCGCCCTGATCATCGCCCTGTTCGTCTTTCGCCCGATGATCAAGCGCCTGGTGCCGACCGGCGCGACCAGCCGCCCGAGCCTGGCGCCCCCACTCTCGATGGTCGCCGACGCGAGTGGTGCGGGCTCGCCCGCCACGGCGAACCCCGAATTGCGCCGCCTTGCCGGGCCGTCCGGCGGCTCCACGCTCCAGGCCGAGCACCTGGACGGGCAGATCAACGCCTCGTCCGTCAGGCGGCTGGTAAGCCTGGTCGAGCAGTATCCACAGGAGAGCCTCTCGATCGTTCGTGGCTGGCTGGCCGAGGGGGAATCGTAAGATGCCAAGCATCGACATGGAACGTGGTTTCAACGGAGCGCAGAAGGCAGCACTCCTCATGCTGGCACTTGGAGAAGATCGCTGCGCACGGCTGTTCGAGGCCATGCACGAGGACGAGATCAAGGAGATCTCGTCCGCGATGATCAAGCTGGGCTCGGTGCCAGCTGATTTGGTTGAGCGGCTGTGCAACGAGTTCAGCGACCATGTCGGCAACGCCGGCGCGCTACGCGGAACCTTCGAGAGCACGGAGCGCCTGCTGCTCAGCACGCTGCCGCAGGATCGCGCGCAACATATCATGGAGGAAATCCGCGGCCCCGCCGGTCGGACCATGTGGGACAAGCTCGGCAACGTCAATGACACGCTACTTGCGAACTACCTAAAGAACGAATACCCCCAGACGGTCGCGGTGGTGCTGAGCAAGATCAAGCCGGAGCAATCCGCACGTGTGCTGGCGCTTCTGCCGGAGCCACTCACCATCGACGTGATCTTTCGCATGCTGCAAATGGAAAGCGTCCAGCGTGAAGTCCTCGACGGCGTCGAGAACACGCTCCGGGCAGAGTTCATGTCGAACCTGGTGCGAAGCACCCACCGCGACAGCAACGAACTGATGGCGGAGATCTTCAACAATCTGGATCGCCAGGTCGAGAAGCGGCTGATTACCGCTCTCGAGGAGCGAGACATCGAGGCTGCCGAGAAGATCAAGTCTCTGATGTTCACGTTCCAGGATCTGGCTCGCCTGTCCCCACCAGCCATCCAGGCCCTTCTCCGCGTGGTGGAGAAGGAGAAGCTCCCGGTGGCCCTGAAGGGCGCACCAGCATCCGTGATGAACCTGTTCATGGGCGCGATGTCGGAGAGAACGCGCAAGATGCTTCGCGACGACATCGCTGCCCTCGGGCCGGTCAGGCTGCGCGACGTGGATGATGCGCAAGCCTCCATCGTCACCATTGCAAAGGAGCTCGCGGCCGCGGGCGAGATCGACCTGTCGCCATCCGCATCCGAACAGATGGTGATGTGACGTGTTCGAGAGATCAGCCCCATCGAGATCGATACCGGGCGTCCTGTTCGCCGAGGATTTCGACGATCCGCTGCCATCTTCCCTGAGCGCGGTGACCGCCTCGTCAACGATCGCACCCCCTGTCGCCGAGCAGGAGGCACGCTTCACCGAGGAGGAAATGCGTGATCTGACCGCCATCGCACGCGATGAGGGATACTACGCCGGCCAGGAGGCCGTGAGGCTAAGCCAAGGTGCCGAGCGTCTTGCCGTTCTCGGCCGATTGGCTGACGCTCTCAAGGAGGCTCGTCGCCTGGTCGTCGAGACGGCGGAGGTCCAGGCCGATCAGATCGCAGGCGCCGCCCTGTCGCTTTTGCTCGGCTGCATCCCGGCCTTGTCGGATCGCCTCTCCGACGTCCAGATACGTCGGTCATTGCGGACCATACTTCCTGCACTGGACGAAGAACAACGTCTGGCCATCACTGTTCACCCCGAGCTTGAAGCGGCCGTGCGTGCGGAATTGGCGGTCCTCGGCGGCCGTGACCAAGCCATCGACGTCCTTACCTGCGGCGATTACGCGAGGGGCGACATCCGTGTGACGTGGCAGAACGGTTCTGCCGTTCGCGACATCCGCGCGATCCAGCGCTCCATGGCGCGAAAGCTCGTCGAAATAGGCTTCCTCTCTCTCGAACACATCAAGGACTTCGATCATGACGGGTGACGTTGATCTCGCTGAACTCGCTGGACCGGCAATGACGATCGGTGAGCCGCCGCCGCCCCGATCGGCTTACAACCTTGATGCCGTGTTCGACATCCCGGTCACGGTGAGCGTCGTGCTCGGCAAGGCCACGATGCAGGTCAATCAGTTGCTGAAGCTGGGCCGCGGAGCAGTTGTCGAGCTCGATCGCAGGCTTGGCGAAGCCATCGACATCTACGTGAACAATCGTCTGGTTGCCCGAGGCGAAGTCGTCATGATCGACGATAATCGTCTTGGCGTAACCATGACAGAGATCGTCAAAACCGAGCGAACCGGATAGCAAAAATCATGCGCGTCATGATTGTCGGATCACTTGCCGCCGAGCTCGGCCGCGCAGCTGCGATGGCCGCGTCGCGCGGAGCCGCGATCGCTCAGGCGGACGATCCCCGATCCGCGCTCGATGGTCTGAGGCGCGACGCCGGCTTCGAGCTGGTGCTGTGCGACGTCAAGCACGACATCGCCTGGCTGGTGCAACGGCTCGCTGCCGAACGCATCCAGGTGGCGGTGGTGGCTTGCGGTCTTCCGCTCGACCATGAGGCCGCAGTCAAGGCCATAAGGGCGGGCGCACGCGAATTCCTGCCGCTGCCGCCGGACCCGGACCTGATCGCGGCGATGCTCGAAGCGGCGGCCGGCCAGCCGCACGTCGCGATAGCGCGCGACGCCGTCATGCTAAAACTGCTGCATCGGGCAGAACAGATCGCCAAGTCCGACGCGTCGGTCTTCATCTCCGGAGAATCCGGGACTGGCAAGGAGGTTATCGCTCGGCATATCCATCGAAAGTCGCGCCGCGCCGACGGTCCGTTCATCGCGCTGAACTGTGCAGCCATCCCGGACAGCCTGCTTGAGTCGGAATTGTTCGGTCACGAGAAGGGCGCGTTCAGTGGCGCGCTCGCGCGGCGCATCGGCAAGTTCGAGGCCGCGTCCGGCGGAACGCTCTTGCTTGACGAGGTCAGCGAGATGGATTTCCGTCTCCAGGCCAAGCTGCTGCGCGCCCTGCAGGAGCGGGAGATCGACCGGCTGGGCGGCGCCTCTCCCGTCAAGGTCAACGTGCGTATCCTCGCGACCAGCAACCGCGACATCCAGGCTGAAATCGCGGCCGGCCGCTTCCGAGCCGATCTGTTCTTCAGGTTGAACGTCGTGGCCCTGGCACTCCCGCCGCTGCGCCAGCGTGTCACCGACATCGCCGCGCTGGCCGCCCACTACGCGAGGCACTATGCGGGGGTAAACGGACTTCCCGTCCGTCCTCTCTCAGCCGGCGCGGTCGCCGTTCTCGAGGCCTATGACTGGCCCGGCAACGTGCGAGAGCTCGAGAATGTCATCCATCGGGCGGTGCTGCTGGCTGATCAGGACGAAGTTGAAGTCAACGCCATCGAGCTGGATGGGCGTCGGGATGCACCAGGCACCATGGTGTCAGAGCCCGCTCAGTCGCCCGCAGGCGCGGCGCTCCCGTCCGGGAAGGCCGATCCTGGAGCGATCGCCTCGCTCGTCGGGCGGTCGATGGATCAGGTGGAGCGGGCCCTGATCATCGAGACGCTCAACCATACGCTCGGCAACCGCACTCACGCCGCAACCATTCTCGGCATCTCGATACGGGCGCTTCGCAACAAGCTGCGCGACTATGCCCGCGACGGCAGTGATATCCGCGCGCCGCTTGCCGGGATTGCCGCCTAGTGAGCGCGTCAGTCGCGAGCAACGGCCGGCCCGGCTGGGGATTTGCTGCCCGGTTGCGCGACCGGGGCCCAGGATCGGACGTCATCCTCGCTGTCGGCGTCGTGGCGTTGCTATCGGTCCTGGTCCTGCCGCTGCCGCCATTCATCCTCGATTTCGGGCTGTCGCTGTCGGTCACCGCGTCGGTGCTGGTGCTGATGGTTGCGTTGTTCCTTGAACGTCCCCTCGATTTCACCAGCTTTCCTACCCTCCTGCTCCTCACGACCTTGCTGCGCCTCGCGCTCGAGGTCGCAACGACGCGTCTGATCCTCAGCCACGGCAACGAGGGGCCGGCGGCGGCCGGTCACGTCGTCGCCGCCTTCGGCGGCTTTCTCATGGGCGGCGACGTCGTCATTGGCGTCATCCTTTTCACGATCCTGCTCATCGTCAACTTCATGGTCATCACCAAGGGCTCTGGCCGGATCGCGGAAGTCGCGGCTCGGTTCAGCCTCGACGCCATGCCTGGCAAGCAGATGGCGATCGACGCGGAGCTTTCGTCCGGCGCCATCAACGACAAGGTCGCGCGCCGCAGGCGACGGGAGCTCGAGGAGGAGAGTGCTTTCTACGGCGCCATGGATGGCGCCGCGAAGTTCGTCCGCGGCGATGCCATCGCGGCCCTGATGATCACCGTCATCAACATCATTGGCGGTCTCGCGATCGGATTGGTGCGCCACGGCATGGCATTGTCCGACGCCGCGGCGACGTTCACGACGCTCACGGTCGGCGACGGCTTGGTCTCGCAGATACCCGCCCTGCTCGTATCGACCGCGGCGGGCATCGTCGTGACCAAGGGCGGCATCGATGGCCGCGCGGATACGGCGCTGGTGCGGCAGCTCGGTGGCAGCCCTAAGCCGTTGGCGCTCGCGGCGGGGGCGGCGGCGTTGCTTGCCTTGATGCCCGGCCTTCCAGCGGTGCCGTTCGTGGCCCTCGCGGGGCTCGCCGGCGGTGGCGCCTGGCTCCGTTACAAGAGCCCCTTGTCAACGGGCGACGACGATGCGGCAACGTTCGTGACCGACGCCAACCCCGCCAGCGAGCCGCCCATTGCCGACGCGATGCGGATCGATATGATCCGGCTCGAGCTCGGGTATGGCTTGCTGCCGCTGGCAGGGGGTGACCAGCCGCGTTTGCCTGAGCAGATCAAGTCGCTTCGCCGTTCCGTCGCGACCGAGATGGGCTTCGTGCTACCTGCCGTGCGCATCCAGGACAACATGCAGCTGGAGCCGGAGAGCTACGTCATACGGATAAAGGAGGTCGAGGCCGCGCGTGGCCAGGTGCGGGCGAACCGGCTCCTGGTCATGGACCCGACCGGCGGCGTTCCTGACCTGCCCGGCGAGCGGACCCAGGAGCCCGCGTTCGGCCTGCCTGCCCTCTGGATCGATCCCGCGCATCGGGACGAGGCCCTGTTCCGTGGCTGCACCGTTGTCGACGCCGCCAGTGTGCTCACGACCCACCTGACGGAGGCCGTTCGCGACAGCATGGCCGAGCTTCTCACCTACGCCGAAACCCAGAAACTCCTGGAGGACCTGCCGCGCGAGCAGCAGCGCCTGGTCGGTGACTTGATCCCCGCGATCGCGACCACCGGCGCGGTTCAGCGCGTCCTCCAGGGCCTGCTCGATGAACGCGTCTCCATCCGCGATCTGCCGACCATCCTCGAAGGGGTGCAGGACGCGGCGGGTGCGGGCATGCGCGGCATCCCGGCCATTCTCGCCCACGTCCGCGCCCGGCTCGCGCGCCAGATCAGCGACGCCAACATGGGTCCGAGCGGTTACATCCCGCTTGTCACCCTGTCGCCCGAGTGGGAGCTCGCGTTTGCCGAAAGCCTGGCCGGCCCGTCCGACGATCGGCACCTCGCGATGGCGCCAAGCAAGCTCTCGGAGTTCGTGGAACGTCTCCGATCCGCGGTCGATGCCTCGTTGCGGTCAGGCGAGACGCCGGTCCTGCTCGTCAGCCAGCATCTACGATCGCATGTCCGTGCCATCGTCAATCGCGTCCGTCCAGCGACACCGGTTCTGGCGCAGACCGAGATCGCGTTGCGGGCACGGATCCGGACCGTGGGCACGATCTGATGCACCGGCGACACAACCGGCCCGATCTTAAATGAGACTACGTGTTTTTCGCGCGGCGACACTTCCCGCGGCGATGTCGGCTGTGCGCAAAGCCCTCGGCAGCGACGCCCTCATTCTGGAGACGCGTCAGGCGGACGGTGACGTCGAGATCCTGGCCGCCGTCGAGGAGGTCAGTGCCTCCGAGCCGGAGCCTCTCGTTCCGACACCAGCGCGCGGCTCCACCAAGGAGGCACGGCAGCAGGCGCTGCGCTGGCACGGATTGTCGGACGATCTCGCCGGCAGACTGCTAGAGGACGACCTCGCGCACGCGCTGACCAAATCACTACGCTTTGGCGATCTTCTGCCGAGCAGCGATGCGACGTTGCTGTTCGTGGGCGAACCGGGCGCTGGCAAGAGCCTCTCGGTCCTCAAGTTGTCCACCCGCCTGGTGATGGCTGGCCAGACTCCCCTGGTCATTTCCGCCGATGGTCGCAAGGCAGGCGCGATCGAGCAGCTGGCGGCGATGACCCGCCTGCTCGGCCTGACCCTGGTGGTCGCCGATGACGCCGCGACACTCCGCCGGGCCATTGGTCGCCGAACCGCGGGCGGCCCGGTCCTGATCGATGGACCCGGTCTGATCGCGGGCGATGAAGCTGATGACGCCATGCTGTCTGACTTCGCGGCCGCGGCTTCGGCCGAGACGGTCCTGGTGCTGCCCGCCGGGCTCGACGTCAGCGAAGCCACCGAGCTGGCCGCGCATTATAAATCACTCGGCGCTCGGCGCCTCGTCCCCACCAAGCTCGATGTCAGCCGCCGTATCGGCGGTATTGTCGAGGCGTCCTGGCGATCAGGCTTGATGCTGACCGAGGCCGGTAGCAGCCCCAGCGTCGTCGACGGGTTCTCAAGCGTGACCGCCTCGATGCTTGCCGGCCGGCTGCAGAGGATCGCCGGTCGGACCGACGCGTCTGTCGTCAATCCCGGCGACGCCAAAGCGCAACCTGACACAAGGAACACCCGGCATGACGAGCGACGGGGCTCTCAGATCTTCCTCCGGCCGGCCTGAGGCGCGGATGTCGTCCGGTCCGCGCCAGGCCAGCACGAACTTCGCCATCGCGTCGGGAAAAGGCGGCGTGGGCAAGACGTGGTTCGCGATCTCGCTGGCGACAACGCTCGCACGCTCCGGTTCGCGCGTGCTGCTTGTCGACGCCGACCTCGGCCTGGCCAACATCGACGTCCAGCTTGGCCTCGCACCCGAGCGCGACCTCGGTCATCTCCTCGACGAGAACCTGACCCTCGGCCAGGTGGTGACGCCGTTCCCCGACGGCCGGTTCGACGTCCTCGCCGGGCGTGCCGGCTCCGGAGCCTTGGCGACCTTGCCGGCGCCGGCACTCGAGCGGTTGCTTCTCGAGCTCTCGCAGCAGCGTGATTACGACACCGTGCTGCTCGACCTCGGGGCCGGTGTCGACCGGGCGACCCGGCGCATGGCCTGCTGGGCCGACACGGTGCTGGTTCTCACCACCGACGAGCCGACATCCTTGACCGACGCCTACGTGGTGTTGAAGCTTTATGTGCAGGACAAGCGTCGTCTGGCGCCGTCGCTTCCAGGCGACATCGATGCGCGCGTGATCGTCAATCAGGCGGTAACGCTCGGATCGGGACAGCAGACCTTCGCGACCCTTGCCCGGGTCTGCTCGACCTATCTCGGCGTCACCCCGGGCGAAGGCGGCGTGATCAGACGCGACGACCGCGTGCGTGATGCGATCCGCGGCCAGGTCCCGTTGCCATCGCGTTTCCCGCTATGCGTGGCGGCGCAAGATGTCGAGACAGTCGCGTCGAGATTGTGGCCGGCCCGTGTCAGTGCACCAACGTCGCGACCAGGCACGGCACTCGGTTGACGACCGGCACGAAACCGGGCCGCCGGTCAGGCGATGTCATCGCATGCAACACGATCTCGGAGACATGCGCGGCAGGCAGGCCATTCCTGCCATCTCGGAGCCGGAGCCCTTGACGGCGTGGTTGCGCACCGCGCTTCACGTCCGCTATCGCTCCGTGCTCACCGAACCGCTGTCATGCGATCTAGAGGCGCTGGTCTCCGAGATGTGCCACAAGTCTTAGACGCTCGACTCCCTTCGCTGGAGCATAGGCGATGCGTGTCAGCGTCATTCAGAAGTCGCCCAACCATGTGGCTGCCGATAACCTAGGTCAGGCACGCGATCTCGTTCACAGAGCCGTCGCAAATGACCATCCGGACCTGGTGGTGCTTCCCGAAATGTGGAGCTGCCTAGGCGGCGATCGTGGATCGAAATGGGCAGCAAGTGAGCCGTTCCCGCGATCCTCCGCCGAACCGACACACGGCGGAACCGCGGCGGGGCCGCTCTATTCGGCGTTACGCGACCTCGCCCAAGCGGAACGCATCACGCTGCATGGCGGCTCCATCGCCGAGCGGGTCGGAGACCGGCTTTGCAACACGACACTGGTGTTCGGGCCGCAGGGACACGAGCTTGCACGCTATCGCAAAATCCATCTTTTTGACGTCGTCACACCACGCGGCACCAATTACCGCGAAAGCGAGGTGTTCGACGCCGGGAACTCCATTGCCACCTTCAAGGTCAATGACGTCGTCGCGGGCTGCGCCATCTGCTACGATCTTCGCTTCCCCGAACTGTTCGCACGATTACGCGACGCAGGCGCGGAGCTGTTGCTGCTGCCAGCAGCCTTCACCAGCGAAACCGGCGAGGCGCACTGGGAAACCTTGGTGCGCGCGCGGGCGATCGAGACCCAGTGCTGGATCGCGGCCGCTGCGACGTCCGGGCGACATCAAGACCAGTCTGGCGCCGCGCGCTGGACCTTTGGCCACTCGATGATCTGCGACCCTTGGGGAACCGTGGTGGCGCAGGCCTCGGCTGGCACGGGATGGGCGACCGCCTCTGTTAGCCGTCGCACGACGGAAAATGTGCGGCGAGACATGCCGGTTTGGCAGCATCGGACGTCTTGTTGAACGGAATCGACCGTACCATCGACCAGGTTGAGGGTCACCCCGTGTCGCGCCGGTCGTTCCACCGCATCGCGTTTCGCGCGGCCGCAACGATCCTGGCGCAAGAAAGTGCCAGCCGCCTGGTCGCGCGCTATGGCGATGCCGCCATAACTGACGCTGACGCGATCGTGTGCCTCGGCGGCGACGGGTTCATGCTCGAGACGCTCCACGAGACGATGAGCCATAACTTGCCCGTATACGGCATGAATTGTGGCTCCGTCGGCTTTCTCATGAACAACTTCGACGAGGATGACCTTCCCGAACGTCTGTCGCGAACCCAGGCCGCGATCCTGCATCCGTTGCGTATGCACGCCGTGACCCAATCCGGTATGGTCGAAGAGGCGCTTGCCTTGAACGACGTGTTCCTGTTCCGACAGAGCCGCCAGGCCGGCAAGATCAGGATCACGGTCGACGGCAAGGTACGTCTGGCTGAACTGGTCTGCGACGGTGTCTTGATCTCAACGCCAGCGGGCTCGACGGCCTACAATCTGTCCGCGCACGGACCAATCGTCCCCCTATCGGCCAATCTTCTGCCACTCACCCCGATCAGCGCGTTCCGGCCACGACGTTGGCGTGGCGCTCTGTTGCCCAGCAGCGTCGACGTGCAGTTCGAGGTGTTGGAGCCCGAGAAGCGACCCGTCGCTGCGGTGGCCGACTTCACCGAGGTTCGAGATGTGGTGTCCGTGGGCGTCAGCGAGGATCGGAGCGTCCTGATCACGCTGCTGTTCGATCCCGCGCTGAACCTGTCCGAACGCATCATCATAGAGCAGTTTACCGTCTGATTATCTTACGCCGCGGTCAGGATCGCAGGTTCAGTGACGGGTAGCGTGGTGTAAGACGCGCCGGTGTGCTGTTCCCTCAGCATGTAACCACGGCCCCAGATCGTGATGATGAGGTTCTCTGCCGCAGCGAGGTTCAGCTTCTTGCGAAGCTTGCAGATGAAAACATCGATGATCTTGGCTTCCGGCTCATCCATCCCGCCGTAGAGGTGGTTCAGGAAGGCGTCCTTGGTCAGGACACTGCCCTTCCGCAGAACCAGCAGCTCGAGAATGGCATATTCCTTGCCCGTCAGCTTCACCTCGCGTCCATGCACCGTCACCTCGCGACTGTCCTGCTTTAGGACCAGCGGCCCCACGGTCAGCGAGGGGTCGGCGAAGCCCTTGCTCCGCCGCACGATCGCTCGCATCCGAGCCATCAGCTCCGCGCTGTCGAACGGCTTGCCAAGAACATCGTCGGCGCCGGCGTTGAACGCCTTAATCCGAGCTTCCGGACGGGGATTGCTCGACATGATCAGGACCGGCACCGCGTTTCGCCCGATGCGCAGCCTTCGGACGAAATCAGCACCATCCATCTCGGGCAGGGTCAGCTCGGCGACGACCAGGTCGTAGTCGTAGTGGCGGACCAGTTCGAGAGCCTCTTCCGCCGTGTCGGCGAGGTCGGCGATGATGCCGCTGGTGCGGAAGAACTGGGTGAGCCCGCGAGCGATGGTGGGGTCATTCTCGACGAGAAGGGTGCGCATTGTGCTTACCTTTTGGTGTGCATCTGCGAGCTTGATACCACCCAAGGTTGTGCATGTCCACAATAAATTCACTTATTCGGCATATGCGTGACCTCTCGTGCCTGAATCGAGAGGTCCCTGCCCATGACGTTGCTCGCTGATCGCTTGATGGCTCTCGAAAGCGCGCTTGACGACAACGAGGCGATCCATCTCAGCGGCCGGGTCGTGGGCGCGTCCGGGCTGGCGGTGGAGATCGCCGGCATCTCCCGGCACGTCAGTCTTGGTGACCGGGTCGCCCTGCTTGGCCGCAACGGTCAGGAGGTTGCCGCCGAGATCGTTTCGTTTCGCAACGGTCTCGCCCGGGCAATGGCGTTCGGCGACCTCGACGGCATCGGTCCGGGTGCGCAGGCGCGCGCGGTGTCAGCCCGCGCAGGTCGTTCGCGCGGCTCGGCCGCCGGCACGCTCGCCGTGTCCCCGGCCTGGCTCGGCCGCATCGTGGACCCGCTCGGACGTCCGCTCGACGGACGCGGGCCGCTGCCACGCGGCCCCGCCCGCCTGGTCCGGGCGTCGCCGCCCGAGGCAACCCGCCGGGCACGGCTCGGCCCCGCGATCGAGCTCGGCGTGCGTGCCCTCGATCTCTTCACCACCATGAGAACGGGACAGCGACTGGGCCTGTTCGCCGGCTCCGGCGTCGGCAAGTCCACGCTTCTCTCCATGCTGGCGCGTGACGCGGCCTGCGATGCGGCGGTCATCGCGCTGGTCGGCGAACGCGGGCGCGAAGTCCGCGAGTTCGTGGAGGATGATCTCGGACCCGATGGCCTGGCGCGCTCGGTCGTCGTCGTCGCGACCTCGGACACGCCGCCGCTGATGCGCCGGCAGGCCGGCTACGCCGCCATGGCCATCGCCGAGGCTTTCCGCGACCAGGGCCAATCCGTCCTGCTGATGATGGACAGCGTGACGCGGTTCTGCCTGGCTCTGCGCGAGATCGGCCTGTCCGCTGGCGAACCCCCCGCGACGCGAGGCTACCCGCCCAGCGTGTTCGCGGAACTCCCGCGCCTGCTCGAACGCGCGGGACCAGGGATCGTCGGCCCTGACGGCGCGTCCGGCCACATCACCGCCCTGTTCACCGTCCTGGTCGAAGGCGACGACCACAACGAGCCGGTGGCCGATGCCGTCAGGGGCATCCTCGACGGCCACGTGGTGCTTGACCGACGGATCGGCGAGACCGGCCGCTATCCCGCCGTGGACGTCTTGCGGTCCCTGTCGCGTGCCTCTGGTGGCTGCCTGTCCGCCGAGGCCGCCGAGCAGGTCAGGCGCGCACGCGACATCCTGTCCCGTTGGAACGAGATCGGCGACATGGTCCGGCTCGGCGCCTACAAGGCCGGCGCCGATCCGGCGGTCGACGAGGCGGTGATGCTGGCGCCGCGGATCGAGGCCGTTCTTCGACAGTCGCGCTATGACCGGACCTCGCTGCCGGACAGCGTCCGCGCCCTGCACGAAGCGTTGGCGAGCCACCATGCGACTTGACACCTTCCGCACCCTCCTCCGCCTCCGCAGCGCCGGCACCGAGGAGGCGCGACGCGTGCTCGCGCAATCACTCGCCGTTCAGAGCCAGGCCGAGGCCGATGCCTCGGCGGCCGACAAACGCCTTCAGATCGAGGCCGAAGCCGCGCTTGATCTCGGTGCCAGCGACGGCGCCGTTGAGGCATATGCCAGCTGGCTGCCACTCGGCCGCCAGGCCGCGAAGCTGGCACGCGCACGCTGCGACCTCGCCAATGATCAGGTCACCGTGGCCCGGACCGCCCTCTCGCTCGCCCGGGTGGGAGAGCGCGCGGCCAGAACCATCCTCGACAAGATGGAGGCGGATTTCGAACTGACCCGCGCCCGCAAGGCGCAGGCCGAACTCGACGACATCCCGGGCAGCCAGCGCACCTCGTAGTCGCCTGACCGCGCGGCCGCGCGGCGGCGAGGCCGGCAGTCACGTGATCGAGGTTCGCGTCGCCGAGCATCGCGAACACCCTGGAACCCACGTTGCGGTGTCTCGGTGGCAAGGACGTAGGATCGAGCGCCATGATCAGCAGCCTGAACGACGCGTGACGCGGCTCTGGATCCTCGCTGACCTTCACCTCGAAGCAGTGCCGCATCCAGAGTTGTTCCGGCCGGAGCAACCGAATTTCGACGTGCTGGTGGTCGCCGGCGACCTCTGGGAAGGCGACAGTAAACGATCATCGCGGTTCGTCGCCGAACTCGCCGGTGGCAAGCCGTCGGTCGCCGTCTTGGACAATCACAAGCTCCGCAACGGCCAGCCCGGCCGGCCACGTCAGCGCGGCCCGTGCGGCCGAGCGCTACGGCGTCGCGTTGCCGGACAACGATGCGGCCGGGATCGCGGGTCTGCGGTTTGCGGGTGGGCCCGGGAACGACGGACGGCTCGCGGGCCCGGCATGCGACACCGAACGCGTCCACCGGAGAGCGGATCACCATCGGGCAGGGTAGGGGAGCGCACCCCATCGCCGGCAAGGATCGGGCGGAGCATCGCGCCACCAGGGCGGCGATCGAGGCCGCGGTCGCCTTGGGCGGTAGCACTTCCCAGGTGGTGGTGACACAGCGTGCGCCGCCTCCGCTCTGCCTTCCTGCGGCTCATCGCCCTGGATGGGTGGCCGGCTCGCCTTCCGACCTGTCCGAGCCACTCGACACCGGCCGGATCATGCTCTGGGTGCATGGGCACATCCACCACACCATTGATCTCGGACGCGCGGACGGCACCCGCATCGTCCGCAATTCCGCTGGCCCGCGCTCTCACAATCCAGCTCCGCCACCAGCCGCACACCCCACCAAATAAACCAAGTAGACCTTTGTAGTCTACCTTCGTACATGCTAAGCCTCCGGCATGATCGAGCAGGCCCCCGGCACCCAGAGCGAGCACGCCTCAACACTCGCCACGGATCTGCGTGACCTCATCCGCAAGCTGCTCCGCCGGCTCCGCGAGCACGGCCATCTCGGCGACCTGTCCGGCTCGCAGGCCGCGGTGCTCAGCCGCCTGCAACGCGACGGCGACGCGACGGTCACCACCCTCGCCCAGGCCGAAGGCATGCGCCCGCAATCCATGGGCGCCGTCATCGCCGCCCTGCAGGCGGCCGGACACGTGACCGGCACCCCAGATCCGAGCGACGGCCGCCAGACCATCCTCGGCCTTACGCCCGCCTGCCGGGACTGGATCACCGCCGGCCGCGCCGCCCGTCAGGACTGGCTGGTGCGGGCGATCGAGACCTCGCTCAGCCCGGCCGAGCAGCAACAGCTCGCGACCGCCATCCGCCTGCTTGGCCGGCTCGCTGGCCCGTAGCCCGCGCGCCGCAAGCACCCACCCCGCCCACCAACAGGAGCCCCTCATGGCCTTGACCACGCTCGACCAGAACACCGCCCTCATCGTCATCGACCTGCAGCAGGGCCTCGCCGGGTTTCCCACCATCCATCCCCTGACCGAGATCGCGCAGCGGGCTCGCCAACTCGCCGACGCGTTCCGCGCCCGCGCGCTGCCGGTCGTGTTCGTCAACGTCGCCGGCACCGCCCCGGGCCGTACCGAGCAGCAACGACTTCCCGGCGACTTCCCCGCCGGCTTCACCGACCTGCTCCCCGAGCTCGACCGCGCGCCCACCGAGCACGTGGTGACCAAGCGGAGCTGGGGCGCGTTCACCAACACCGACCTCGCGCAGCATTTGAGATCGCTCGACATCACCCAGATCGTGCTGGCCGGCGTCGCCACCAGCATCGGCGTCGAGTCGACCGCGCGTCAGGCCCACGAGCTCGGCTTGAACGTCACGCTGGCGACCGACGCCATGACCGACACCAGCGAGGCCGCCCACGCCAACAGCATCACCAGGATCTACCCGCGGCTGGGCGAGACCGCGACCAACGCGGCGATCATCGAACGCCTGCAAACCCGCGCGTGACCGGCCCCGCCACCAGGCCGGCCCCTGACCCGTTCCCCTGGCGGTTCACCGCGCCGCTGCTGCTCGGCTCGACGCTGAACCCGATCAACAGCTCGATGCTCGCCACCGGCCTGGTCGGGATCGGCGCGCATTTCCACACCGCGCCCGGCACCACCGCGAGCCTGATCTCCGTGCTCTATCTCTGCAGCGCGGTGATGCAGCCGACCATGGGCAAGCTCGCGACGATGTTCGGCCTGCGCCGCGTGTTCCTGATCGGCGCTGTCATCCTGGCGGCCGCCGGCGTGGTCGGCACCACGGCCCGCAGCTTTTACGCCCTGCTGGTCTCGCGCGCGCTGATCGGCATCGGCACCTCGGCCGCCTACCCGACCGCGATGGCGCTGGTCCGCCATCGCGCCGACGGCGCAGGCATCGGCGTGCCGGCGCCGGTGCTCGGCAACGTCTCGATCGCCGCCCAGGCCGCGGTCGTGCTCGGCCTGCCGCTCGGCGGCGTGCTCGCCGGCGCGTTCGGCTGGCGCGCGCTGTTCGCGGTCAACATCCCGCTGGCGCTGCTGACCATCGCGCTGACCCTGTGGGGCGTCGTCCCCGACGCGCCGGTCCCGCGCGAAAACCGGCGACACCTGCTGGCCGCGATCGACCTGCCAGGCATCGTTCTGTTCGCCGGCGCCACCACCAGCCTGCTGGTGTTCCTGTCGAGCCTGCTTGCCCCGCACTGGTGGCTGCTGCCGCTGACCGTCGCTCTCCTGGCCGCCCTGTTCGCCTGGGAGCGGCGGGCAGCCCAGCCCCTGATCGACACCCGCATGCTCGGCCGCAACGTGAGGCTGCAACGAACCTACCTGCGGCAGGGGCTGATCTCGCTCGGGATTTACGCGTCGCTCTACGGCACCAGCCAGTGGATGGAGCAAGGCGCGCATCTCGGCGCCTCGGCCGTCGGCGTGATCCTGATGCCGCTCTCGGCGCTCAGCATCGTCGTCGCGAAAGTCGCCTCGGCGCGAGCCTGGCTGCGCGTGCCGCTCATCCTCGCCGGCGTCTCGCTGGTCCTGGTCGCCGGCGTGATGCTGCTAACGACGCAACGTTCCGGCGTGCCAATCCTGGTCGGCCTGTCGCTGCTGCTGGGCCTGGCCAACGGATGCAGCAGCTTCGCCAACCAGGCCGCGCTCTACCTGCAGACCGAGGCCAGCTCGATCGCGGTCGCCTCGGGGCTGTTCCGCACCTCGGCCTATGTCGGCGCGGTCTTCTCCGCGGGCCTGATCAGCATCGCGTTTGGTCCGGCGGCGACCGATCCCGGCCTGCACCGCCTCGCCTGGGTGCTCGCCGGTGTCGGCCTCGCCGCCGCCCTGCTCGCCGCCTGCGACCCCGCCATCCCGCTCACCACGCGCGCCCAACC
>CAXTPV010000025.1:16729-19098 GCA_964246135.1 uncultured Acetobacteraceae bacterium | reverse complement strand
CTGCTGACCGGCGGCCTCGCCGCCCCGTCCGAGCCCGGCGAGCCGATGCGCCCCCTGGCGGGCGGCTTCCTGCTGCAATCGCGCGACGCCGTCCGCGTGACCGAGGCCGAACTCCGCACCGTCACCGCACGCGCGCCGGACGCTCGCGAGCGCGCCGACCTCGTGTTCGCCTTTCGCGTCTGCAAGCACGTGAAATCGAACGCCATCGTGCACGCGCGCGACGGCGCCACCGTCGGCATCGGCGCCGGCCAGATGAGCCGCGTCGATGCCGCCCGCATCGCGTCGCTGAAGGGCGAGGCCGCCGCCCGCGCCGCCGGCCTTCCCCGCTCGCTTTGCCAGGGCAGCGTCGTCGCGTCCGACGCCTTCTTCCCGTTCGCCGACGGGCTTGAGGCGGTGATCGCGTCGGGCGCCACAGCGGTGATCCAGCCCGGCGGCTCGATGCGCGACGCGGACGTGATCGAAGCCGCCGACCGCGCCGGCATCGCCATGGTGCTGACCGGAATGCGACATTTCCGCCATTAGCGTTCTGGCGCCCCCAGTGAGGGGAGGCCGGTTCATGCTTTGTTGTCTTGCTGGCGCCCAGAATGGCACTTGGTCGGACCATCCAGGCCGAGCACAGCAACGGCGGAACGCGGCATGCCACAGGAAGTGCGCTACCTCATGTTCAGCCGACAGGAGCTCTGCGACGCGGTCATGAACCTGATGGCATCCCGCGGCGATCGCCGCACCATCGTCGGGCCGAAGGTCGATCTCTGCGGCGAGGACGGCATGCCCAGCGTCACCCTGTTCTACTCGGACCTGCAGTCGACCGAGCGTCGGTCGATGCTGTTTCACGAGCATGACCTGCTCTCGGCCGCCATCCTCTACTGCCGGGAGCACCGGGTGCAATTGCCGCTCAAGGGTCAGAAGCGCCTCGAGATCATGCACGAGCGCCTCGCCCTGATCGTGTCGATGAACCTCAGTGCCCAATCGCGGTCACCCTGATCCTTGCATGCACCTGCAAGGCATTCTCATCATTACGGCGATGACTTGATAACCTCGAAAGCCTCAGCAATTCATGGGTGATGCGAAGCTTTGATGACCTGACCGAAAATGAAATCCTGGCCCTCGCGATCGCGGCCGAGGAGGAGGATGGCCGCGTCTACGCCGACTTCGCGCATGGCCTGTCCGTTGACTATCCCGACAGCGCCAGCGTGTTCAGCGAGATGGCGGCCGAGGAGGATGGTCATCGGCGCCAGTTGATCGACCTCTACGTGCGCAAGTTCGGCACCCACATCCCGCTGATCAGGCGCGCCGACGTGCGCGGCTTCATCCAGCGTCGCGCGATGTGGTTGAGCCGGCCGCTCGGCCTCGATCTGGTCCGCAAGCGCGCGCAGGAGATGGAGCAGGACGCAGCCCGCTTCTATCGCGCCGCCGCCTCCCGCACCTCGGACGCCGACGTTCGCCGCCTGCTTGGCGACCTCGCGACCGAGGAGGAAAAGCACGAGGGCGAGGCGACCCGCCTCGAGGCCAAGCACCTCACCGACGAGCGCCGCGGCGCCGAGAACGAGACCGAGCGTCGCAACTTCGTGCTGCAGATCGTGCAGCCAGGCCTGGTCGGCCTGATGGACGGCTCGGTTTCCACGCTGGCGCCGGTGTTCGCCTCGGCGTTCGCGACCCATGATCCGCATCAGGCCTTCGTCGTCGGCCTCGCCGCCTCCCTCGGCGCCGGCATCTCGATGGGGTTCGCCGAGGCGCTCGCCGATGATGGCAAGCTGTCGGGCCGCGGCACGCCGCTGCTGCGCGGCCTCGTCTGCGGCCTGATGACGACGCTCGGCGGCATCGGCCACACGCTACCGTTCCTGATCCCGGCCTTCAGCGTCGCCATCATGGTCGCGATCGTGGTGGTGGTGCTGGAGCTCGCCGCCATCACCTGGATACGCTGGCGCTACATGGATACCCCGCCGCTCTCGGCCGCGATGCAGATCGTCCTCGGTGGCGGCCTGGTGTTCGCGGCCGGTGTGCTGATCGGCACCAGCTGAACGCTTCCCAAACCGCGCCGCCGGTGCGACGAAGGCAGGATGCGGCCGAACCTTCACCGACGAACCTTGCTCCTGGCCGGGGCCTGCCAACTCGGCCTCGCCCCGCTCGCGGAAGCTGAGGAGGCGGCGCCGCCACGCACTCCGGCCGAGCAGGGCTGGATTGACCGTATCACGCTCACCCTGAACAGCCTGACCACCCTGAAGGCGCGCTTCCTGCAGATCGCCGCCGACGGCCAGACCAGCCAGGGCACCGCCTGGCTCGACCGGCCCGGACGCATGCGCTTCGAATACGACAAGCCGAGCCCGCTGCTGCTGGTGGCCAACGGAAGCGACGTCGTGTTCCGTGAC
>CAXTPV010000025.1:16168-16719 GCA_964246135.1 uncultured Acetobacteraceae bacterium | reverse complement strand
CCACCATCCCGATCGAGCGCACGCCGCTAGGCCTGCTGCTCGCCCCAACGATCCGCCTCACCGGCGACGTCACGGTGGCCGATTTCAGGCGGGTGAACGGGACCGTGCAGGTGACGCTGGAGCGGACCGCCTCGCCGGGAGACGGCAGCCTCACCCTGGTGTTCGCGGAACAGCCGTTCGCGCTGCGGTCCTGGTCGGTGCGCGACGCCCAGGGCCGCGACACCCGCGTCGACCTCTATGACGTGGTGCTTGGCGGCAGTTTCCCACCGGCGCTGTTCCAGTCGGACCCGAACGGCTCGGGCAGAGGGTGAGGGGGCGATGAAGCCGCTGGTCGGCATCACCTGCTGCAACAAGGCGTTCGGCGAGTACGGCACCCGCAATCACGCCGCGTCCGACACCTATGTCCGCGCGGTCGACTGGTTCGTCGATGCGGTGCCGGTGCTGGTGCCGGCCAACGGCGAGGAAGCCGACATCGAGACGCTGGTCCGCCGCCTCGACGGCCTGCTGCTCACCGGCAGCCGCTCGAACGTCGCCGCCGACCTCTATGGCGG
>CAXTPV010000025.1:0-16158 GCA_964246135.1 uncultured Acetobacteraceae bacterium | reverse complement strand
CATCCCGACGGCACGCCGACCGATCCGCAACGCGACGCCGTTACCGTCGCGCTGATCCGGGCGGCGCTTGCCGCGGGCGTGCCGATGCTGGCGATCTGCCGCGGCTTCCAGGAGCTGAACGTGGCGCTTGGCGGCAGCCTGCATCATCGCCTGCAGGATTTGCCCGGACGCCTCGACCACTCGGCGCCGCGCGACCCCGACCTCGCGGTGCGGATCGCCCATCGTCACCCGGTCGCGCTGGCGGCAGGCGGCCTGCTCAGGAGCATCACCGGAAGCGACGCCATCGACGTGAACTCGCTGCACAACGAGGGCATCGACCGGCTCGCGCCCGGCCTCGCGATCGAGGCGACGGCGCCGGACGGCACCGTGGAAGCGGTGCGTGTCGCCGGCGCGGCGGGCTGGAACCTCGGCCTACAATGGCACCCAGAGGCAAGGCCGGAGACCGATGACGCGTCACGGGCGATCTTCCGCGCCTTCGGCGACGCGATGCGCGCAAGGGCTTGAACGATCCCGCGCGTCCGAACGCCCGACCGGCGGCCGACGCCAGCACCTGATGCATCACATCGATCACCTGCTCGGGCATTTCGGCTACGGCGTGGTCGGGCTGATCGTGGCGCTGGAGGCGATGGGGCTGCCGCTGCCGGGTGAGAGCCTGATCATCGGCAGCGCCGTGCTCGCCGCGACCGGCCACCGGCTGTCGATCACCTGGCTGATCGTCTCGGAAATCGCCGGCGCCATCATCGGCGACAATCTTGGCTTCATCATCGGGCGCAGCCTCGGCACTCGGCTGCTGACCCGCTACGGCCGCAAGGTCGGGTTGTCGGAAGATCGGCTGCTGCTCGGCCGCTACCTGTTCCGCCGGTATGGCGGCGCCGTCGTGCTGCTTGGCCGCTTCGTTGCCCTGCTGCGCACTTTCGCCGCCCTGCTGGCTGGCGCCAACCGCATGCCGTGGCCGCGATTCCTGGTCTGGAACGCGCTCGGTGGCACGCTCTGGGTGATCGGCTACAGCCTGGCGGCCTACTTCGCCGGCCGGATGATCGAGCACATCGCGGCCCCGCTCGGCGTTGCGATCGGCGTGGTGGCCGTAATCGTGATCGCGGGATTGGCGCTCCTGCTCCGCCGCCACGAACACAGGCTCACGCAGGTCGCACGACGCGAGGCGGGATTGACCCCGCCCCCCTGTTAGGCTTTCCATTCCTGCAAGGACCTGTTACGAACACTTTAGCAACGATTAGTTCATATCATCTCGATTTAAGCTTCGCAGAATTGGAACCCGCCATGAAGATGATGACCGGGCGTCCTGGCCGCCCGCGCGAATTCGACATCGAGGACGCGACGCGTGATGCCATGGAGGTGTTCTGGCAGAACGGCTTCCATGCGACCTCGCTACCCGACCTGATCGAGGGAATGCGCCTGACACGCGGCAGCATTTACAAGGCCTACGAGGACAAGCGCTCGATCTACCTCGCGGCGCTCGACGCCTACATCGACACGCGTCTGGGCCGCATCGCGGCCAAGCTTGCCCGTCCCGACAAGCGGGCGGCGATCCTGGACATGCTCCGCGGGTTCGCCAGGGACTGCACCGCCGGCTTCGGCCGCAAGGGCTGCTTCGTGACCGCGGCGACGATGGAAATGGTGCCGACCGACCCCGAGGTCGAAGAACGTGTCGCCGAGATGTACGCCGCGATGGAGCGACTGCTGGCGGACGCGATCGAGGCCGGCAAGCAGGGCGGATCGATCATGTCCACCACGCCGACCGCGAGCCTCGCGAGATTCCTGGTCTGCACGGTCGAGGGCATGTGCGTTCTCGGCAAGCTCGGCCCGACCGAGCGCGCCAACCGCAAGTTCATCGATGTCGCCATGACCCTGCTCGATTGATCGCGGGCGCCCGGAACGCCATCATGCGCCCCGTCCGCGCCGCGCGACCCCGACGCGCCGTGATCGCCGTCCTCGTCACCATCACGTCCCCGGCGTGGGCGGCGCGACAGGACGGTCCGGCCGGGACGGTCGCGACCCTTGCCGAGAACTTCACCGGCGGCACGCTCGCGCCGATCTGGGCCACCCACTATCCGACCACCGAGACG
Organism: uncultured Acetobacteraceae bacterium; assembly: GCA_964246135.1. GTDB lineage: Bacteria > Pseudomonadota > Alphaproteobacteria > Acetobacterales > Acetobacteraceae > CAXTPV01. Next base: position 14,074 of record CAXTPV010000025.1, on the reverse strand, counting down.
TTCGGCCAGTCCGCCTGGCTGCCTGACGAGGTGGAAATGCGGCCATCGGGCGGGTTGCGCCTGCGCGCCGACCGCCGACCATTCGGCGGCAAGTCCTTCGCGTCGGGCGTGATCACCAGCTTCGGCGGCTTCTCGCAGACCTATGGCTACTTCGAGATGCGGGCGCGGATGCCTGGCGGCGATGGCATCTGGCCGGCCTTCTGGCTGCTTCCGATCGACCAGAGCTGGCCGCCCGAGATCGACATCGTCGAATGGCTGGGACGCGATCCGGCGACGGTGCACACAACGCTGCACTACCCGATCGCCGGAAGCAGCAGGGGCGGCCAAGAGGGCGGCGGCTGCACCGTTCGCAACCTGACCGGAGCATGGCACCGCTACGGCCTTGCCTGGCGGCCAGGATCGCTGGTGTGGAGCGTTGACGGCAACACCTGCTACTCGGTCACTGGCGCCAACGTGCCCGACAAGCCGATGTATCTGCTGGCCGACATCGCCGTCGGCGCGTCCGACAGCTGGGACGGCGCGCCCGATTCCAGCACCGCGTTCCCCGCCAATTTCGATATCGCCTACATTCATGCCTTCCAGTATCGCGACCTGCCGCCCGAGACGCCGCGACCCCTCGCGTTTCGTTCGACGAGCGTTTCGGATGCCGCGATCCGGCCCGGCCAGTCGATCGCGATCTCGACCGCCGTCGCGGTCGGCGACGCCGCCGTCGCGAACGTCGCCGTCACCGGCACGGTGTTCGGCTCGGCCTCCTTGCGCAACAATGGCAACACCTCGTACGCGACGCTCGGCAACCTCGCCGCCCGCACGCGCGCCGCCGTCAAGCTGACCTACCAGCGTCCCGCCGCCGCGCCGGATGGCCTCTACGACGTCGCCATCAACCTGTCCGGCGGCAACGGCGGCATCAACGAGTGGGAGTGGATCGCGGCCCAGTTCTACGTCGGCCCGCCGCCACCACTCCCGACCGACAGCGCGCCGTTTCCCGCTCCCTAGACGCCGGACGCCGGGATCGGCCAACCTGCATGAGGGTTCTGTCCGGCATGCCGCAGCAGGTGATCGGCCAGCACCAGCGCCATCATCGCCTCGCCGACCGGCACCGCGCGGATGCCGACGCAAGGGTCGTGCCGTCCCTTGGTCCGCAAGTCCACCTCCTCGCCGTCGCGCGTCACCGAGCGCAGCGGCAGCAGAATTGAGCTCGTCGGCTTGACCGCGAACCTTGCCACGACGGCCTGCCCGGTCGAGATGCCGCCCAGGATGCCGCCCGCGTGATTGGCCAGGAACCGCACCTGCCCGCCGCCACGCAGCTCGTCGGCGTTGTCCTCCCCCCGCGCGGCGGCCGCGGCGAAGCCGTCGCCGATCTCGACACCCTTGACGGCGTTGATCCCCATCAGCGCCGAGGCGAGCTCGGCGTCGAGCTTGCCATAGACCGGCGCGCCGAGCCCGGCCGGCACTCCGGTCGCCGTGATCTCGATCACCGCGCCGACCGATGATCCCGCCTTGCGGACGGCATCGAGCGCCGCCTCGAAGCGACCCGCCGCGCCGGGATCCGGACAGAACAAAGGATTGCGGTCGATCTCGGCGTCATCCCATTGGGCGCGGTCGATGCGGTCGGCGCCGAGCTGCACCAGCGCCCCGCGCACGGCGAATGCGCCTCCGGTCGCGGCGTGCAGCACCACGCGCGCGACCGCGCCTGCCGCGACCCTGCACGCGGTCTCGCGGGCGGATGATCGTCCGCCGCCGCGCGGGTCGCGTATGCCGTATTTGCGCTCATAGGTGAGATCGGCATGGCCCGGCCGGTAGCGCGTGGCGATCTCGCCGTAATCACCCGATCGCTGGTCGACATTGTCGATCATGATCGAGATCGGCGTCCCAGTCGTCCGCCCCTCGAACACGCCCGACAGGATGCGTGCCTGGTCCGGTTCACGCCGCTGTGTGGTGTGCCTGTTCTGTCCTGGACGGCGCCGGTCGAGCCAGGGCTGGATGTCGGTCTCCGACAAAGGCAGCCGTGGCGGACAGCCATCGATCACGCAGCCGATCGCGGGGCCGTGGCTTTCACCCCAAGTGGTGACGCAGAGCAGATGGCCAAAGCGGTTATGTGACATGCGCGACGACGCTTCGCTGCGATTCGGATCGTCTTGCCACGTCAGTCGACGACGGCAATGTCCGGCGCCTTGGGGTTCTTCATGCCGACAATATGGTAGCCCGCATCGACATGATGCGTCTCGCCGGTGACGCCGCTGGCCAGGTCCGACAGCAAATAGAGCCCGGCGCCGCCGACATCTCCCGTGGTGACGTTGCGCTCAAGCGGGGCGTTGAGCTGGTTCCACTTGAGGATGTAACGAAAGTCGCCGATCCCGCTCGCCGCCAGCGTCTTGATCGGTCCCGCGCTGATCGCGTTGACCCGGATGCCGTCGCCGCCGAGGTCCGCCGCCAGGTAGCGCACGCTTGCCTCCAGCGCGGCCTTGGCGACGCCCATGACGTTGTAGTGCGGCGTCCAGCGCTCGGCACCGAGATACGACAACGTCACCATGGCGCCACCGCGCGGCATCATCGCCGCCGCCCGGCGGGCGACCGCGGTGAAGGAGTAGGCCGAGATGTCGAGCGCGGCGAGGAACGCGTCTCGCGGTGTGTCGACGTAGCGGCCGCGCAGATACTGCTTGTCCGCCCAGCCGATCGCGTGCACCAGGAAGTCGATCGCGGGCCAGGTTTCGGCGATCGAGTGGAAGGTATGATCGATCGCGGCATCGTCGCCGACGTCGCACGGGAAAACGAGGCTCGACCCGACGCTTTCCGCCAGCGGCCGCACCCGCTTGCCCAGTGCGTCGCCCTGATAGGTGAAGGCGAGTTCGCCGCCCTGGGCCGCGATGGCGGCTGCAATCCCCCACGCGATCGAGCGATCATTCGCGACGCCCATGACCAGGCCGCGCTTGCCCTGCATCAGCGTGCCGCGCGCGGGCTCGCGCACGGCGTGGTCGTCGCGACTCGCCTCGTCGCCGTCAGGCATCGAAAAACTCCGCGTTCCTATGCGACAAAGGCGCTCGCCGGGCTATCCGCACAAGCGAACCTCCTCTCACGATGGCATGATCACCACAAGCCCGACCCAGGAAACCGAAACGCATGACGGAGACGACGATCGCCGAGGCGGACGACCCGTTCGCCCTGTTCGAGTCCTGGTTCGCCGAAGCAACCGCGCGAGAGCCGGAGGACCCGAACGCGATGTGCCTCGCGACCGCGGACGCCGATGGGACACCGTCGGCGCGAATGGTGCTGCTCAAGGGACATGATCGCGCGGGCTTCGTGTTCTACACCAATCTCGGCAGCCGCAAGGGCGGCGAGATCGCGGCCAACCCACGCGCGGCGCTGCTGTTTCACTGGAAAAGCCTGCGTCGGCAGGTGCGGATCGAGGGCAAGCTCGCCGCGGTGACCGCGTCCGAGGCCGACGCCTACTATGCCTCACGCGGCCGGGTCTCACGCCTCGGCGCCCACGCGTCGGAGCAGTCGCGACCCCTCGATGCACGAGCGACGCTGTTGCGGCGGCTGGCCGAGGCCGAGGCGCGTTTCCCCGGCGAAGATATCCCGCGCCCGCCGCACTGGTCTGGTTTCCGGCTCACGCCGACGCGGATCGAGTTCTGGCAGGACATGCCGCACCGCCTGCATGATCGCGTGGTGTTCGAGGCTGGGCAGGGCGCAGGATGGCGCGTCAACCGGCTTTACCCGTGAGAAGAGCATGAACGCCATTCGTCGCATCCTGCTGCCGCTGAACGGCACACCCACCGGCCACGCGGCGCTCGGCGCTGCCCTGCTGGTCGCCCGGCAGTTCAACGCCAACGTGACCGCGCTACACGTCCGCGCCGACAGCCGCGAGGTCGCCCCGCTCGCCGGCGAGGGCCTATCGGGCGCGATGATCAAGGAGATGATGTCGGCGGCCGAACGCGAGACCGGCGCGCGGTCACGCCAGGTTCGCATCGGCTTCGAGGCGTTCGTGCTCGCCCACGCGGTGCCGGTGGGCGAGGCGAGCTTCGAGGCCACCGGCCCGACCGCGACGCTGACGCTGATCACCGGTCGCGAGGACGACATCGTGGCGCAGGCGGCGCGACTTGCCGACCTCGTCGTCGTGCCGCACCCGGACGCGACAGAGCTTTCGAGCTCTGATGCGCTGCATGCCGTGCTGTTCGACAGCGGCCGTCCGGTGATCGTGGCACCCAAGCGCGAGCCGGCCTCGATCGGCCGACGCGTGGCGATCGCCTGGAACGGCTCGGCGGAAAGCGCCACCGCGATCATGAGCGCGATGCCCTGGCTTACCCGCGCGGATGCGGTGCGTGTCCTGCACTCCGACGCCTATCAACGCCGCGGCCCGTCCGCGGACGAGCTGATCGGCTATCTTGCCCTGCACGGCATAACTGCCGACGCCGCCGAGTTCCGGCCGATCGACCGCGAGGTCGGTGCCGGCCTGCTGGCCGGTGCGCGCGCGTTCGGCGCTGACCTGATGTGCCAGGGCGCCTACTCGCATTCGCGCCTGCGACAGCTCATTCTCGGTGGCGTCACCCGACACGTGCTCGAGTTCGCGGACCTGCCCGTCCTGATGTGTCGGTAGCAAGGCGGCATGGACAACGTCGACATCGCCCAGGAAAGCCTTGAACACGCGCATCACGCGCCGCCGGCGGGCACCCGCCGCGCCGCCATCCTGGTCGCGATCCTGGCCTCGGTGGCGGTCATCATCGAGATGAGCGCCAACGACGCGCAGACCGCCTATCTCGCGCGCACCATCACGGCGAGCGACCTCTGGAACGAGTATCAGGCCAAGTCGGTGCGACGCACGATTTTCGCCGAAGCCGCGGACGCGATGACAGGCTCCGGCGCGGCATCCGCCCTGATCGTTCATGCCCGTGCCGAGGCCGCCCGCATGGCCGATGAGCCAAATGGGTCGGGCATGACGCAGCTCGCGGCCAAGGCGCATGCCGAGGAACATGCGCGCGACCGCGCGCTCCACCTGCACGAGCGTCTCGAGCGCAGCGTGCGCGTGCTGCAGATCGCGATCGTGCTGACCGGCCTCTATCTCGCGACCCGAATTGAATTCTGGTGATCATCGGCCTGGTGCTCGGCCTCGGGTCCATCCTCTACGGCGCAGTGACGGCGCTGGTCTGATCAGGCGACGCTCCGGAACAGCAGCAGGTGCCCGTCGACGTCGCGCAGCATCGCACCTGCGCCTCCGTCCGCCTCCCGCACGATCCCGGGGGAGACGAAGTGCAGGCGCTTTTCCATAGCCTGATCGACCAATGCCTGCAGATCCGTGGTCTCGATCACCAGCCGGGTCGCCGCGATGTCGCTGCTGCGCGTGGTCCCCGGGATCATGCGGCCGGTCGGCGGCACCCGGTAGCACAGCAGCTCCACATGCGGCCCGTCGCCGAGCTCGAGCCCCGTCACCTCGACCAGCGCGTTGAACGTGCCGTCGAGCCGTTCCTGCTCCTCCCCACGGTTGAGCGAACGCGAGGCCACCTCGAGCCCGAGCAGGCCGACGTAGAGCGCCTCGCTGCGCGCGGTATCGGCCACCGCGATCGCCGAGTGGTCGATCCCCTGGTCCCGGTGGGCCCACTTCGCGGGTGCCTGCCCCGGCGGATACTGCAGAAACTCCAGCGGGTGGCCGTCCGGGTCGCGGAACTTGAACGCGGTGACGCCACCCGAACTCCCTGGCAGGCGCTGCGGTCCTCCCTCGCTGATCGGGGTCATGCCACCGGCGGCGCAGAGCCGCGTATGCGCGGCGCCGATGTCGAGCACCGGCATCGCGAAATGCTGGAACCAGAGGTCCGGGCTTTCGCTCGCCGTCGGATAGGGCGCGCCCGGCTCCCTGAACGCCGTGAGCTCGATCCGCTCATCGCCGAGCGTCAGCACCACAGTGCGGGCTCGCGCGCCACGCAGGCCGAGAAGGCGCGCGAAACCATCGCCCTCGTCGTCGCGCTCCGCCACCAGCGCAAAACCGAGCGCGTCGACATAAAAGCGGGTGGCGCGATCAAGGTCGGCGACGGTCAGCGCGATCGCGGCGATACGTCGCAAGCTCACGGCCAGGTCGCCCCGCGGCGGTTCAGGAAGATGGCATAGAGCGTGTGCGAGCCGCCGATGAACAGCCGGCTTCGCTCACGGCCACCGAACGCGAGGTTGGAGACGGCGTAGGGCACCAGCACGGTGCCGAGCAGGGCGCCGGACGGGCTGATGCAGTGCACGCCGTCGGCGGCCGAGCTCCACACATTGCCGTCCTCGTCGACCCGGAACCCGTCGGCGTAGCCGGGCGTGACCTTGTGCCAGACCTCGCCGCCGCTGAGCCTGCCATGTTCGGACACGTCATAGGCGCGGATGAACTGCTTTGGGGTGTCGCTGGTCTGGTCGCCGGTCTCGGCGATGTAGATTCGCCGCTCGTCGGGCGAGAACGCAATGCCGTTGGGTCCGTCGAAATCCTCCGACGCCACCTCCAGCACGCCTTGCTCGGGATCGAGCCGGTAGACGCGCGGCCGCTGCTCTGATTGTTGCCGGCCGCCCTCGTAATCGTTGGAGATGCCGTAGACGGGATCGGTGAACCAGATGGTGCCGTCGCCGCGCACCACGACGTCGTTGGGCGCGTTCAGCCGCTTGCCGTCAAAGCGGTCAGCCAGGACCACAACGCGACCGTCATGTTCGATCCGGCCGATACAGCGGCCCCGGTGCGAGCAGAACACCAGCCGTCCCTGCCGATCGCGCGCCTGACCGTTCGCGAAGTCGCTCGGCGCACGGAACACTTCGATGCCGCCCGCTTCCGACCAGCGCATGGTGCGGTCGCGCGGCAGGTCCTGGAACAGCAGGCAGTTCCAGTCGCCCATCCAGACCGGTCCCTCGATCCAGCGAAATCCGCTCGCGAGCGTTTCGAGTGGCGCGTTCGCCAGCACGTAGTGCGCGAAGCGCGGATGATGGATGCTGATCCCGTCCATCGCGTGATCCATTGCCGATGCTCCGGCTGGCAACGTCCCTCCGCATCATCCGGTTCATCGGTCCTTCACGCCATGGCGCGCAAGCTTGGCGCGCCTTGACGCGCCACCCGGGGCAGCCCAGGTTCCTATGCGCAAATATACTCAAACTGAGCATAATTGGGGTTTCACGATGTCCCATGTTTCCCGCGCCCGACTGACCGCCCTGGAATCGATCTATGATCGGGTTCGCGGCGTGATCCCGCCGGTCGAGTGGGCAGGTTTCGCCGACGACATCGACGCCATCTTGCGCCTCAAGCGGGAACGGCGCGCGGTCATTCTCGCCCATAATTATCAGACGCCGGAGATCTTCCACGGCGTTGCCGACATCGTCGGCGATAGTCTTCTGCTTGCCCGCGAGGCGGCGCGTGCGGAGGCCGACATCATTCTGGTCGCCGGCGTCCACTTCATGGGCGAGACCGCCAAGTTGCTCAATCCGGACCGCCTGGTGCTGGTGCCCGACCACCGCGCCGGCTGCTCGCTCGCCGAGAGCATCACGCCAGCGGACGTGCGCGGCTTGCGCCGGACCCATCCCGGCGTGCCGATCGTGACCTACGTCAACACCTCCGCCGCGGTGAAGGCCGAGAGCGACATCTGCTGCACATCCGGCAATGCCGTGCGTATCGTGGAAAGCCTCGGCGTGCCCGAGGTGATCATGCTGCCCGACGAGTACCTCGCCCAGAACGTCGGCCGCCAGACCGCGGTGCGCATCATTCCCTGGAGCGGCCACTGCGAAGTGCATGAGCGCTTCACCCCGGGCGATGTCCGCGCCTTTCGCGATGCCCATCCCGGGGTGGTCGTGCTGGCGCATCCCGAATGCCCTCCCGAGGTGGTCGATGCCGCCGACTTCGCCGGGTCGACCGCACATATGTCGGCGTGGGTCGCGGACCACGCGCCGGAATCGGTGTTGCTGCTGACCGAGTGCTCGATGAGCGACAACGTCGCGGTCAACCACCCCGACACCCGCTTCGTGCGGCCATGTAACCTGTGTCCGCACATGAAGCGCATCACGCTTGGCAACATCCGCGCCTCGCTGGAGACGCTGGCGGGCGAGATCACCATCCCGGCCGGGATCGCGGCGCCCGCGCGGCGCGCCGTCGAGCGCATGCTGGAGGTCGCGTGATGACCCGCGTCACCTCGCTTGCCGGCGCCCCGGTCATCGTCGGCGCGGGTCTCGCGGGGCTGGCGACCGCGCTGTCGCTCGCGCCCAGGCGCTGCATCGTGCTGACGGCGTCGCCGCTCGGAACCGGCGCCGCCACCGCCTGGGCCCAGGGCGGCATCGCCGCCGCGATCGGCCCGGACGACGAGGCGTCGCTTCACCTGGCCGACACGCTCGCGGCCGGCGACGGCCTCTGCGACGCCGAGGCCGCCGGCCGCATCATCGCCGAGGGCTCCCGGGCGATCGGGCGCCTGACCGATTGGGGCGTGAGGTTCGACCTGGATCGGGCTGGCCGGCCGGTGCTCGGCCTCGAGGCCGCGCATGGCCGCCATCGGATCGTCCATGCCGACGGCGACGGCACCGGCCGCGAGGTGCTGCGCGCGCTGGTCGCCCGCGTCCGCGCCACACCCTCGATCGAGGTGCTCGACGGCGCACGCGGGCGACAGATCCTGCGCGATGCCGAGGGTCGGATCGCCGGGATCGTGATTGAGCGCGCGGATGGCAGCACGCAGCTGCTCCGGACCAGCGCGGTGGTGATCGCGACCGGCGGCCTGGGCGGCCTCTACACGCATACGACCAACCCGCTCGGGGCGGTCGGCGGCGGCCTGGCGCTCGCCGCCGAGGCGGGCGCCAGCTTCGCCGAGCTCGAGTTCGTGCAGTTCCATCCGACCGCGATCGATGGCGGCCGCGATCCGATGCCGCTCGCGAGCGAGGCTCTGCGCGGCGAGGGCGCGATCCTGATCGACGAGGCCGGCCGCCGCTTCATGCTGGGTGATGCCGCCGCCGACGGGCGTGCCGAGCTTGCGCCGCGCGACATCGTCGCACGCGCCATCGCGGCGAGGCTTGCAGAAGGCAGCCGGGTGTTTCTCGATGCGCGGGACGCGCTCGGCGCGCGCTTTGCAAGCCGGTTCCCGTCGATCCACGCGCTCTGCCGCGAGGGCGGGATCGATCCAGCCATCGAGCCAATCCCGGTGCGTCCCGCCGCGCATTACGCGATGGGCGGCATCGTGGTCGATGCGGACGGTCGCGGAACGGTGGAAGGCTTGTGGGCCTGCGGCGAGGCCGCCGCGACCGGCCTGCACGGCGCCAACCGCCTCGCCAGCAACTCGCTGCTGGAAGCCGCGGTGATGGGCGCGCGGGTTGGCCAGGCGCTCGCCGCGATGCCCGATGCGCCGGTTGGCCGCGTCGGCCGGGTGCCGCCGCTGCCTCGCCGGACCGGCGATGCCAGCCTGATCCGTCCGATCATGGCGCGCGGGTTTGGCGTGTTGCGCGACGAGGCAGGGATGGGCGACGCGGCGACCGACATCCTCGACCTCGCCGGCCGTGCCGATATCGACCGCTCGGCGCTGGTCGCAGCGAGGCTGGTGGCCGCCAGCGCGCTGCTGCGGCGCGAAAGCCGCGGCGCCCATGCCAGGCGTGATGTTCCGGAGCGCGACGTCAGTGCGATACGCCGAACCCTCACGCTTGCGGATGCCGACGCGGTGCTGCTGCCGCATGCGTCTCGAACGCACCATGGCAAACGTCGCGCATGATCCCGGACGCGCTGCTGGAGCCGATCGTCCGCGCGGCGCTCGCCGAGGATCTGGGCCGGGCTGGTGACATCACCACCGACGCGATCGTTCCCGCCGACGCGACCGCCAGCCTGGCGCTGGTTGCCCGCGAGGCAGGCATCCTTGCCGGCCTCGCGCCCGCGCGCCTGGCGTTTCGCCTCGTCGACCCGAGCGTCACCTTCGCGGCGCATGTCGGCGACGGCGCGGCGCTCGCGCCCGGCCGGGTCATCGCCACCGTCTCGGGGCCGGCGCGCGCGCTGCTCACCGCCGAGCGCGTCGCGCTGAACTTCATGGGCCAGCTCTCCGGTGTCGCCTCGGTGACCGCGTCGCTGGTCCGCGCCGTCGCACACACGAGCGCCCGCATCACCGACACGCGCAAGACGGTGCCGGGGCTGCGCGCGCTGCAAAAGCAGGCGGTCCGGCTCGGTGGCGGCCGCAACCATCGCTTTGGTCTCGACGACGCGATCCTGATCAAGGACAACCACGTCGCGATCGCCGGCGGCATCGGCCCCGCGGTGGCCCGTGCCCGCGCCGCCGCCGGCCACCTCGTCCGCATCGAGCTCGAGGTCGACAGCCTGGGCCAGCTTGAGGAGGCGCTGGGGCTCGGCGTCGACCTCGTGCTGCTCGACAACATGGATCTCGGCACCTTGCGGGACGCGGTGCGAATGATCGGCGGCCGCGCGGTCTCCGAGGCATCCGGTCGCGTCACGCCCGAGACGGCGCCGGCGATCGCCGAGACCGGCGTTGACCTGATCGCCGTCGGCTGGATCACCCACAGCGCGCCGGTCCTCGACATCGGCTTTGATCACGGCTGAGCTGTTGTCGGCGCGGACATCGGCGACCGACACGTTCTGGCAGTCGTTCAGGAGCGCCGTCCCGGTCGGGCCAGCCGGCTACGACGTCGTCGCGTTCGGCGACAGCGCGGAAATGGCGACGGCACTCGCCGGGCTGGTTGTGGCCGGCACCAAGCGCGCGACGGCGGGACTGTTCGGGGACGGCGGGACGCTGCCGGTGGTCGGACAATACGGGGTGATGGTGGATGGAGACGGTCGGCCGCGTTGCGTGTTGCGCACGACCGAGGTGCGGGTCGGACCGCTTTCCTCCGTCGATCACGGCTTTGCTTATGACGAGGGCGAGGGCGAGGGCGACCGCACGCGTGCCTTCTGGCTCGCCGAGCATCGTCGCTTTTTCGCCAGCGTGGCCGCCAAGGACGGGTTTGCCATGCATGACGCGATCGCGACCGTGTTCGAGCGGTTCACCGTGGTGTGGCCGGCGGAGGTCGCGGACCCGCCACGGCTGTCGTGACGCACGGGGCGCGAGGCGGGAGAGCGCCTGATGGCGACCATTCATCGAACCAGCGTCAGCCTTCGCCTGCATGGCGATGACCTCGATCCGGACGAGGTGAGCCGCCTGCTCGGGCAGGCGCCTGACCTCGCGGCGCGCAAGGACGAGGTGTGGCGGCCGAACAGCACGCCTGCCGCGATCTCGCGCACCGGACGCTGGCTGAAGCGGGTGGAGCGCAGGACGCCTGGCGACCTTGACGCGCAGATCGGCGAACTGCTCGGACTGATGAGCGCCGACCTCGCGGTCTGGGGAAATTTGACCGGCCGCTTCCGGGCCGATCTGTTCTGCGGCGTGTTCCTGGGTGGGGCCAATGAGGGCCTGACGTTGCGGGCGGACACGCTGCTGATGATCGGGGCGAGAGGTCTTTCGCTCGACTTCGACATCTATGCGCCCGGCCCGGACGCCGAGGGCGCGGTCTGAGGGTCAGCGCAGGCGGCAGGGGGCGTTTGGCACCGGCGCGTCCTCGAACTGCACCAGCATCGTCACCGCCGGGGCGTCGCCGACGGTGCCCGAGAGGTGGCCCTTGCGGCCGTCGCGCTCGCGAGTGCCCTGGTCTTCGCCGAAGCTGATCTCGCCCGGTCCCATTTCGACGCGCTGGCCGTCCATCGCTTCGACGAACCAGCGGCCGCTGAGCGGGATGATCCATTGCGGCCGCGGGTTCTCATGCCAGGTGCCGACCCAGCCGACCGGCATCACCACCACCGAGGTGCTCATCCGCCCCGTGGTCTTGTCGCCGTTCCACTGCGGCGAGGCGGGCGGGCTCACCGATTTGAGATCAAACGAGGTGAGCGCGCAGCGGGCGTGATGGCTGACGCCGTCGGCGTCGACGTAGAGGTGCCAGTAGGGGATGTTCGGCTTGTCGTCGGCCATCTCAGCGTGCCTCCACGGCGTAGGGATGTGACGAGGCGAGCGGGTGCAACACGAAGCCCGCGACATCCGCCGGGCCGGTTCCGAAGGTCACGAACATGAAGCCGGCGCCGAGCGCGAAGTTCTTCAGGAAATCCCAGAACAGGTCGCGTCCCTTGCCGCCGGCCCAGAAATCGCCCGGGCGCCAGAACTGCTTCCACAGCAGCGCGGTGACGCCGCAATAGCCGCCGAGGATGAAGCCGGTCAGGATGCCGAGCGGCATCAGGATTTCGATCGCGATGCCGATCCCGATCAGCGCCGGCGCGAGGCGCGGCGACAACTCGCCCGCCTGGCGCTCGGCGCCGCGGAAGTTGAGGATTTTGTCGAGCGCGCTTGCCGGCAGGAACAGCAGGACCAGCACCAGTCGCTGCACGAACGTCACCAGGATGCTGAGTGTCAGCAAGGCGGTCTCCTCGGCGGTGATTCAGGTGCCGGACGTTGTGGGAGCGCGAGCGGCTGCCAGGGGTTCCGGGAACGCTCGCGACTGGCGCCACGTTGCCGCACCGAGGCGAGGAGGAACCGCGGTGAGCGCTACGGGCGAACATTACGACGTGATCGTCATCGGGTCGGGGCCGGGGGGCGGCACCATGGTCCACGCGCTGGCCGCGACCGGCAAGCGCATCCTGTTGCTGGAGCGTGGCGACTACCTGCGTCGCGAGCAGGCGAACTGGGACACCGAGGAGGTGTTCATCAAGGCCCGGTATCAGGCCAAGGAGACCTGGTACGGAGCGGACGGCAAGTCGTTCGCGCCCGGGCTGCACTACTTCGTCGGCGGCAACAGCAAGGTCTATGGCTCGATCCTGTTCCGGTTGCGCGAGCGGGACTTTGACGACGTGCGGCATCCGGACGGGATCGCGCCGGAGTGGCCGGTCAAGTATGACGAGTTCGAGCCCTATTATCAGGCGGCCGAGGAGTTGTTCCACGTGCATGGGCTGCGCGGCGAGGACCCGACCGAGCCTCCCGCGGCCAAGCCCTACGCCTATCCGCCGATCAGGAACGAGCCGCGCATCCAGGAGCTGTTCGACGGGTTGAAGGGCGAAGGGCTGCACCCGTTCCACCTGCCGGTCGGCATCCTGCTCGACCAGGACGAGCAGGGCGAGGCGACACCGCATTCGCCGTGCATCCGCTGCGACCGGTTCGACGGGTATCCGTGCCTGGTCAACGGCAAGGCCGATGCGCAGGTGATGGTGGTCGATCCGACGCTGCGCGATCACGCCAAAGTCACCATGCTGACCCGCGCCTATGTCGACCGGCTGGTGACCAACGCGAGTGGCACCGCGATCACCGGGGTTTCGGTGATACGCGACGAGGTGCCGATGACGTTCTCGGCCGACATCGTGGTGGTCGCCTGCGGCGCGCTGTCGTCGGCGCTGCTGCTGCTGCGTTCGGCCAATGACGCGCATCCGACCGGGCTTGCCAACCATTCCGATCAGGTCGGGCGCAACTACATGCGGCACAACAACTCGGTGGTGATGGCGGTGTCGAAGACGCCGAACCCGACGCGGTTCCAGAAGACGCTTGGGATCAACGACTTCTACTTCGGTGCCGATGACTGGGAGTTTCCGCTCGGGCACATCCAGATGGTGGGCAAGTCGGACGGCGTGCAGGTGCATGGCGAGGGTTTGCCGAAGTGGCTGCAATGGTTTCCGGAAAAGCCGTTCGACTGGATCGCGCGGCACTCGATCGATTTCTGGCTGACGTCGGAGGATTTGCCGAAGTCGTTCAACCGCATCTCGTACAAGGGCGGCAGGGTGGAGCTCGACCTCACCGAGACCAACGTCGAGGGCAACCGGCGGCTCAAGCACAAGCTCGAGCAGGTCTGCGGCAAGGTCGACATCTACTCGCAGCTGGTCGACCGGGCGCTGTATCTCGGCCAGCAGACGCCGATCGGCGGCACCGCGCACCAGGCGGGGACGCTGCGGTTCGGCGAGGACCCGGCGACCAGCGTGCTCGACCGCGACTGCCGGGCGCATGGGATCGACAACCTCTACGTCACCGATGCGAGCTTCTTCCCGTCGATCGGGGCGGTGAACCCGACGCTGACGATCATCGCCAACGCGCTGCGGGTGGCCGACCGGATCAGGGAGCGGCTGGTGGGGTGAGGCGGGAGCGGCCTGACTTGA
>CAXTPV010000024.1:0-19483 GCA_964246135.1 uncultured Acetobacteraceae bacterium | reverse complement strand
TCTTAACGCAGTCAGGATCGACCGCATCGGCAACAGTAGGGTGCTCCGGCTACGAGAGAACTTGCTGCCACTGATTGACCTTGCGACGCTTCTGGATCTGCCCGCGACATCCATCCCTGAAGGCGATCAGGTGATCGTGGTGACACAGGCCAGTGGAACGCTGTTTGGCATCGTCGTCGACAACGTGTTCGATACCGAGGAAATCGTCGTCAAACCGGTGGCTCCAAGCCTTCGCCATCTCACCCTCTATGGCGGCAACACGATTCTAGGGGATGGCTCGGTCATCATGATCCTTGATCCGATCGGCGTCGCGCGTGCGTCGCGGGTCGAGACCGCCAGCACGCGCGCAAACCAGCGGATTGACACCATGATCAAGGACGAGAGTCACACGCCGACGTTGTTGTTCCGCACCGGCGGGGAGATCAAGGCTGTCCCCCTTGAGGCCGTGGCCCGCCTCGAAATGATCGAACGTGGCCGCATTGAGTGGTCGGGCGGCGCTTGCATGGTGCAGTATCGCGGACACCTGATGCCGCTGTTGGCAATCGGCGAGGCGGGAACCGCCGCCGAGCAGCCGATGCTGGTCTTCAACGACGGTGGTCGCAGCATCGGTCTCATGGTTGAAAGCATCGTCGACATCATCGATGAGCACCTGACGATCGAGCTCGCCGGGGAATGCCAGGGTGTGATCGGCACCGCCGTCATAGCGGGTCGCGCGACGGAGGTCATCGACCATCACTACTGGCTCGCGCAGGCCCGGCGCGACTGGTCCGCGTCTGCGCACCACGGTCGCGCGGCCAACCAGGACCTGAACCTGCTGGAACAGGTCGCCTGACGATGTCAATGTCTCCTGCAACGGGAACCCCGATGCCGCATCGCGGATCCGCCGCTTCGGTCGCTGATACCGGCGACACAACTGAGCGAACCTGCGTGCTGTTTACCCTTGACGGCCAGCTCTGCGGCCTGCCGATCGCGCATGTTCGCGACATCCTCAACCGCTTTGAGCTGACACGTATTCCACTCGCGCCTATCGAGGTGGCCGGCAACCTAAACCTCAGGGGCCGGATCGTCACCGCGATTGATCTTGGTCATCGCCTATCGACCACATCGCGTTGCGACGCGTCCAATGACAATCATTCCCTGAAGCGGACTGCAATCGTCGTTGAGTTCGGCGGCACTCTCTACGCGCTGCTTGTCGACCACGTTCAAGAAGTACTCTCGCTAGCCGGTCACCAGCTCGAACCGAACCCGCCGAGCCTTCCGGCGACCTGGGCCGCTTACAGCTCAGGCGTTGTGATTATGGAGGTCGGCCTGCTCGCGTTGCTCGATGTGGAGCGGCTGCTCGCGCTCGACGTTCCGGCCAGCTGATCGCAGGAGGTCACCAAGATGAGCGACAATCCTTTCTCGCGTCGAGAATACCTCGTTGTCGATGACAGCGGCGTCACTCGCCAAAGTGCGCGCGCAGCCTCGAAGGTGCCGGCCTCGATGTGCTTGAGGCGATCGATGGTGCCGAAGTCTTCGCGCCTGCCGCGGGATCGAGTTCCTGATGGCGCTTAGGGCCGGTCATGGAGCCAAGCCGCCGGTGATCTTCTACACAACCATGAACGACGCCGCCTTAATCGTGAGGGCGATTGAGATCGGCGCGCAGGAATATGTGATGAAGCCGTTTGACAATGATATCTTGCTCGGACAGCTCTCTCAGCTGGGTTTGCCGTGATGGTCCTGCCGTCGCGACAATCAGTCACCGTCGATCCGGCGCCGAATGGTCGGCGCGCACGCGTACTGCTCTGCGATGACTCCCTCGTCATTCGTGGTGCTATTAGTCGAATGCTCAAGGGTATCGAGGACATCGAGATCGTCGCGTCGGTCGGCAATGGCCAAATCGCGGTTGATACCGTTGCGCGGCATCTCTCGACCGCGCCAATCGACGTCGTGGTGCTGGACATTGAGATGCCGGTCATGGACGGGTTGCAAGCGCTGCCGCTGCTCCTCAAGCTCGACCCCACCATTCGCGTCGTCATGGCATCAACACTGACGCTTCGAGGCGCCGACGTTGCGATGCAGGCTCTCCGCCTCGGCGCGGCCGATTATGTGCCAAAACCGAGTGCTGCCGGCGTCTTTAACGATGATGCGTTCCGCGACGAGCTTATCGCGAAAGTGCGCGGCCTAGCGCGTCTGCGCGCACGACAGGGATTGCGAGCGAGGATCATGCCGCCGGCGAAGCTCCCGGCGCCAGCGACGCGCGCGATTGGCGCTCGGCCGACGGCACGTCCACGATTGATCGCGATTGGCAGTTCGACCGGGGGCCCACAAGCGCTTTTCACGTTCTTCAACGCTCTCGGCTGCCGAGTTGGGCTGCCGGTCATTCTGACTCAGCACATGCCAACCGCCTTCGTGCCTCTTCTCGCCCAGCACATCACCCGTCTTGGTGGTCTACCCTGCACACCCGCAGCCGATGGCGAACTGCTGCGGCCCAATCATGTGCTCATCGCGCCTGGAGACCGGCACCTAACCGTCGAGGCGCGCCCTCCAGGCCTCACCAGCGTCCTGTCGAACGGACCGCCCGAAAACTTTTGCCGGCCTGCAGTCGACGTCATGCTCCGTAGCGCTGCTATCTCGTGTCAAGGGCAGGTTCTCGTGGTCATGCTCACGGGCATGGGGCGCGATGGGCTTGAGGGAACGCGTAAAATTGTTGAACTCGGTGGGATAGCGCTCGCACAGGACGAGGAAAGCAGTGTTGTCTGGGGCATGCCGGGCGCCATTGCAGCGGCGGGACTCTGCCAGGCCGTGTTGCCGCTTGAGCGACTCGCCGGCGCCGTCCGCGAGATCGTCGGCGCATGAGCGCGACCCTGGCTACCAGTCGTCTCGGCCGCCGTGAGTTCGAGATCATCGCGACCCTCCTGCACACCCGGTCAGGTCTCGCACTTGGTGAAAACAAGCTCTACCTGCTTGAAAGCCGATTGGCGCCGGTCCTGCAGCGACATCGATTGCCGGACCTCGCGGCTTTGGCGGCGCGTCTGCTTGGACGCGATGCGGAGCCGGTCGCCTCCGAGATCGTGCAGGCAATGACGACGAACGAGACGTTCTTCTTTCGCGACGAGAAGCCGTTCACCCATTTTCGCAACGTCATGCTGCCGGCGTTGCACGCAGCGCGGCCTCCCGGCCAGAAGCTACGCATCTGGTCTGCCGCTGCGTCGGCGGGGCAGGAGGCCTACTCGCTCGCCATGATCCTCGCCGACAGCAAGCCGCTGCTCGGCAACCGGCCTTTCGAGGTCCTTGGCACCGACATCGCGCGCGAGCCGCTCGCACGTGCGCGAGAGGGCTTGTACTCTCATTTCGAAGTGCAGCGCGGCCTGCCGGTTCAGATGCTGGTGCGCTACTTCAAGCGCGATGGAGAAAGCTGGCGTCTAAGCAGGGACATAAGAGAGGTCGCAGACTTCCGCGAATGGAACTTGCTCCAGAACCCCGCGTCACTTGGCAGGTTCGATGTCGTGTTCTGTCGAAACGTCCTGATTTACTTCGACGCTCGCACCAAGGCTGGCGTGCTGCAAGGCATCGGAGGACAGCTTGCTCCTGACGGCGCGCTCTATCTTGGGGGCGCCGAAACCATCGTCGGTATAGAGACACCTTTTGAGGGAAGGGCGGGAGAGGTCGCCTACCGCCTAGCCGTCAAGCGCGCCCTGGTCACTGCCACATAGCGACGATCATGGTCGATGTCAGCGGCCGGTCATGATCCGGTCGACCAGCTGACGAACCGTAGGAATGAAGTTGTTCGAGTAGAACGGATCGGTCGCGAAGCGATCCGCCGATTGGCCGGCGAACATCAGGTTCCGGTCGGCCGCATCCGGATCGGTGCGATCATGCGCCATGTCCTGCAATGTCTTCTGGATGCAAAAGCTTCTCGGATCTGCCTTCCGGCCGTTGCTGTTGGCGGGACCGCTCTCACTCCAGTTCGAGAATCTGCAGGCCGAGAGGCAGCCCATGCAGGCGACCTGGTCAGCCCGGATTTCCGCGGCTTTCGCTGGCGTCACAAACACGAGGGTGGTGTCGGGCGTCCGCAGGGTTTCGGAATAGCCCTCGTGCCGCCAGGCCGTCACGCGCGCAAGATCGGTGGGTGCCAGGTAAACCTGCCGGCCACGCGGCCCGAGATCGAACGGGGCGATGTGCTCGCCCACCGGCTCCGCCGCGTAGGCCACCTGGCGTTCGGACCGTTCGCCCAGTTCGCGCAGGAACCCGTTATTGACGGCACTCGAGTAAAAGCCGGTCGGACTGAAGCGTTGTAGCAGAACGTCGCCTCCGGTCAGCGTCAGCAGCCGCTGCTTCCATCCCGCGGAAATCGGGCTCTCGCGCGTGAGCAACGGTCGGGTGCCGAACTGGAAGGCGATCGGTCCCAGCTCCGGGTTGTCAATCCAGTCCTCCCAGTCCTCGAGCCACCACACCCCGCCGGCCATGATGATCGGGGTATCCCCGAGGCCGAACTGACGCATCACCTGGCGCAGCGCCAGCACGCGTGGAAACGGCGCCTCCGGCCGCTGCGGATCGTCGCTGTTGGAAATCCCATTATGGCCGCCGGCGAGCCATGGGTCCTCATAAACCACGCCACCGAGCAGGCTCGCGGCCTTGTGGTAGGCGCGTCGCCACAAGGCGTTGAAAGCACGCGCCGACGAGACGATCGGGTAGTAATGCACGCCAAAGCGCATCGCGATGTCGGAAAGGCGATACGGCATGCCGGCGCCACAGGTCAGGCCATGGATAAGGCCACGCGCGCCCTCCAAGACCCCGGTGATCACCCGCTCGGCGGCGCCCATTTCCCACAGAATATTGGCGTGGACGCGGCCGGTGCCGCCCGCGATCTCATGGGCGCGCTGAGCCTGGGCGACCCCGCCGGCGACCGCGAAATCGACCATCTCCTCATGACGCTCCCGCCGCGTCCTGCCACAATAGACCTGCGGCACGATATGACCGTCCGGGTCGTAGCTGTCAGCGTTAACAGCGCTGAAGGTGCCGACGCCGCCGCCAGCCGCCCAGTGGCCAGACGATAGTCCGTCGGACACCGCGACGCCCTTGCCGCCTTCAACGATTGGCAGCAATTCGGTCCCGCCCATCCTGATCGCGTTGATGGCCTTCATCGCGCGGCTCCGACCCTCGCCGGCCGAAATGATGGCGTATGGAGGCGCCGGCAGCCTCCATCAGCCACGGACCAAACCGCCGACTGGCAGCGGGGCTTAGACCGCAGGTTCTTCAACCCGTGACCGGCCGCTGCTTCTCGGGCCCACCTGATCGGAAATGTCAGTTCCGGTCGCCTGGTCCACGACGCGCATCGACAGCTTGACCTTACCACGATCGTCGAAGCCCAGAACCTTAACCCGCACCTGATCGCCGACCGACACCACGTCGGTGGTCTTGGCCACCCGCCCCTGGGCGAGCTCGCTCACATGCACCAGCCCATCCTTGGCGCCAAGAAAGTTCACGAAGGCGCCAAAATCGGCGGTCTTGACCACCTTGCCGAGATAGATCACGCCAATTTCCGGCTCGGCGACGATGCCGCGTATGCGGTCGATCGCGCGTTGCGCCTGCTCATCGGTGCTCGCCGCAATCTTGATCGTCCCGTCGTCATCGATGTCTATCTTGCAGCCCGTGGTCTCGACGATCTCGCGTATGACCTTGCCGCCGGTGCCTATCACCTCGCGGATCTTCTCCTTTGGCACGCTGATCGTGGTGATCTTTGGCGCGGTCTTCGACACGCTGGCACGACCACCGGTCAGCGCCTTGGCCATCTCGCCCAGGATGTGCAACCGCCCGTCCCTGGCCTGATCCAGCGCAACCTTCATGATGTCCGGCGTGATCGAGGTTATCTTGATGTCCATTTGTAACGACGTCACGCCTGCCTCGGTTCCGGCAACCTTAAAATCCATGTCGCCGAGATGGTCCTCGTCACCGAGGATGTCGGACAGTACGGCGAAGCCACGTTCCTCCTTGATCAATCCCATCGCGATGCCGGCGACCGGACGCGCCAGCGGCACGCCGGCATCCATCAGCGAGAGCGACGTGCCGCAGACAGTCGCCATCGAGGACGACCCGTTGCTCTCCAGGATCTCGGAGACGATCCGCAGCGTGTAGGGAAACGCCTCCTTGGTCGGCAGCAACGGCCGGATTGCCCGCCAGGCGAGCTTGCCATGGCCGATCTCGCGTCGCCCGGGCGAACCCATCCGGCCCGCCTCGCCGACCGAGAACGGCGGGAAGTTGTAGTGCAGCATGAAGTGCGATCGATGCTCGCCCTCGAGCGCGTCAACGATCTGCTCGTCCTGGCCGGTCCCGAGCGTCGCGATGCAGAGAGCCTGCGTCTCGCCGCGGGTGAACAGCGCCGAGCCATGCGCGCGCGGCAGCACGCCGACCTCGGCGATGATCGGCCGCACCGTCTTGGTGTCGCGCCCGTCGATCCGGATGCCATGGTCGAGGATCGCGTTCCGCACTACGTCGGCCTCAAGCTTCTTCAGCAGCGGCTTGGCCGCGTCGGGGTTCAGGCCCTCGCTGGCAAGCTGGGCCGAGGCGGCCTTCTTGGCGGCGCCGACCTTCTCGACTCGCGCCTGCTTGACCCGCTCCTGATAGGCCTCGGCGATCGACCCCCGCGCGATCTCGTCGACGCGGCTCCCGAGCGTCCGCTCCTCCTCGGTCTGCTCCTTTAGCGCCCACGGCTCCTTGGCCGCATGTTCGGCGAGGTCGATGATCGCCTGGATCACCGTCTGGAAGCTCTGATGGCCGAAGGTAACAGCGCCAAGCATGACCTCTTCCGAGAGCTCGCGCGCCTCGCTCTCCACCATCAGCACGCCATCGGCGGTGCCGGCGACCACCAGGTCGAGTGCGCCCGACCGTATCTGCTCGGAGGTCGGGTTGAGCGTGTAGGCGCCGTCGGCGTAGCCAACGCGGCAACCGGCGACCGGTCCGAAGAACGGCAGTCCCGACAAGGTGAGCGCCGCCGAGCAACCGATCATCGCGACGATGCCCGGGTCGTTCTCGAGATCGTGGCTGAGCACGGTCGCGACCACCTGCACCTCGTGGCGGAACCCGTCCGGGAACAGCGGCCGGATCGGCCGGTCGATCAGACGCGAGTTCAGGATCTCGACTTCGGACGGCCGGCCCTCGCGCTTGAAGAAGCCGCCCGGGATCTTGCCCGCCGCGTAAGCCTTTTCCTGATAGTTGACCGTCAGCGGGAAGAAGTCCTGTCCCGGCTTGATGCTACGCACGCCCACCGCCGTGCACAGCACGATGGTGTCGCCATAGCGCGCCAGCACAGCGCCATCGGCCTGACGCGCCATCTTGCCGGTCTCCAACACCAGCTTGCGACCGCCCCAGTCGAGCTCCTTGCGGAAATAATGATCAAACATGTCGTCGTCCTCGGGTTGAGCCCCCGGCGATGACGGACGTTCGCTGCGCGCGGCGCCTCGGACGGCAGGGAGCAGCACCAAGCATCGCGCCGGCTCCGTGTCACCTGAAACGCCGTACCCGGAAGTTTCCGCCCGGGCTACGTCGCACCTGCCGTCCGGGTTCGCCGGAAGCGGTTCACCCGCACGCGCCGAGATCGACGCGCGCGGCCTTAGCATTACCGGCGCAGGTTGAGCCGGCCGATCAGGGTCTCGTAGCGACCCTGATTCTTTCTCTTCAGATAGTCGAGCAAGCGCCGCCTGCGACCCACCAGCATCAGCAAGCCACGACGCGAGTGAAAGTCCTTGGCATGCGTCTTGAGGTGTTCGGTCAGATTGACGATCCGTTCGCTCAGGATCGCCACTTGAACCTCCGGGCTGCCGGTGTCGTTGGCCGCCGTCGCATAATCGCCGACAAGCGCCGTCCGGCGCTCCGCAGTGATCGACATCGTGATGAACTCCACCTCACAAGGGTTGCAGCAAACGTTCCGGCACCAGCCTTCCATCCAGGAGGCGGCACAGACCGAGAACGTGCTCCCCCACCATGGCGCGAACGAGGCCCTGATGCGGGCGCGCGAACCAGACAGGGATGCGCCCGTCAAACGCCTCGAGCCCAAGGGCGCGGCCGTTCGACAGTAGCCCTGCTTCCTCGACGGTCAGGGCCAGCGCCGGGATGTCGGCCAGCGCGGTCGCGATCGGAAGGAGCAGGTCGGGAGAAGCGTGCGCGTTCTCCGCCCCCGGACCGAGCTTGTCCAGAGAAATCGCATCGGCGACCTCGAACGGCCCGACCCGGAGGCGGCGGAGTGCGGCGACATGGCCGACCGAACTGGTGGCAAGTGCCAGATCCCGCGCCAGGCTGCGCATGTAGACGCCCTTGCCCGACCGGACCTCGAACACGGCGAGGTCGGGTTCCGGCCGCGCGACCAGCGTGAACGCGTCGACCCGCGCCGCGCGCGGCGGCAGCGTAGGCGGCCGCCCATCACGCGCCATGTCATAGGCGCGCTCGCCGGCCACCTTGATCGCCGAGAAGGCGGGCGGCACCTGCATGATGTCGCCGATGAAGCCGGCGAGCGCCTCGGTGATCGACGCGTCATCCGGACGATGATCGGAGCGCTGCGTCACTTCGCCCTCGCTGTCGTCGGTGGTGCGGCTCTCGCCGAACCGCAGCGTGAAGCGATAGGTCTTGGTCCCGTCCATCACGAACGGCACCGTCTTGGTCGCCTGCCCGAAGGCGATCGGCAGCACGCCGGTCGCGATCGGGTCCAGCGTGCCGCCATGACCCGCCTTGCGGGCGTCGAACGCGCGCCGCACCCGGTTGACCACACCCGCGCTGGTGAGGCCGGCCGGCTTGTCGATCACCAGCCAGCCATCGAGCACCCGGCCGTGCCGGCGGCTCACCCAGTCCCCGCCGCGCTCGGGGGACGCCCGGGGTTCCATCCCGACGCGAGCAGCCGCTCGGCGCGGCCGAAATCCGCCTCGGTCGTGATTTTGAAGTTGTCCTCGTGGCCCTCGACGATCGCGACCCGCATGCCGTGTCGCTCGGCGAGCTGGGTGTCGTCGGTGAACTCGGCGAGCGAGGATCCGGCCGCCACCCGGTGCGCCGCCAAGATGTCGGCGAAGCGGAACCCCTGCGGCGTCTGTGCCCGCCACACATCGGCGCGGTCGATCGTGCCGGCGACAAAGCCGTCCACCCCGCGCTTGAGCGTATCGGCGACCCGCACGCAGGCCAGGGCCGCCTGCTCGCGTTCGAGCGCCCGCAGCACCGACGCGATGGTGTCGGCGGCGACGAACGGCCGCACCCCGTCGTGGATCAGCACGTGATCAGGAGGCGCGCCGGACAGGCTTTCCAGCCCCAGCCGGACCGAGGCTTGCCGCGTCTCGCCGCCCAGCACGGGCACGGCACGAGGCACCCCGAGGCGTTCGAACCTGTCGGCATCATCGTGATGGATCACCACCCGAACCTCATTCACGTCCGGATGCGCGAGGAATGCATCGAGGGTCCGGCCCAGGACGGCGATCCCACTCAGCAGCCGATACTGTTTTGGCACCGGGCCCCCGACCCGTCGCCCGCGGCCTGCCGCCACGATCAACGCCGCTGCCGTCATGCTGGATCAGTCGGCGGCTGGCGCGTCCAGGTCGCGGGAGACAGCGGGCGCGCGCAGCAACTGGTCGACATGGCTCGCATACTCGATCGCGGTGTCGGGCTGGAAGGTAAGCAGCGGCACGGCCCGCAACCGGAGCGATTTCGCCATCTGACCACGCAGGAACGGCGTGACCCGTCGCAACGCCGGCAGCAGCGCCTCGACATCACCAGCCCCGAGGCGCGACACGAACGCGGTCGCGTGCTTGAGGTCGGGCCCGATCCGGACCTCGGCCACCGTGATGTGGCTGGCGGCGAGTTCCGGGTCGCGGAACTCGGCGCGCGCGAACAGGTCCGCCAGCACGTGGCGCACCTCTTCGGCGACGCGGAGCTGCCGCTGGCTGGGCGCGCCTGCACGCGGCCGTGCCGGCTTGCCCATCAGGCCGGCACGAGCTCCATCTCGTAACACTCGACCTGGTCGCCTTCGCGAAGATCGCTGTAGCCCGCGAACGACAACCCGCACTCGTAGCCGCGCGCGACCTCGCGCACGTCGTCCTTGAAGCGCTTGAGCTGGCTGAGGTCGCCTTGATGCACGACCACGCCGTCGCGCAACAGGCGCACGCCGCAGCCACGCTTGACCAACCCCTCGGTGACCATGCAGCCCGCGACCTTGCCGGTCTTGGTGATGTCGAACACCTTCCTGATCTCGGCGTAGCCGAGAAACTTCTCCCGGTGCTTCGGCGCGATCTTGCCGCGCACCAGCTGCTCGATGTCGTCCGACACCTGGTAGATGATCGAGTAGTAACGGATCTCGACTCCATCCCTCTGCGCGAGCTCGCGCGCCTGGCTGGTCGCACGCACGTTAAACGCAACGATCACGCCATCAGACGCCTTCGCGAGCTGGATGTCGCTCTCGGTGATCTGGCCGACGGAGGCTAGCAGCACCCGAACCCGGACCTCCTCGTGCTCCAGCTTGAGCACCGTCGCCTGGATCGCCTCCGCGCTGCCCTGCACGTCGGCCTTGATCAGGATCGCGACCTCCTTCTGGGCGCCAGCCTGGATGCGTGCCAGCATCTGGTCGAGCGTGCCGCGGGCGGCGGTCGCGCCCGCCGCCCGGCGCTCACCGACCTTGCGCTGGCGGAACTCAGAGATTTCACGCGCCCTGCCCTCGTTCTCGACCACGACGAACGGCTCGCCGGCGCCGGGCACGCCCGACAGACCCAGCAGCTCGACCGGCGTGGAGGGACCCGCCTCCTTGATCGCCCGCCCCTTGTCATCGAGCATCGCCCGCACCCGGCCCCACTCGGCGCCGGCGACCACCATGTCGCCCGACTTCAACGTGCCGCGCTGCACCAGCGCGGTCGCGACCGGCCCGCGGCCGCGATCGAGCCGACTTTCGATCACCGTGCCCTCGGCCGCCCGGCTCGGGTTCACCTGCAGGTCGAGGATTTCGGCCTGGAGCAGGATCGCCTCGATCAGCTTGTCGAGACCTGTCTTCTTGGTCGCGGAGATCTGCACGTCCTGGGTTTCGCCGCCGAGATCCTCGACCACCACCTCGTGCTGCAGCAGCTCCCGGCGCACCCGGTCCGGGTTCGCGCCGGGCAGGTCCATCTTGTTGATGGCGACCACGATCGGCGCGTTCGCCGCGCGCGCGTGGCGGATCGCCTCGACGGTTTGCGGCATCACGCCGTCGTTGGACGCGACCACCAGCACCACGACGTCGGTCACCTGCGCGCCGCGTGACCGCATGGCGGTGAACGCCTCGTGACCCGGCGTGTCGATGAAGGTGATGCGCTCGCCGGTCGGCACCTGCACCTGATAGGCGCCGATGTGCTGGGTGATGCCGCCCGCCTCGCCGGAGACCACGTTGGCGCGGCGAAGCGCGTCGAGCAGGCTGGTCTTGCCATGGTCGACATGACCCATGACCGTGACCACCGGGGCACGCGCCACGAGGTCGGTGTCGATGTCGGCGATGCCCTCGATGCCGAGCTCGACGTCGCTCTCGGACACCCGCCGGGCACGATGGCCGAACTCCTGGACCACAAGCTCGGCGGTGTCGGCGTCGATCACCTGCGTCACGGTCGCCATCACGCCCATGCGCATGAGCGACTTCACCACATCGGCGGTGCGGGTCGCCATCCGGTTGGCGAGCTCCTGGACGGTGATCGTCTCGGGCAGCACGACGTCGCGCACGTGGCGCACGCCATCGGCGCGAAGACGCTCCAGCTCCTGTTGCCGGCGCTCGCGCTCGCGTTGCCGTCGAACCGAGGCCAGCGACCGCGTCTTCTCGTCCTCGCCCTCGATCGCCGCCTGCACGTCGATCCGGCCACCCCGCCTCGCATCGACGCCCTTCTTCGGCAGCGGCACCTGCGGCCGACGCGCCGGCAGCAACGCGCCACCGGGACGCCGCGTGGCGACACCAGGACGCCGCACCCCGTCATCATCGTCGGTGCGCGCGCGCAGGCGAAGCGTCTCTGCAGCACCTGGTGCCGCCCCCGGCGCCGGACGCACTGGGCGTCGTGCCTCGGCGGCGGCGCTCGCGGCCGGCTCCGCACCAGCAGCGCCCTGCGCCGCCTCGGCGACCTGAAGCTGCGCCTCGGCGGCCTCGGCGCGCACCCGATCCTCGGCCGCGCGACGCTCCTCCTCCTCACGGCGGCGAGCCTCCTCGGCGGCCGACAGGATGGAGATCTTCTCCTGCTCACGACGCTCGACCTCGCGCTTGGCGGCCTCCGCGCGCTCGGCTTCGAGAACACGCTGACGGGTGGCGAGCTCGCCCGCGGTCAAAGCCCGGCCGGCACCCGCCGGCCGCTGCCCGACCGGGCGTTGCGCCGCACCGGACGCCGGCGCCGCCGGTGCGCCAGGAGACGGGCCGCGCTTCTTGCGCACCTCGACCTCGACGACCTTGGACCGGCCATGGCTGAAGCTCTGCCGGACCGACCCCGCGTTCACCGTGCGTCCCAGTTCGAGACGCCCCGGCCGAAGGGACAGCCGCCCCTTGGCCTGGTCCTGATCCTGGTCCTTGCTATCGCTCATGGTCCTGCCCGTCTCGATCCACTGGCCGACGGCGCCGCGGTCCTGTTCAGGATCCCCAGCAACCGTCCCGCCTCCAGGGCGATCGCCTCAGCCAGACGGCCGGGGGCGATCGCCACATGCACAATATGGTCGCGGCCGAACACCGCGCCCAGCGTCGCCGCGTCAAGCGGCGTCACAACCTCGATCCCGCCCGCGCCTGACAGCAGCCTTGCCCGCTCGTCCGGGCTGCCGTCGGTGGCCTGGACCACCAGGCCACACCGTTTCGCCTCGATCGCGTCCCGCGCCTTGGCAAAGCCGCTGACGGCCTGGCCGGCCCGGCGCGCGAAGCCGATCAGCTCCGCCACCCGACGCGCCAAGCCCGCTTCGATGATCGTGGCGAGATCGGGCGGCACCACCACGTTCCCGCGAGCCGCGCGGGCAAACGTCCCTTTCGACCGCGCGGTGTCTAGCACATCCCCCCGCGCGCTCAACCAGATTCCCCGCCCGGGCAGCTTGGCGGCGAGGTCGGGCACCAGCACCCTGTCCGGACCCACGACGAGGCGGAGCATCGACGCACGCGGCAGTCGCTCACGGGTGACGATGCAGCGGCGGAGCGGCCCGCTCTCGTCATCCGCCTCGTCGGCGCCGACGGGATCACCGCCGCCTGAGAGGTCGACGTCAGACGTGCGACGGCTCCTCATCCATCGCGACGCCAGTCTCGGGTGACGCCGCCTCGGGTGACGCCGTCTCAGGAGACACCGCGTCCCCGGCCTCGAACCAGTGGGCGCGCGCCGCCATGATGATCTCGTTCGCGTTCTGCTCGCTCATCGTACCGGCGCCAAGGATCTCGACCAGCTCATCGCCGGCGAGGTCGGCGAGGTCGTCGAGCGATTTCACGCCTTTCTCGCCCAGCGCGATCAGCATCGCCGGCGTGAACGCCTCGAAGGACGCGATGTCGTCGGTGACACCAAGCGCCACCCGCTTCTCGTTCTGCTCCTCGTAACGGCGCGCGAGATGCGCGTCGGCGCGGCGTATCAGCTCGTCGGCGATCTGCTCGTCGAAGCCCTCGATCTCGCCCAGTTCCTCGGCCGGCACGTCGGCCAGCTCCTCGATCGTGTTGAAGCCCTCGGTGACCAGCAGGCCGGCAATCACGTCGTCCACATCGAGCGCGTCGACGAACAGCCCGGTACGGCGCCGGAACTCTTCCTGCCGACGCTCGCTCTCCTCGGCCTCGGTCAGGATGTCGATGTCCCAGCGGGTGAGCTGCGAGGCGAGCCGCACGTTCTGGCCGCGCCGGCCGATCGCGAGGCTGAGCTGCTCGTCCGGCACCACCACCTCGACCCTGCCCTGCTCCTCGTCCATCACCACCTTGGTCACCTCGGCCGGCGCCAGCGCGTTGACCACGAAGGTCGCCTCCTGGCTCGACCACGGGATGATGTCGATCTTCTCGCCCTGCAGCTCCTGCACCACCGCCTGGACGCGCGAGCCGCGCATGCCGACGCAGGCGCCGACCGGATCAATCGAGCTGTCACGCGAGATCACCGCCATCTTGGCGCGCGAACCCGGATCGCGTGACACCGCCTTGATCTCGATGATGCCGTCGTAGATCTCGGGCACTTCCTGCGCGAACAGCTTGGCCAGGAACGCCGGGTGGGTGCGGGACAGGAAGATCTGCGGCCCGCGCGGCTCTTCCCGCACGTCGTAGATATACGCGCGCACCCGGTCGCCGTTGCGGAACGCCTCGCGCGGGATCAGCTCGTCACGCCGAAGCAACGCCTCGGCGCGCCCGAGCTCGACCATCAGGTTGCCGTACTCGGTGCGCTTGACGGTGCCGTTGATGATCTCGCCGATGCGGTCCTTGAACTCGTCATATTGCTTCTTGCGCTCGTATTCGCGCACCCGCTGCACGATCACCTGCTTGGCGGTCTGCGCCGCGATGCGGCCGAAATCGATCGGCGGCAGCGGGTCGATCAGGTGCTGGCCGAGCTGGATGTCGGGCTTGAACTTGCGCGCGATCACCAGCGGGATTTGCGTCTCCTCGTTCTCGACCGTCTCGACCGCCTCGGTCCAGCGCGACAGCCGGACATCGCCCGAGCGGCGATCGATCACGGCCCGGATGTCCTTCTCGTGGCCGTATTTGGCGCGGCCGGCCTTCTGTATCGCCTGCTCCATCGCCTCGAGCACTTCCTCGCGGTCGATCGACTTTTCGCGCGCGACCGCGTCGGCCACGAGCAGCAGTTCTGGTCGGGAAACGGCGGTGTCCATGTCAACCTCTCAACTATCGGCTCCGGTCGTAGCCGAACGCGGCTAATGCGCCTCGGGTGGGCCGGCCGTCGCCGCGATCAGCGCATCGGTCAAGACCAGCTTCGCCCGCCTGATGTCGGCGAGCGGCAACGTCAAATCGGTGCCGTCCTCCAGGCGCAACCGGGCCGACAACCCGTCGGCGCCAAGCACCGTGCCGCCAAAGCGGCGTCGTCCGTCACACGGCACCAGCATCTCCACCTTCGCCGCATGGCCGGCGAACCTGTTCCAGTCCTTGACCCGGGTGAGCGGCCGGTCGATCCCGGCCGAGCTCACCTCGAGCTGCCACGCCCCCGGCAACGGGTCGTCCACATCGAGAATCGCGCCGATCGCGCGGCTGATCGCCTCGCAATCCTCGACCCCGATCAGGCCGCCATCCACGCGGTCGGCCATCACCTGCACCGTCGGGCTGTCGCGTCCGAGCACGCTGACACGCACCAACTCGAAGCCCATGTCGACGAGCGCCGGCGCGATCATCGCCGAGATGCGCGCATCAAGCCCCAATCCCGGCAGGCCATCGTCCGACGGGGCTTGGACCTCGGCGTCGCTGATCGGTCGCATCGTGGTCATCGCGTCCAGGACCCACAAACGAAAAAGGCGGCCGAGAGGCCACCTTCCAAATGGAAGATTGAATTGAGCGGAACATACGAGCCCGCCGCGGCTTTTTCAATGCAGGCCGGCCCGCGATCCGGGACGGCATGACCCCGCCGCCGGAGACACGATGCCGGAGACACGATGCCGGAGACACGATGAGCGTCACCTTGGATGTGACCGAATGGTTCGACGCACCGATCCTTCTGCCCGACGGCGCGTGCGAGTTCGCTGTCGGCGACGTGCATGGCCATGTCGACCAGCTGGGATCGCTGCTCGACGCGATGGCGGCCACGGCGTCCCCCGGCGCGCGCCTGACCTTCCTCGGTGACCTGATCGATCGCGGCCCAGCCAGCCTCGCATCGTTGCGCCTGGCGGCGCAGCCGGCGTTCGCACTGGGGTTTGCCGAGCGTACGCTGCTGCTCGGCAACCACGAGATGCTCATGCTGCTGGCGTTCGCCGGCGATGACGACGCCCCCAACATGCAGGATCTCTGGTGCGCCAATGGCGGCCGGACCACGCTTGCCGAGGCCGGGCTGACACCGGCGGTGCTGGCGTTCCGCCCGGCCGAGGCGCGTGCCACGATGTGGGCAGCGCTCGGTACCGACGCCGCGCGTCTGGTCGAAACGGCGACGCTGTCGCGCCTGACCGGCAACCTCGTACTGGTTCATGCCGGCGTCGATCCGTCCTCCGCGCTCGCCGACTTTCTCGCGTCGCCGCGCCTCGATGCGTCAAGCGATCACCATCCGGCCTGGATCAGGGAGGGCTTTCTCGACCACCTGGGACCGTTTGAAGGCGACAGGGTGGTGGTGCACGGCCACACGCCCGAGCCCAGGGTGCTAGCGGCCAAGGGCCGGCGCCCGGTGCTCGGCCTGCACCGGCTCGATGGCTGGCGCCTCGGGCTCGACGGCGGCAGCTATCACACCGGCATCGTCGCCGGCGCCGAGTTCCGCGACGGCGCCTACCGGGTGTTCACCGCATCGTCAGATGGTTGAGCGAGCCAGGGCTGGCGCCCGGCCTCAGGCCGTCGCCCGCTCCGGCTCGCGTGTCGCGTCGCGGCCGAGATAGGCCGACATCGTGTCGCTCGGCGTCCCATCCGCTTTGATCCGGCCGCCATCCAGCCAGATCACCCGCGTGCACCAGTTCAGGATGGTGCCGGTCTGGTGCGAGGTGATGACCAGGATCTCGGCGCCGCGAACGACGCTCTCAAGCCGCGCCCGCGCCTTGTCCTGGAAGGCATCGTCGCCCGCCATGAACCACTCATCCATCAGCAGCACCTGCGGCCGGATCGCGGTGGCTAGCGCGAAGCCAAGGCGTATCACCATGCCCGACGAGTAGAACCGCACCGGCAGGTCGAGGAACTCGCCGAGTGCCGTGAACTGCTGCACGTCCTCCTCCAGCCGCGTGATGTCGGGTCGAGACAACCCGGCATAGAGGCCGCGCAGCATGATGTTCTCGCGCCCCGAGAGGTCGAAGTTCATCCCGAAATTGGTGTCGAGCAGCGCGTTCATCTCGCCCTCGATCCGGACCCGGCCACGCACCGGCTCGTAGATGCCGGCGACCGCGCGGAGCAGCGTCGACTTGCCGGCGCCGTTGCTGCCGACCAGGCCGAGCCGGTCGCCGCGTCGCAGGCTGAACGACACGTCGCGCAACGCCTGCACGACGGTGCGGCTGTGATTGTCCTGGCCCAACCTGCCCGAGGCAGCCGCCATCACCGTCTTTTTCAGGCTGCGCGCGCTGCCGTGATAGAGCGGAAAGTCGACGCTGAGGTTGTGGACGTCGACCGCGGACATCCGGATCAGACCCAGAACGCGAGGCGCGAGCGGGCGCGCACGAACGCCCACCAGCCGAGCGCCCAGAGCAGCAGGCTCCAGAAGCCCGCGAACATCCAGATCCGCTCGGACGGTATCGCGCCCAGCAATGGCGACCGCACCACCTCGAGTAGGCTGTCGAACGGGTTGTAGTCCATCCACCAGTAATGCTTGCTGAGCTGGCTCGGCTTCCAGACGATCGGCGTCACGTAGAACGCGATTTGCAGGATGCTGCCGATGATCGGCGGCAGGTCGCGGAAACGGGCGCTGACGGCGCCGAGCAGCATGCTGATCGCGACCCCGTCCATCAGCCAGAGCGCTATCCCAGGCAACGCATAGGTGGCGTTCCATCCCGGCCAGACATCGTAGATCGCGAACACCGCCAGCGGCACCACGACGTTGTGGGCAAGCGCTATGATGTTGCGGGCGAGTGTGCGCACGACGTGCACCGAGAACGGCATCCGCAGCGCCCGGATGGTGCTGTCCGCCTGGGTGAAGGTGTTGCAGGCATCGATCGCGACGCCGCTGATGCCGCTGCTCCAGATCACCAGCGACAGGCCAAGGAACGGCAGGTAGTCGTGCATGTTGAGGTGGAACAGCGTGCCCCAGACCACGCCGAGCGCGCCGACCATCACCGCGGTCGAGAGCGTCAGCCAGAACGGGCCAAGCACCGAACCGCGATAGCGCAGCTTTATGTCGAGCCAGCCGAGCGCCAGCGCCAGCCGCCAGAGCCGGGCACCGTCGACCACGTCCCGGACCGCGGCGCGCTGTCGCGCCATGCCACGCGCCGGCTCCAGGATCAGGACGGTCGAGGCGGGCGGCGGACGCGACAAGGCCGGATCAGCAAGATCAAAGGGGCCTGGCACGACGTTCATCGTGTTCGCCTAGCCGATTGCAGGGCGACCTGCAAACGCCCGCGAAACGCCCGCGCGCGAGCAGGGTCCTGACATCGACCGGCGCGGTTCCACCGGCAGGGGATTTTGTTGCACGCCTCGGTGGCCTCCTGTAGGCACTTAGCGGGTGTCCTGAAGAGTTTCCTTAAAGTTGGTTTTCTTCAGGGGCATCGGGGGAAGCGCCATGCCAGGACGGCACCATGACGCCTAGGGTCGAGGCTCCGGCCAGACGCACGCGCCAGGGCGCCACGCATCCGGGCGTTACGCGTCGGGGCGCATGGGCGCGGGCGATCGGCGCCACATCGATCCTGGCCGGTCTTGCCGCCTGTGCCGACCAGGCGCCGCCGGTGCCGGCGACCGAGGAGGCGGCGCAGTATCGCTCGCACGCCCAGAACTACTACCAGCCGCCGGGACCGGCCGAGGACCCGTGGGGGCCCTACATCACCGAGGCGTCCCGCCGCTTCGACGTGCCGGAGAGCTGGATACGCGCGGTCATGCATCAGGAATCCGGCGGCCAGGAGTTCGTGGTGTCGATCCCGGGCGCGATGGGCCTGATGCAGGTGATGCCGTTCACCTACGACCTCATGCGCGAGCAGTACAGCCTTGGCGAGGACGCCTACGATCCGCGCAACAACCTGCTCGCCGGCACCGCCTACATCCGCCAGATGTATGATCTCTATGGCTCGCCGGGCTTTCTCGCCGCCTACAATGCCGGTCCCGGCCGGCTCGACGATTTCCTGACCCGCAACCGGCCGCTGCCCGCCGAGACGCGCCATTACGTCGCGGTGATCGGCCCGGAGATCGCCTACGACAGCCCGCGCAACCGCAGCCAAGCTGACATGATGGCGATGAATTATGCCTCCGGGAACACTGCCGCCAGTGAGGCGGCCCCTGAACCGGGCGACGCGCCCGCCGACACGTCGCTCGCGCGGGATGTCCACCTCGCCTGGAGCCGCCGCCTCGGAATCGGCGCGCCAACCGAGGTCGTGCAGGCGACACCGGGCTCAGGAATCGATCCGGCGAAAATACGCGCCGCATGGCAGCACCGCGCGATCTCGCTGCAGCTTCCGGTCCAGATCGCCGACGCTGAGCCCGCGGCCGACGCAAGGCCGACGCGGTCGCGCTTCGAGCCTGCCCCGACCCCGCGTCAGGCCTCATCGCCTGCCCCGCTCCGCGACGATGCCCGGCTGGTCTCGCCACCGAGCCCCGAGCTCGCCGAGAGCGTGGCCGAGGCTCCCGATCCGGCAACGCCAAGGGCCGGCCGCCATCTCCGCTTCCGGCTGGTGAACACCGCCGTCGCGGCAGGGCTGCCGTTGCGATCGATCGGCAGCCATGACGACAGCCTGCTCTGGGCGATCCAGGTCGGCGCCTACGGCT
>CAXTPV010000023.1:0-19484 GCA_964246135.1 uncultured Acetobacteraceae bacterium | reverse complement strand
GCCGGGACGTGTCAGGTCGCCCATGCGGACGCGGCGGCGACGCTGCGCGACCTCGGCTACCAGGTGCTGCAGGCGGCGGAGGCGGCATCCGCGCTGGCGATCCTGCGCGCCAACCCGGATGTCGCGCTGGTGTTCACCGACATCGTGATGCCGGGGATGAACGGCGCTGCGCTGGCGCGCGAAGCGCGACGGGTGCGTCCCGGCATCCCGATCGTGTTCGCGTCCGGCTACAGCGACGTGACGCTGCTCGGGCAGATGCCCGCGGGGAGCACCTTCATCCAGAAGCCATACCGGATGAGCGAGGTGGCGAGGCTGATCCGCGGCGCCATCCTGCGGCAGGCGGGCGCTGTTGCCAGCGAAGACGAGCACACATCGTGACCTCGCCTCTCATCGCTCCATGCTGCCGTTCGGTGGCGCCGCGCCGGGACGCCTGGTCGCGTCGTCGAGGCGAAGCACGGTGTGGACGTTGGTGAGCGAGGTCGCAAGCGTGTTCACGACTCCGGTCCGCAGCGCGCCCAGGATCGCCGCGGCCTTGGTGTTCTCGGACGCGACCGCGATCACGTCGGGGATGCGGGTGAGGTCGCGGCGCGACAGGCCGATCACCCGCTCCTGCATGCCGGTGTCCGCCTCCATTCCGTGAATGTCGATGAAGTCGTAACCCATGATGTCGCCGATGGTGCCCGACTGTCGCGCCTCGGCGATCTCGCGCGGCGAGAACCAGCCCATCCTGACCATGTTGCTGTCTTCGGACAGGTCGCCGATGCCGATCAGGGCCAGGTCGGCGCGACGAGCACGGTCGAGCGTCGTGCGCACGGTATCGTTGCGGTAGAGCTCGGCGCGCAGATCGGCGTTGGTGACGAGGGCCGGCGCGTAGAGCGTCTCGCTGTCGCCGCCGAAGCGGGCCGCCAGGCGCCGGCAGATGTGGTCCGGGTTCATGTGCTCGCCGGCGCGAAGCGAGCCGCCGATCGCGCACACGAAGCTGACCCCGCCACGGGTCGGGGCGACGAGCTTGTCGGCGACGGCGGCGACGTTGCGGCCCATGCCGACCGCGATCGTCATGCCGGCCGACAGCGTCTTCTCGAGGTAGCCCGCGACCAGGCTCGCGACCGCGTTGCGTTGCGCGTCGGCATCGCGATGATCCACCGAGACCAGCAGCCGGGTGAGGCCGAAGCGGTCGATGAACAGCTGTTCGAGCTCGGCGCTCACCGAAGGCGGCTGATGCACGCGTATCTCGACCAGGCCCTCTTCCCGGGCGCGACGCAGCAATCGGCCGATCTTCGCGCGTGACAGCGCGAAGTGTCGCGACAGCTCTTCCTGTGTCGCATCCTCGAAGTAATAGCGGGTCGCGATCTCGATCAGCGTGTCGGCGCGCACCTCGCCGCGCTCTGTCGCTCGTGCTCGTCTATCAACCATGCCGGGCAGGGCCGAGGGGTCAGCCAGTGTCGACCTAGGACCGGGCCGCCTGTCGCTCGCGCGCCTCGATCCGGCTGATCGCGTCGATCTTCGCGGTGGAACGGCCACCCTCGAACTCCGAGGCCAGCCAGACCCGGACGATCGACTTCGCGAGCTCCGGTCCGATCACGCGCGCGCCGAGCGCCAGGATCTGGGCGTCGTTGCTCTTGCGCGCCCGCTCGGCGGAGTAGGTGTCGTGTGCCTGGGCGGCGCGTACGCCATCGACCTTGTTGGCGCTGATCGCGACCCCGATGCCGGTGCCGCAGAGCAGGATGCCGCGCGCGAAACGGCCATCGGCGATGGCACGCGCGACCGCATAGGCGATGTCGGGATAGAGCACCGGCTTGGCCTCGAAGGTGCCGAAATCCTCGATCTCGTGGCCTTCGCGACGGAGCATGTCGCAGAGGATCTCCTTTAACTCGAACGCCGCTTCGTCGCAGCCGATTGCTATCGCCATGGTGCCTACCTTCCTCGACAGACTGATCAAATGTTCATTTACTAGATCATATGCGCAGGGTGAACGACCGTTGTGTTTGGTGTTTGTCTCAGATTTGGCGCCTCGGTGGTGCTACTGGCGCCTGAACACCCCCACGCAGGTGATCTTTCGATTGACAGATGCGCATCTGGGAGCACAGATGTAACCACCGGCGCAACATCAACAAGCGAATGTCGGCGCGAACGGGAGGGGAGGTCGTCGCGCGATGAACCGCGTCATCAACGATCCGGAACAGGTCACTGAGGACAGCCTTCTTGGCGTCCTCGCGGCGCACCCGGATTTGCTCGAAGCGACTGATCACCCGCGCGTTCTCCGCCATGTCGGTGGCGTCACCGGACGGGTTGGAATCGTCACCGGCGGCGGCTCCGGGCACGAGCCTGCCTTTCTCGGCTATGTCGGCCCGGGGCTGGTCGACGCGGTGGCGGTCGGCGAGGTGTTCGCCTCGCCCACCGCCAAGAGCTTCCACGCCGCGTTCCGCGCGGCCGATGCCGGCGAGGGCGTCGCCTGCCTCTACGGCAACTATGCCGGCGACAACATGAACGTGAAGATGGCGGCCAAGTTGGCGGCCAAGGACGGCATGACCGTCCGAACCGTGATCGCCAATGACGACGTGGCCTCGGCGCCACCGGATCAGGCCGACAAGCGGCGCGGGGTCGCGGGCGAGATCATCATGTGGAAGGCGGGGGGCGCGCGCGCCGCCGAAGGTGCGACGCTCGACGCGGTGATCGCCACCGCCCAGAACGCGATCGATCAGACCCGCTCGATCGGCATCGGATTGTCGGCCTGCACCATCCCGGCCGCCGGCAAGCCGAACTTCTCGATCCCTGACGGGCAGATGGAAGTCGGCATCGGCCATCATGGCGAGCACGGGATCGCCGTGCTGCCGGTGGCGCCGGCGCGCGAGATGGCCGGAATGATGCTCGACCGCATCCTCGACGACCTGCCCTTCGCGGGCGAGGACGTGTCGGTGCTGGTGTCCGGCCTCGGCGCGACACCGCTGATGGAGCTTTACGTGCTTTACCGGCATGTCGACGAGATTCTGCGTGCCCGCGGTGTCACGCCGCGTCGCCGGCTGGTCGGCAACTACTTCACCTCCCTCGAAATGATGGGGGTCTCGGTGACGCTGACCCGCCTCGACGGGGAACTCGATCGCCTGCTGGCGAGGCCCGCGCGATCGATCGGCCTCACCATCGGAGCCGGCTAGATGGACACGATCCTCGTCGCCGATGCCGGACCGGCGGTGATCACGGTCGCGCGCGCCGTCATCGCGGCGCAGGCGCAGCTGTCCGAGATCGACGGCCAGACCGGCGACGGCGACCACGGCATCAACATGGCCAAGGGCTTCCGGCTGGTGATCGAGCGGCTCGGTGAACGCAAGTTCGGGCTCACCGAGGGGCTGCGGACCGTCGGCGACACCCTGCTGGGCGACATTGGCGGCTCGATGGGCCCGCTCTACGGCTCCTTCTTCACCGAAGCCGCCGACGCGCTCGGCGATCACGAGACGCTGGACGCGCCGTTGTTCGGCGCCATGCTGCGGGCCGGCGAGGCGGCGATCGTCGACCTCGGCCAGGCACGGCCCGGCGACAAGACGCTGATCGACGTGCTGACGCCGGCGCGCGCCGCGTTCGATGCGAGCGTTGCCGCGGGGCAGGATTTCGGGACGGCGCTCGAGGCACTCGTGGCGGCGTCGCGGGCCGGGCTCGAGGCGACCCGTGACATGGTGGCGCGGCTCGGCCGGGCCAGCCGCCTCGGCGAGCGGTCGCGCGGCGTCCTCGATGCGGGCGCCGCCTCCTGCGACATCATCCTGCGCGCCATCGCCGATGACCTGCGCGGCCGGCTTGGCGCCCCAGACGAGGAGACACGCTGATGGACACGCTGGTCACCAACACTCAGGCCGGGTCGGGCAATCTGCCACGCACGATGCAGGCGCTGGTCTGCCATGCGCCGCACGACTACCGGCTGGAGGAGGTCGAGGTGCCGCGCGCCGGCCCTGACGACATCATCATCGAGGTCGAGGCTGTCGGCATCTGCGCGAGCGACATCAAGACCTTCGTCGGCGCGCCATCCTTCTGGGGCGACGACAAGGGCCAAGCCCGCTACGTCAAGCCGCCGATGATCCCGGGTCACGAGTTCCTCGGCCGCGCCGTCGAGATCGGCGCGAACCAGGCGGCGCGCGGCTGGAACATCGGCGACCGTATCATCTCCGAGCAGATCGTGCCGTGCGACGTGTGCCGCTACTGCACGCGCGGCGAGTACTGGATGTGCGAGGTGCACGACCTCTACGGCTTCCAGAACAACGTGAACGGTGCGTTCGCGAAATACATGCGGTTCCCGAAAACCTCGCGCAACTACCGGGTGCCGGACGACCTGCCGATCGAGAAGGCGGCCCTGGTCGAGCCGTACGCGTGCTCGGTGCACGCGGTGAACCGAGCCCGGATCGAGCTTGTGGACGTGGTCGTGCTGGCCGGCGCCGGACCGCTCGGCCTCGGCATGGTGGGTGCCGCGCGGCTGAAGAACCCGACGACGCTGATCGTGCTGGACACCAAGCCGGCCAGGCTCGAGCTCGCGCGCAAGTTCGGCGCCGACATCGTGATGAACCCGCTCGAGATCGACGTCGTGGCCGAGGTCAAGAAGCTGACGGGCGGCTATGGCTGCGACGTCTACATCGAGGCGACCGGGCATCCGGCTTCGGTGCGGCAGGGGCTGAACATGATCCGCAAGCTCGGCCGCTTCGTCGAGTTCTCGGTGTTCGGCGAGGAGGTGACGGCCGACTGGTCGATCATCAGCGACCGCAAGCAGCTCGACCTCTACGGCGCCCATCTCGGGCCCTATTGTTATCCGTTCACCATCGCGGCGATCGCCGACGGCAGGCTGCCGACCGAGGGCGTCGTGACCCACAAGCTGCCGCTGCGCGAGTTCAAGCAGGGCTTTGACATGATGAAGAAGGGCGACAACTCGATTAAAATCGTTCTTATACCGGAGTGAGACCGCGAGCCATCGCGGCATGATCAACATGGCCGGGGCACCGGCTGCATGGGAGGGTTCAAGGTGACGAAGATCACGGACACATTGGCGGCGTTTCTTGACGGGCGGATCGGTCGGCGCGACATGCTGGCGCGTGCCGGCCGGCTCGGGCTCGGCGCGGCGGCGGCGACCACGTTGCTGAACCGCATGCAGAGCGAGGCGCTGGCGGCCAGCAGCTACGACTGGAAGGCGCAAGGCGGCCAGTCGCTCAAGTTGCTGATGAACAAGCATCCGTATACCGACGCGATGCTGAAGAACATCCAGAGCTTCAAGGACCTCACCGGGATCGAGGTCACCGCCGACATCTTTCCCGAGGACGTCTATTTCGACAAGGTGACGGCGGCGCTGTCAAGCAAGTCGACGCAGTACGACATCTTCATGACCGGCGCCTACCAGACCTGGCAGTACGGCCCGGCCGGATGGCTAGTCGATCTCAAGACCTTCCTCAACGACAGCTCGGCCACCTCGCCCGACTACGACTGGGAGGGCATCCTTCCGAACCTCCGTGCCGCGACCGCGTGGAGCGGCAAGCCGGGCGAGGCGCTGGGCTCGGCCAATGCCAAGCAGTGGTGCATGCCCTGGGCGTGGGAGCTGAACTCGATCGCGTACAACAAGCGCATCCTTGACGCCAACCACATGGAGCCGCCGAAGAACCTTCCTGATCTGATCGAGATGGCATCGAAAATCTCAAAGGACGTCCCCGGCGTCTACGGCGTGGGTGTGCGCGGCAGCCGGTCCTGGGCCACGATCCATGCCGGCTTCCTGTCGGCGTTCACCAACTACGGCGCGCATGATTTCGACATGAGCGGCGGCAAGCTGACGCCGACGATGAACAGCACGGCGGCAAAGGAGATGACCAAGCTCTGGATCGAGATGATCCAGAAGGGCGGCCCGAAGAACTGGACCACGTACACCTGGTACGAAGTCGCCAACGACCTCGGCGGCGGCACGTCGGCGATGATCTACGACGCCGACAGCGCCGCGTATTTCCAGGAGCGTGGCACCAAGGAAGCCGGCAACATCGACTACCACGCTTTCACGCCAAACCCGCAGGC
Source organism: uncultured Acetobacteraceae bacterium (assembly GCA_964246135.1). GTDB lineage: Bacteria > Pseudomonadota > Alphaproteobacteria > Acetobacterales > Acetobacteraceae > CAXTPV01. Next base: position 13,457 of record CAXTPV010000023.1, on the reverse strand, counting down.
CTCCGAGCCGACACCCAACATCTGGATCTGGTCGCTCGCCATGAGCAGCTTCTCCCGTCACCAGAAGGCGGCCTGGAAGCTGATGCAGTGGGCGACCAGCACCCAGCAGCTCACCCTCGGCGCCACCGAGGCGAACCTCATCGACCCGACCCGTCAGGTCGTCTGGGACAACCAGAGCTTCAAGGGCCGCATGCAGTCCTATCCGGGATACCTAGCACAGTTCGCGGCGTCTTCTCCCGGCGCCAAGATCTACTTCACGCCGCAGCCGCTGTTCTTTAACGTCACCACCAACTGGGCGGCGACGCTGCAGAAGATCTACTCCAACGAGGTCTCGGTCAGCTCCGGCCTCGACCAGCTCGCGGAGTCGATCACCAGTCAGTTGCAGAACGCCGGCATCACCGAGTGACCTCGATCTGATCTGACAGGACCGCCGCATGGACGTCGCGACAACCCTCCCCGGCGCGGGACAGGCGGGCGCCTCACCGCCCGCCCCCCCGCGCAAGCGTCGCGTCGTCTCTGCGCGCGTGCTGCCTTATTTGCTCAGCCTGCCGGCGCTGCTAGTGTGCGTCGGCATCCTGATCCCGTTCATCACCGCGGTGATCTACTCGCTGCAGCGCTACAACCTCGCGTTTCCATCCGGACGGCGCTTCATCTGGCTCGGCAACTATATTCACCTGCTCGAGGATGCCTCGTTCTGGCACACGGTCTACGTGTCACTCGCCTACACCGCGCTCACGGTCGGCATCGAGCTGTTGCTGGGCTTGGGCATCGCGCTCCTGCTCTGGCGGCGCTCGCCGGTGACCAACATCCTGTCGGTGCTGCTGATCCTGCCGCTGATGGTGGCGCCGGCGATCGCGGCTTTGATGTGGAAGCTGATGACGAACAGCAATTTCGGCGTGCTGTCCTACCTGGTTTCGCTGATCGGCTTTCATAACATGCGCTGGGGGGCCTCGCCGACCACCGCGCTGTTCACCGTCGTCCTGGTCGATGTCTGGGTCTACACGCCCTTCATCGCCATCCTGCTGCTCGCCGGCCTGCGCGGACTGCCGCGGCAGCCCTTCGAGGCCGCCGAGCTCGACGGCGTGCCGCAAAGCTTCGTGTTCTTCCGCATCCTGCTGCCGATGCTGCTGCCCTACATCCTGACCGCCAGCCTGTTCCGAATGCTCGACAGCATCCAGCAATTCGACATCATCTACGCGATGACCCAGGGCGGCCCAGGCGACACGCTGCTGGTGTTCCAGGTGCAGGCCTACCTGCAGGCCTTCACCTTCACCGATATCGGCCGCGCGTCGGCGATCCTGATGATCCTTTGGGCGATCACCTACGCGCTCACCACGGTGTTCATGAAGAACTGGACGCGTCTGCGCGAACGCGCGCGCGGGCTGGCATGAGGGGCACGCGATGACCTCGACCCTGCTGCGCGCGGTGCGGCCGCTGCTGCTGACGCTGATCGGCGTGTTCTTCCTGTTCCCGCTGATCTGGGTCTTCATGATGTCGTTCATGACGAACGTGCAGATCTTGCGCTCGCCGCCATCGCCGATCTTCGTGCCCACGCTTGGCAACTACGTCGCGCTGATCTCGGGCCACCTGTCGACGCCGTCTGGCGACGTGCAGATCGCCTACATGCACAACCTGCTGAACAGCGTCGTCCTGGCGGTGGGCTCGGTGATCGTGTCGCTGATCCTCGGCGTGCCGGCGGCCTATGCCTTCGCGCGGTTCAAGTTCCGCGGCGGCGAGGACATGGCGTTCACCCTGTTGTCGTTCCGTTTCGCGCCGCCATTGCTGGTGTTGCTGCCATTGCTGAGCTACTTCCAGGCGATCGGCCTCTACGACACCTATTTCGGCCTGATCTGGGTCTACCAGCTGATCACGCTGCCGCTGGTGCTCTGGATCGTCCGCGGCTACTTTGAGGACGTGTCCGAGGACATCGAGCTCGCCTACCGGCTCGACGGCCATAGCTGGCTCGCGACGTTTTTTAAGATCTCGATCCCGCTCGCGCTGCCCGGGATCGCAGCGGCCGGCCTGCTCGCCTTCATCTTCGCCTGGAACAACTTCATCTTCGCGCTGATCCTTGGCTCGTCCGCGGTGCAGCCGGTGACGGTGGGCGCGCTCGCGTTCATCACCGCGTCGGGCATCCAGTATGGCCAGATCGCCGCGGCCCTGGTGCTGTCGGTGATCCCGACCCTGGTGCTCGCGATCTTCACCCAGCGCTACCTCGTCGAGGGCCTGTCCCTCGGCGCCATCAAGGGCTGAGCACCATGCCGTTCCTCGAGGTCGAGGCCCTCACCAAGTCCTATCGTCGTGGTGAGGTCATCAGCGATCTCAGCTTCTCGGTCTCTCGCGGCGAGTTCCTGGTGGTGTTCGGGCCGTCCGGCTCCGGCAAGACGGTGCTGTTGCGCCTGCTGGCCGGCATGGTCCAGCCGGATCGCGGCAGGGTGCGGGTCGGCGGCATTGACGTGACCGACGATGATCCCGAGCACCGTGACGTCGCGATGGCGTTCCAGAACTTCGCGCTCTATCCGCACATGACCGCGTTCGAGAACATCGCGAGCCCGCTGCGGGCGAGGAAGTTGCCGTCCGACAAGCTGCGGTCGCGGGTCGAGGAGGCCGGACGCCTGCTGCGTATCGAGCACGTGCTTGGCAACCTGCCTCGTGCGCTCTCGAACGGGCAGAAGCAGCGGACCGCGCTGGCGCGCGCGCTGGTCAGCGAGCCGTCGGTTCTGTTGCTCGACGACCCGCTCCGCAACGTCGACGCCAAGGTGCGCTACGAGATGCGGCTCGAATTGCCGCGGCTGCTGCGTTCGCGCGACACCACGGTCGTCTACGTGACGCAGGACTACAAGGAGGCGATGGCGCTCGGCGACCGCATCGCGGTGCTGGGGAATGGCGGCTTCGTGCAGGTCGACCGCCCCGAGACGATCTACAATCGGCCGGCCAACACCAGCATCGCGCGCCTGTTCGGCGACCCGCCGATCAACCTGCTGCCGGTGGCGCTCGACGGTCGTGGGCTGCGTGTCGCCAGGACCGACATCGTCGCCCCGCCCGATCTGGCGCGTGCGGCCGGCAGCGCCTGGACGCTCGGCGTGCGTCCGGAGGATGTCAGCATCACGATGGAGGAGCGACAGGGCGCGATCCCGGTCGAGATCGACGCGATCACGCCGATGAACGACCGCCAGGTGATGCTGCTGCGCGCCGATGACGGCACCGAGATATTCGCGAGCCAGCCGCAGGGTGCGGGGGGAAGCGGCCGCGAGCGGCTGCGCCAGCGCGCCTGGGCAGCACTCGATCCCGGCCGCTTCCACCTGTTCGAGACCGCATCCGGCGCACGCATCTGAAGGGCCGCATCGCACCATGAGCACCCTCATCCTCGACGACGTGTCGAAGGTCTACCCGGGCACGGCGTCGCGCAGCGTCGACGCGGTGTCGATGGACGTGCGCGACGCCGAGATCATCGCGCTGCTCGGCTCGTCTGGCTGCGGCAAGACCTCGACGCTCCGCATGGTCGCCGGCTTCGAGAGCGTCACCAGCGGCACCATCCGGCTCGGGTCCAAGGTGATCAACCATCTCAAGCCGAAGGACCGCGACGTCGCGATGGCGTTCGAGGGCTACGCGCTCTACCCGCCGCTGACGGTGCGCGACAACATCGCCTTCTCGTTGCTGCGCGACCGCACGCCGCGCGCCGAGATCGACAAGCGCGTCGGCGCGGTGTCCGACATGCTGGAAATCGGGCCGCTGCTCGACCGCTACCCGCCGTCGATCTCAGGCGGCCAGCAGCAGCGTGTCAGCCTAGCGCGCGCTCTGGTCCGGCGCGCGTCGGCCTACCTGCTCGACGAGCCGATGTCGCAGCTAGAGCCGCAGCTCCGCGCCGTGCTGCGTGCCCGGATCAAGGACCACATGACGGCGCACGACATGACGACGGTGATCGTGACTCACGATCAGACCGAGGCGATCGCGCTGTCGGACCGCGTCGCGGTCATGGACAAGGGGTTGCTGCAGCAATACGGCACGCCTGACGATCTACGCGAGCGCCCCGCCAACCTGTTCGTAGCCTCCTTCATCGGCGAGCCGCCGATGAACATGTTCGATGGCCGCGTCGATGGCGACGACCTGGTCGTGCTCGATGACCGTGGCACGGTGGCCTTCCGCCTGCGCGCGCGGCGCGAGCTGGTCGGCGACCGCAAGGCGATCAGGATCGGCATCCGGCCGCACAAGATCCACGTCGCCGCCGCCGATGAGGCCGCCGGCGTCAATGCCGGTTCGACCGTCGAGGGCGAGGTGGTGTCGAACCACTGGCTCGGCGATCACTGCCATGTCGGCGTGGCGTTGGGGGGCGCCTTCCTGATCGCGGTCGGCGGCCGCGACCTCGCGGCGCCGTCCGGTGGCCGTGCCGCGGTGCTGATCCCGGACGACGCGATCCACCTATTCGAGCACGATACCGGGCTCGCGATCAGCCATGGCCTCGAGGCCGCCTGAGCAAGAGCCTACTGGCCGACCGGCAGCGTGAGGTAGAGTTGCCCGAGCCCGCTCAGCTGGCCTGACCCGTCGAGCAGGCTGCTGTAATGCGGGTCGGGGCTGACCCGCCCGGTGAACCAGGCATAGCGGAACACGTCGCTGCGCTGCTCGCAGGTGGCGACCATCGCGGTCATCTGCGCCTCCTGCTTGGCCAGCGTGTCGATCTGGGCGCCGTCGTTCTGGCTGTGCCAGTTTGCGAACTCCGTCACCCAGATCGGCTTGTTGTATTTGTCGAGGCGATCAAGCTGGCTGTCGAGCCCGTAGTCGTACCAGTGAAAGCCCAGGTAATCGATGCGCGGTTGGCGATTGTTGTTCGCCGCCTCATAGGCGGCGTAGAACGCGTCGAGCCAGGCGACCGGATCGCTGTAGTTCGGCATGGTGCCCCAGGTGATCTGCGGCCCCACGATCTTCACCCCGGTATCGGCGGCGATCGCCTCGTATTGCGGCCAGAGTTGCGCCGCCTGCTGCGGCGTCAGGTAGGACTGGCCGCCGACATTCGGCTCGTTCAGCACCAGCAGATACTGGATGGTCGGGTTCGCCTTGATGAAGGCCTCGACCGCGACGGCACTGAAGTTGCCGTTCCACAGCATCGGGTAGTAGTCCATGCTGTACTGGCTACGATAGTTCGCCGGTACCGATCCGTTCGGGGCGGCGCTCCAGTTGTACCACCAGCTCACCCCGGGCGAGAGCGCCTGCAAATCCGACTGCGACGCCAGATCGTAGGCGATGCCGCGCTTGGCGCTCTTCGCGGTGGCGGCCGCGGCCAGGCCGCCGGCAAACGGCGCCCAGCACGCCGCGACAACAACGAGCGCGCTCAGATTGATCCGCATGATGAATACCGTCCCGTACATGGATGATCGGCGCGGAGTGTAAGCCCGCGTTCGCATGCGATGACGCGCGACGCGGGCGTGATCGCGAGATGATCCGCCGCCCCGCGTCGGCCGCCACCGAGATAGGAGTTCTGTCGGGTCGGCCCGGGGCTACAGCTCGCCTCGTGACGCCAGCGCCCTGATCCGGTCGGCGGTGCGCATCGCGAGCGCGGTGATCGTCAGCGACGGGTTGACCCCGCCCACCGTCGGGAACACCGAGCCGTCGCACACCCAGAGGTTAGGAATGTCCCAGCTGCGGCAATCGGCGTTGACCACGCTGGTGCGCGGATCGTCTCCCATTCGGGCGGTGCCGCCGAGATGGTTGGTGTCGTTCTCCTGGCGGAAGATGTCGCGCGCGTTGACCGCCTCGAGGCTGGTCTGCATCTGGCCGAGCGCGTGCTGGATCAGCGCCTTGTCGTTGTCGCCCCAAGCATAGGTGACGCGGGCGACGCGCAGCCCGTACTGGTCGGTGTCATCGGCTAGCGTCACCCGGTTGCGCTCGTCGGGCAGCATCTCGCCGACCATCTTGAGCCCGACCTGATGGTTGTACTTCTCCATCTCGTCGAGCAGTGCCTGACCCCATAGTCCACGCGAACCGGTCTGCACCGTCACCCATTCGACCGGCAGCGGCCCTTGCGCCATCCAGCAATAGCCGCCGGCGAAGTCCTTGCGATCCTCGTAGTTCCAGTGCTCGGTGATCGAGAGCGAGGGCGGTCCCTTGTTCCAGCGCACCTCCTGCTCCATCGTCCCGAACACCGCCTGGTTCGACTGCGTCATCAGGTTCTTGCCAACCAGTCCGGAGCTGTTCGCGAGCCCGTCAGGATGTTTCCCGTCGGCCGACGCCAGCAGCAGCCGCGGCGTCTCGATCGCGTAGCCGGCCACGATCACGTTGCGCGCCCGCTGGAAACGCCAGGTGCCCTCGCGGACGTAGTGCACGCCGGTCGCGCGCCCGGTCTGGTCGACTTCGACCCGCGACACCATCGCGAGGTCGCGTATCTCGGCGCCCGCCGCGACCGCACGCGGCACGAAGGTCACGAGCTGGCTTTGCTTGGCGTTGGTCGAGCAGCCGAACCGGCAATAGCCGCGATAGACGCAAGGCGGCGACTTGCCATGCGGCGCCGACACGGTCGCGAGCGGCGTCGGCGTCCAGGCGATGCCCATCGCCTCGGCGCCGCGCGCCAGCAACTCCGCGGCGCCGTTCAGCTCGTGGGCGCGATACGGGTAGCGCGGTCGCTTCGGTCCCCAGGGGTAGCGTACCGGCCCCGAGATCGACAGCGCGCGCTCCGCCTTGGTGTAGTACTCCCACATCTCGCGCCAATCGAGCGGCCAGTCGGCGCCATAGCCGAGCGTGGTTCTCGACTTGAACCATTCAGGGCGAAACCGCAGCGAGACCATCGCGAAGTGCACGGTGCTGCCACCGACCGCCTTGCCGCTGTTCTTGCCGCCCATGGTGATCGGGTTGTCGCCGTCGATCACCCGATCATCGGTCCAGTAGAGCTTGTTCTGCTCGGTCTCGTCGGACGCGAAATCCTCGAGCGGCCGGAACCACGGCCCGGCGTCGAACCCGACCACCGAGAACCCGCCTTCCGCGAGGCCCGCGATCAACGGCGCGCCGCCCGCGCCGGTGCCGATCACCACGAAGTCGACTTCCTCGTCCTCGGCGTAGTGCCGCATCGGCAGCCAGCCGCCTTCCCGCATCACGTCGGGGGCGCGGCCGGCGGCGCCGCGCGGGGCCGCGAACGGATCAGCCGACACGATTATTCTCCCGGCGCGCGCGCGCCTCCTCGCCCGGCTTGGCCTCCGCCGCCTCCCAGGGGTCGCGTCGGTCGAGCCCCATGCGAACGTAGCCGCGCGGGCTTGCCGGGCCGCCGAACCCGATCTCGTTCCAGGCGGTCGGGTGCGCGTAGTAGGCGTGGGTGATGTCGGCGATCACTCGATGCTCGAAGAACGGCTTGCACGGCATCCCGCCCCAGGCCGAGCCGCGCAGCTCGCCCACCTGCATCCGCCGCAGCAGCGTGTCCTGCTGCTCGGGCGTGATCGCGTGGAAGGGTTCGCCATGCGTGTCGAGCGCCTCGCGGTCGAGTGCCGCGAGGCCGCGCTGCCAGGCCTCGCCCTGTCCTGGCAGCTCGGCGTAGCGATAGCCGTCACGGTGATCGGCGCTGATCTTCAGATCGACATAGGCCGGCAACGGGATCGGCGGCCGGTCCGACGGCTGCGGCATGATCCGGTCGCAGACCGCGCTTAGCGTCCGCCACTCGTCGGCGGTGAAGAAACGCGGCTCGCGCGAAACGGCGAGGCGGCGTCGCACCACCTCGCGAGTCACCTCGTTCCAGGACTGCGACCATTGCTTGGTCATCACGTCGTAGCCGGGGTAGCGTTCAGTCATCGGGGTGATCGTCCATCAGGCCTAGGCTCGCGAGGCCGGCGAGCGCGAGGCCGGTGAAGCTGGGGGGTGCGGGGATCGGCGGCCCGTTCAGCAGGTTCTGGCTCCAGTTGCGCCAGCCGCCCATGTTGCGGGCAACCCCCATCGCGTGAAATCCGGCGCCGGCGAACCCCATCGCCGCGGTCAGCCGCAGCCACCATCGCGCGAGACCGCGGCGGCGCCCGGCCTGTCCGATCGAGGCGCCCCCGAGTAGGGCCGCGGTGATCGGCGGGATCACCACCGGCGCGAACATGAACGGGTCGTGATAGGCGCCGCGGAAATGCAGCAGCCCGGCCTCGCCAACGGTCCCGAGCAGGCCGAGGCTGGTGGCGGCACCGACGACGCGTCCTGCCGACAGGCCGCCGATCGTCGGCGACGCGCCCGGCGTGGTGTCGCGCACCCGCTCGGCGAGAAAGCCCATCGCGCCCGAGAGCGTGAGTGCCGCCGGCGCGCCAACCGGTGCCGAGTAGAACAGGTTCTGAAAGCTCAACCCGCCCGGCCGCTTGCCGATGTTGAAGAGGTGAAACGCGGTGCCGACCAAGCCGGTCACGCCGGCAAGCAGATAGACGGCGTCCCGGCCACGATGCGGGGCGGCGCGGCGGTCGTTGTTGCCGTGCAGGCTGACGGCGAGCGACAGGCTGGCCGTCACCAGCGGCGTCACCATCGCTCGATTGTGGAACGAGCCGCGGTAGTGCTCGACGGCGCTGTCGGCCAGCACGGAGGCCGCGAGCAGCCCGGCCGCCCGGTTCAGCCGACGCGCCGCGCGCACGGCGGCGGTCGGATCGATGCCGGGCGTCGCCTGCGCCAGCGCCGTCTCGGTCTGGGAGAGCGATGCTGCCGTTTCTCGCAAGGCCGCGACTGAACGGATCATCGTTGGTCTCCTAGCAGGACGCCGACGAAGCAAGACTAGGGCTCTGTGCCACGCGCACTACCGTAAGAAGCCAAGGGGCTTGGCCCCTTGAATTCCATCAAAGGCGGAGCCTTTGAAATCCATTCGTTTCCTCGCTCCACGCGGAAAGTTAATCGCGTGCTGATGATCTTCTAGGGAGAAGCTCGACGATGACAGATGAATTGAGTTTCAAAGGCTTCGCCTTTGATGGGATCGAGTCGCAGGGCGGATCGATGGGGTAAAACCCCTGGCCTTTCTCATCTCCGCGCTCACGGGGCTCTGTTCTTCACCCGCTGAGGCCGATCGACCCCAGACCCCATGTTCTGAATGAAAGGACTTCAAAGGTTTGCCTTTCACGGTATCGAGCCGCAGAGCGGATCGATACCGCACAGCTTTCAGCAGTCTTCTAGGACACGGCGAACCGCTCCGCGTCCTGCTGTTTTAGGGTGAGGCCGAGGCCCGGGCGTCCGGGATCGGGCATGATGCTGCCGGCGTGCGGAACCGGTGCGCCGTCAAACAGCATCTGCTCGATCCTGACATGATCATGGAACCATTCGAGGTGCCGGAACCGCGGCGCGGCGCAGCCGAGATGGCGGTGCAGCGCCGGCGCGCAATGCGCCGACAAATCGACATGAAACGCCTCGCACAGTGTGGCCGCCTGCATGAACCCGGTGACGCCGCCGCAACGCGTCGCGTCCGCCTGCTGCACGTCGACCGCACCCGCGCCCAGCATCTGGCGGAAATAGTCGAGCTCGTAGCCGTATTCCCCCGCCGCGACCTCCATCGGCGGCGGCGCGTGGTCGCGCACCCAGCGCAGCCCCGCGAGATCGTCCGACGAGACCGGCTCCTCGAACCAGGTGACGTCGTGGTCGTAGGCGAACACGTGCGCGAGGTGTAGCGCCTCCTTGACACCAAGCGCGCCGTTCGCGTCGACGAACAGGCCCGCCGGGCCAATCGCCGCCCTGGCAGCCGCCACCCGCTCGGTGTCGCGGCCGGGCTCGGCACCGATCTTCATCTTGACCCAGCGGCAGCCGTCTTGCTCCACCCATCCCGCCAGCTGGTCCGCCAGACGGTGATCGTCGTAGCTGGTGAAGCCGCCGCTGCCATAGATCGGCACCGCATCGCGGAATCGGCCAAGCAGGGTCATCAGCGGCAGGTCGAGCAGTTTGGCTTTGAGGTCCCACAGCGCCACGTCGGCGGCCGAGATCGCCGCGGCGGCAAGGCCGGCACGCCCCTCGTTTCGCACCGCGACCTGCATCGCGCGCCAAGTCCCGGGCGGGTTCATCGCATCGCCGCCACGGATCACCGGCTCAAGCTTGCTCGCGACGAGCTCGACCACCGAGCGGTCGGCGTAGGTGTAGCCCATCCCCTCGTGACGGCCGGCACCGACGTGGATTACGATCAACGTGGTCCGGTCCCAGGTGGCGGTGCCATCCGCTTCCGGCGCGTCGGTCGGGATGGTGTAGGCGCGCGCCCGAATTGCGTCGATGCGCATCTCCGCCGCCACGTCTTAGTCCTTGCCGGGAAGCACGCTGGCGAGCACCTGCTTGACGCTGTTCTTCAGCACGCTGCCGAGCTCGGGCTCGCTCAGCGTCGAGGTCGCGAAGTTGCGCGCATCCTTCAGAGTGATGTGCGGCGGCAGCGGCGGCACGTTCGGGTCGGTGTAGACGTTCATCACCACCGGCCGGTCGGCGTGCAGCGCCTCGTCCCATGCTGCGCCGAGCAGTTCCGGGTCGCGCACCACGATGCCCTTGAGGCCGAGCAACTCGGCGTAGCTGTGATAGGCGAAGTCCGGGATGCTCTGCGTCGACTCCGTCTTGCCGACGCCGAGCTGAACCCGCTCCTCCCAGGTCACCTGGTTGAGGTCACGGTTGTTCAGCACCATCACGATCAGCCGTGGGTCGGACCACTGCTTCCAGTATTTGGAGATCGTGATCATCACGTTCAGACCGTTCATCTGCATCGCGCCGTCGCCGATGAAGGCGATCACCACCCGATCAGGAAACGCCATCTTGGCCGCCATCGCGTAGGGAGTCGCCGCGCCAAGCGAAGCGAGGCTGCCGGACACCGACCCCATCATGCCGCGGCGCATCCGGATGTCGCGCGCATACCAGTTGGCGACCGAGCCGCTGTCGCCGGTCATGATGCAGTTCTCCGGCAGCCGCTTCGACAGTTCCCAGAACACGCGCTGCGGGTTGATCGGATCGGCCGCGACCATCGCGCGGTCTTCCAGCGTCTTCCACCAGGACGCGACGCCGGTCTCGATACCCTTGCGCCAGCCATCCGCACGTTTCTGCTCGAGCATCGGCAGCAGCGCCCGCAGCGCGGTCGCGCTGTCGCCGACCATGCTGACTTCCATCGGGTAACGCAGGCTGAGCTTGGTGCCGTCGAGGTCGATCTGCACGCCACGCGCCTCGCCAGGCTTGGGCAGGAACTCGCTGTACGGGAACGACGACCCGACCATCAGGAAGGTGTCGCATCCCTTCATCAAATCCCAGGACGGCTTGGTCCCGAGCAGACCGAGCGAGCCGGTCACGTAGGGCAGGTCGTCCGGCACCGCCGCCTTGCCGAGCAGCGCCTTGGCGACGCCGGCCTGCAGCTTTTCGGCGACCGCGATGACCTCGTCGGTCGCGCCGAGCGCACCGGCGCCGACCAGGATCGCGACCTTCCTGCCCGCGTTGAGCACGCCCGCTGCCTGCCGCAGCACGGCGTCGTCTGGCAGCAGCGCCGGGCCGGCATAGCCAACCCCGGTATGGGTGGTGCCATGCACCAGCGGCGGGTCCTCGTACGCCAGTTCCTGTAGATCGTTCGGGATGATGATGCAGGTGACGGAACGGCGGTTGGCGGCGATGCGGACCGCGCGATCGACCAGATGCCGCACCTGCGATGGCACCGCCGCGGTCGCGACGTATTCGCTGGCGACATCCTTGAACAGCGTCTGCAGGTCGACTTCCTGCTGGTAGTGCGCGCCGATCGCGGTGCGCGCCTGCTGGCCGACGATGGCCACTACCGGCACGTGGTCCATCTTGGCGTCGTAGAGCCCGTTCAGCAGGTGGATCGCCCCTGGCCCGGAGGTCGCGTAGCAGATCCCGACCTCGCCGGTGAACTTGGCGTGGGCCGAGGCCATGAAGGCGGCCATTTCCTCGTGCCGGACCTGGATGTACTCCATCGTGCTTTTCGCGCGCTCAAGCGCCACATCGAGGCCGCCGACGCCGTCCCCGGGATAGCCATAGACCCGCTTTAAGCCCCACTCGTTCAGGCGATGCCAGATAAAATCGCTGACGTTCATGCTCATGCGTGGGGCCCCGCCCGCTCGAAATCCGCGCTGACTACGCGCCGTGCCCGGTCACGTTCGACCGAGCGCGGGAACGTGACCGCGAACCGCCCTGGTTTTCGTGCCGTTGCAGCAGGGTGGCGGGACGGTCGGGATGAGACGGAGCGGGTGGTGGACGAGATCGAGGTGGTGCTGGACGCGGGCGCGGCGATCGGCGAGTCGCCCACCTGGTCGCAATCGGAGGCGGCGCTCTACTGGATCGACGTGAAGGAGCCGGCGCTGCATCGCTATCAGCCGGCGACCGGCCTGCGGCGATGCTGGCGGCTCGACGCCGACATCGGTGCCTTCGCCCTCCTGCCCGACCTGACCGGCGCGGTGGTGGCGCTGCGGAACGGCCTCTTCCGCCTCGATTTCGCCTTCGGAACCTGCGAGCGCCTCGCCCCGCCGCCGTTCGACCCCGCGCTGCACCGCTTCAACGAGGGCGGCTGCGACCCGTCCGGGCGGTTCTGGGTCGGCGTGATGTTCGACCCGAAGGACAAGCACGCCGGGCCGCCGCGCGAGGCCGGCCTGCACAGCTTCACCCTCGCGGGCGGCCTGCGCCCAGAGCCCGACGCGGCCGAGCTGCACAACGGCATGGCCTGGCGCGACGACGGGCGAGCGTATTTCCTGGCCCATAGCCGGGAGCGGGAGATCCACCTGTTCACGGTCGACGATCGTGGCGAGATCGGCGATCGCCGGCTGTTCGCGCGGATCGCAGGCACGGAAGGCATCCCCGACGGCGCCGCGGTCGACACCGCGGGCGGCTACTGGTGCGCGCTGCACGGGGCGGGAAGGCTGCGAAGGTTTCATCCCGATGGCGGGTTCGACCGAGACGTCATGCTTCCGGTCAGCCAGCCGACCATGTGCGCGTTCGCCGGCGACCGGCTCGACCTCCTTTACGTGACGTCGGCGTCCGACGGCCTGACCGTTGCGCAGCGCCGGGAAGAGCCTCACGCGGGCGCGCTGCTGCGGCTCAGGCCGGGCGAGACCGGCATCGCGCGACGCTGCACCGTCGGCTGAGCGACAGGTGCGGCTGCCAAGCGACACCGGCGCGCGGTGCGGGCAGCGCGTGCGCCGATTCTGATGCACAATCGCGCGATGGTCCGAACGATCCACCTCCCCGACGAGTGCGCCACCGAGGCGCTCGGCCGGGCGATCGCGTCGTTGCTCCGGCCAGGCGACGCCGTGCTGCTTGAAGGGCCGTTGGGTGCCGGCAAGACATCGCTCGCGCGCGCCGTGCTGCGGGCCGCCTGCCGGCAGCCGCACCTGGAGGTGCCATCCCCGAGCTACACCCTGGTGCAGGATTACCCCTCGCCGATCGGCCCGATCGCGCATTTCGACCTGTGGCGTCTCGACGGTCCGGAGGCGCTGGACGAGATCGGCTGGCACGAGGCGCGTGACGGCGTGGTCCTGGTCGAGTGGCCGGACCGGCTCGGGACCCTTTGGCCGGAC
>CAXTPV010000022.1:11323-19970 GCA_964246135.1 uncultured Acetobacteraceae bacterium | reverse complement strand
GGCCAGCGCGCCTCGACCGCGTGCGCCATCGCGGCCGCCGCCTTGCCGGCGCCGACCCCCAAGGTCCGGCCGGACGGCGGGCGCGGCAGATGCGGCGCCACGCGGGCGGCGGGTGAGGCGGCAAGGATGGCCGCGTCGAACATGCCGAGCAGGAGCGGGCGCGGGTCCACCGGCGATCAGGCCTGGCCGATCTCGTGGCAGGCGAGGCGCTCCAGCACCCGCACCAGGCCGGAATGATCCCAGCCGGCGCCGCCCGCGGCCGACGCCGCGTTGAACAGCGCCTGGCAGGTCGCCGTGTTGGGCAGGCTGACGCCGAGCGCGCGCGCTCTCTCGAGCGCGAGGTGGAGGTCCTTCTGGTGCAGCGCGATGCGGAACCCCGGCTCGACGCTGCGCCGGATCATCCGCTCGCCATGCACGTCGAGGATGCGCGACGAGGCGAAACCGCCCATCAGCGCTTGCCGCACCCGCGCCGGATCGGCGCCGGCCTTGGACGCGAACACCAGCGCCTCGGCGACCGCCTCGATCGTCAGCGCCACGATGATCTGGTTGGCGACCTTGGTGATCTGGCCGTCGCCGACGCCGCCGACCAGGGTGATGCGTCCCATCAGCGCCAGCAGCGGGCGCACCGTCTCGAACGCGTCCGCCGGGCCGCCGACCATGATGGTGAGGCTCGCCGCCTTGGCGCCGACCTCGCCGCCCGAGACCGGCGCGTCGAGATAGGCGCAGCCGAGCGCCTCGACGCGGCGCGCGAACTCCCTGGTCGCCATCGGCGAGATGCTGCTCATGTCGATGACGATCTTGCCGGGCGTGAGCGCGTCCGCGACGCCGCCCGCGCCGAACAGCACCGCGTCCACGTCCGGGGTGTCAGGCAGCATGGTGATGATGACGTCGGCGCAGGCGGCGACGTCGGACGCGGTGTCGCAGGCGATCGCGCCCGCCTCGATCAGGACCGGCGCCGGCGCCGCACGGTTGTGCACGAACAGGGTGTGGCCGCCCGCGAGCAGGTGGCCGGCCATCGGCCTGCCCATGATGCCGAGCCCGATGAAGCCGATGTTGCTCATGGGACCGCGTCCGACCCGAGATAGGGTTTGACCCAGCCGAGCCCCGCGATCAGCGTTGTCCGCGCGGCCGCCGCGTCCACCGCGTCCGGCTTGATGCCGGCGAGGCAGTTGACCCGCGGGCAGCCGAGCGACGCCGCGTAGTCCGCCGCGCGTGCAACGCCCTCCCGGAACTCGGCGACGCGTCCGGGATGGCAGGCGATGCCGCGCTCGCCCCCGCCCCAGTTCCCGACCGGAAGCCAGTCGCCGGCGGGAAGCCAGTCGCCGGCCGGAAGATTGTGCACCACCAGGGTCAGCCGGTGCTCGGCCAGAAGCGCTGCCAGCATCCGCGCCTCGAACTCGTAGGGAGACAGGAACTCGACCGCCCTGAACCCCGCCGCCGACGCCGCGGCGAAACGGTCGAGGAACGCAAGCTCGGTGAACAGCATGGTCGGGTTGGCGGGCAACACCGGCATGATCAGCTCCCGCGTCGGATCAACGCGACGCGGGTTCGAGGCGGTGCGCATCGAGCTCCTGGCTCCGGCGCAGCGAGATCGTCGGATCGAGGCAGATTATGTCCTCGAACTCGTTGACGCTGTCGACCTCGGTGCCCATCGCGATGTTGGTGACCCGCTCCAGGATGAACTCGATCACGACCGGCACCTGGTGCTCGGCCATCAGCGCCTGCGCCTCGGCGAACGCCTGCTTGAACGCGTTCGGGCTGGTGACCCGGATCGCCTTGCAGCCGAGACCTTCGGCGACCGCGACATGATCGACGCCGTAGCCGGGGACCGCGCCCGATTCCGGATCGGCGTTGATGTTCGTAAACGCGAGGCTGACCTCGAAATCCATCGCGAACCCGCGCTGCGACTGGCGGATCAGGCCGAGATAGGAGTTGTTCACCACGACGTGCAGGTAGGGCAGCTTGTGCTGCGCGCCGACCGCGAGTTCCTCCAGCATGAACTGGAAATCGTAGTCGCCCGACAGCGCCACGATCGTCCGGTCGGGATCGGCGGCGCGCACGCCGAGCGCCGCCGGCAGGGTCCAGCCGAGCGGCCCCGCCTGGCCGCAATTGATCCAGTTGCGGGGCTGATAGACGTGCAGGAACTGCGCGCCCGCGATCTGCGACAGCCCGATCGTGCTGACATAGCAGGTGTCGCGATCCAGGATTTCGTTCATCTCCTGATAGACCCGCTGCGGCTTGAGCGGCACGTCGTCGTAGTGGGTGCGGCGCAGCATGCTGCGCTTGCGATGCAGGCAGTCGGCGGCCCAGCCGGCGCGATCCCGGAGCGTGCCGGCCGCCTTCATCTCGCGCGCGACCTCGACGAACATCGCGAGCGCCGCGCCCGCATCCGACACGATGCCGAAATCCGGGCCGAACACCCGGCCGATCTGCATCGGGTCGATGTCGACGTGAACGAAGCGACGACCCCGCGTGTAGACCTCGATCGAACCGGTGTGTCGATTGGCCCAGCGATTGCCGATCCCGAACACGAAGTCGGATTCGAGAAAGTTCGCGTTGCCGTAGCGGTGGCTGGTCTGCAGGCCGACCATGCCGGCCATCAGATCGTGGTCGTCCGGGATGCAGCCCCAGCCCATCAGGGTCGGGATCACCGGCACCCCGGTGACCTCCGCGAACTCGACCAGCAGCGCGCTCGCATCGGCGTTGATGATGCCGCCGCCGGCGACGATCAGCGGGCGGTCGCTGTCGTTCAGCATACCGAGCGCGCGTTCCGCCTGCGCGCGGGTGGCCGCCGGCCGGCTCACGACGAGTGGCCGGTAGGTGTCGAGGTCGAACTCGATCTCGCCCATCTGCACGTCGACCGGCAGGTCGATCAGCACCGGGCCGGGACGGCCCGAGCGCATGATGTGGAACGCCTGCTGGAACGCCATCGGCACCAGCGCCGGCTCGCGCACCGTCACCGCCCACTTGGTCACCGGTCGCGCGATCGTCTCGATATCGACCGCCTGGAAATCCTCCTTGTAGAGCTTGGCGCGTGGCGCCTGGCCGGTGATGCAGAGGATCGGCACGGAATCCGCGCCCGCGGTGTAGAGGCCGGTGATCATGTCGGTGCCGGCCGGCCCGGAGGTGCCGATGCAGACGCCGATGTTGCCGGCGCGCGCACGGGTATAGCCATCGGCCATGTGCGACGCGCCTTCGACGTGCCGCGCCAGGATGTGCCGGATCGAGCCCCGCGCCCGCATCGCGGCGTAGAACGGGTTGATCGCCGCTCCAGGCACCCCGAAGGCGACCGAGACACCTTCCCGCTCAAGCACCAGCACCGCCGCGTCCACCGCCCGCATCCTGGCCATCTGTCCCACCCCACTTTCTCGAAGCAGTTGTGACAGCTGCGGACGCCAGGTGGGATCAATCCCGCATCGTGGTGACAATCATGATTAACATACCTAGAACAGATACTTACGCCATTCCGTTTTGTTGAAGGCACGGGTGATGATCCAGCCGGTCAAGACCGCCCGCGTCGGCGATCACGTGCAGTCGCTGTCGCGCGCGCTGGCACTCCTCAACCGTCTCGCCGAGCAGCCCGACGGCCGCGCCACCCTGACCGACCTCGCGCAGCAGCTCGGCCTCGCATCGTCGACCGCGCACCGGCTGCTGACCACGCTCGAGCAGGAGCGTTACGTCAGGTTCGACCCCGACGAGCGGCTGTGGTCGGTCGGCGTGCAGGCGTTCGTCACCGGCTGCTCGTTCAAGGGGACGCGCAGCCTGGCTGCGCTGGCGCGATCGCACATGCGACGGCTGATGGAGGCGAGCGGCGAGACGGTGAACCTGGCGGTCGAGGACGACGGCCAGGCGATGTATCTCGGCCAGGTCGAGTGCCGGCAGATGATGCGGGCCTTCGCGCGGCCCGGCCTGCGGGTGCCGCTGCACTGTTCGGCCGTGGGCAAGGCGATTCTGTCAGGAATGTCTGACAGGTCGCGCGCCAGGATCCTGCATTCTCGCGGCATGCCGAGGCTGACCGTCAAGACGATCACCACGCCGGCCGCGCTGCGGGCGGACCTGCAACGGGCCTTGGCGCTCGGCTACGCGATCGACGACGAGGAGCACGCGGTCGGGCTGCGCTGCATCGCAGCGGCGATCCGCGACGAGGCCGGCGAGGTGATCGGCGCGATCTCGGCGTCGGGTCCGATGGCACGCATCGTCGATGACCGGATCGCGCCGCTCGGCGCCAGCGTCGCCGAGACCGCGCGCGCGATCGCGACCGAGATCGGTGCCTGATCAGAGCAAGCAAGGCCAGAGGCGCTGCCTCTGGACTCCGCTCAAGGCAGAGCCTTGAGAATCCATTCATTTAAGGGATCGGTTTCCAAAGGCCCCGGCCTTTGGCGGGTCTGGGCAGAGCCCAGCCTTACTTCCTCAACCTCGCGCGCGAGACTGGACGCCTTAACCGCGAAGGGTGCAGTGTCGGTGAGGCCGAAAGCGGACCCCGCCCGTGTCCGCGCAGGGGAGGACAGCATGGTCGAGAAGGCGCTTGCCGACGTCGCGAAGCACATCGCGATCCGTCCGCACTACGACAACTTCATCGGTGGACAGTGGGTGGCGCCGGTGCGCGGCCAGCGCTTCGACAACATCTCGCCGGTCGACGGCCAGGTCGTCTGCACGGTGGCGCGCTCGACGGCCGAAGATATCGAGCTCGCGCTCGACGCGGCGCATGCGGCGCGCGAGGCCTGGGGCCGCACCCCGCCCGCCGATCGCTCGCGCGTGCTGCTGCGCATCGCCGACCGGATGGAGTCCCGGCTCGACACGCTCGCGCTGGTCGAGACGATCGACAACGGCAAGCCGATCCGCGAGACCATGGCGGCCGATCTGCCCCTGGCGATCGACCACTTCCGCTACTTTGCCGGCTGCCTGCGTGCCCAGGAAGGCGCGCTGTCCGAGATCGACCACGACACCATCGCATACCATTTCCACGAGCCGCTCGGCGTGGTCGCGCAGATCATCCCGTGGAACTTCCCGCTGCTGATGGCGGTGTGGAAGCTGGCGCCGGCGCTGGCGGCGGGGAACTGCGTGGTGCTCAAGCCCGCCGAGCAGACGCCGATGTCGATCATGGTGCTGGCCGAGATGATCGGCGACCTGCTGCCGGCGGGCGTGCTCAACATCGTCAACGGGTTCGGCGTCGAGGCCGGCAAGCCGCTCGCCCAGAGCAAGCGCGTCGCCAAGGTCGCCTTCACCGGCGAGACCACGACCGGCCGGCTGATCATGCAGTACGCGTCCGAGAACATCATCCCCGTGACGCTGGAGCTCGGCGGCAAGTCGCCCAACGTCTTCTTCGCCGACGTGATGGCCGACGACGACGACTACCTGGACAAGGCGCTCGAAGGCTTTGCGATGTTTGCGCTCAACCAGGGCGAGGTCTGCACCTGCCCGTCGCGCGCGCTGGTCGAGGACCGCATCTACGACCGCTTCATGGAGCGCGCGATCGCCCGCGTCGGCGCCATGAAGCTCGGCAACCCCCTCGACGCCAGCACCATGGTCGGCGCCCAGGCCTCGAACGATCAGCTGGAGAAAATCCTCTCCTACCTGGAGATCGGTCGTCAGGAAGGGGCCAAGACGCTGATCGGCGGCGCGCGCCGCACGCCGAGCCCCGAGCTCGCCGGCGGCTTCTACGTCGAGCCCACCGTGCTCGAAGGCCGCAACTCGATGCGCGTGTTCCAAGAGGAGATTTTCGGCCCCGTGCTGTCGGTCACCCGCTTCTCGGGCGAGGCCGAAGCACTCAGCCTCGCCAACGACACGCTCTACGGGCTCGGTGCCGGCGTGTGGACGCGCGACGGCGCCCGCGCCTACCGCATGGGCCGCGGCATCCAGGCCGGAAGGGTATGGACCAACTGCTATCACCTCTACCCGGCGCATGCGGCGTTCGGCGGCTACAAGCAATCCGGCATCGGCCGTGAGAATCACCGCATGATGCTCGACCACTACCAGCAGACCAAGAACCTGCTGGTCAGCTACAGCCCCAAGGCGCTCGGCTTCTTCTGATGCCGCCCGTTCCCCGTGTGATCGCGACCGAGGCGGCGGCGGCGATGATCCGCCGCCTCCGCGCGATCCACGGCCCCCTGATGTTCCACCAATCGGGCGGCTGCTGCGACGGCTCGTCCCCGATGTGCTTCCCCGAAGGCGAGTTCCGCACCGGCGCCCAGGACGTGCTGCTCGGCGAGATCGAGGGGGCGGCGGTCTATATCGGAGCCGCGCAGCACGTCGCCTGGGCGCACACGCAGCTGATCATCGACCTGGTCCCCGGCCGCGGCGGCGGCTTCTCCCTCGAAGCCCCGGAAGGCGTGCGCTTCCTCACCCGCGGCCGGGTGTTCAGCGCCGACGAGTTGCAAGCGCTGCCAGCGCTTACGCCTGCATGAGGGTCAGCAGTGACGGCGCCTCGTCGCGCCCGCGAGCGGCAACCGGCTCGGCGCTCGGCGCTCGGATACCGCAGCCTTCGAGATAACCCGCGACCGCGTCATAGATGGCGGGCGAGCGCGTCGGGTCCGCCGCGTCGCCCCGCGGCACCCAGATCACGGTCCCGTAGCGGGCACGGGTCAACAGCACGCGGTAGGTGTTGAGGCGATAGGCGATCTTGTTCGCATCGCGCGTGCGCTGCCAACGCGTCCCCTGAAAGCGGCGCACCTCCCAGCCGGCGACCGACGGGTCGGCAGGCCGGATGAGGTCCGCGTCCCAGCAGAGACCGACATGATCGAGTTCCAGTCCTTGGACCGAGAACTGCGTGGCCA
Organism: uncultured Acetobacteraceae bacterium; assembly: GCA_964246135.1. GTDB lineage: Bacteria > Pseudomonadota > Alphaproteobacteria > Acetobacterales > Acetobacteraceae > CAXTPV01. The sequence continues at coordinate 13,197 of CAXTPV010000022.1, read as the reverse complement.
CGACCTCCAGCGCGTCCGATGCGCGCACGTCGCGATCCCGCACCCAGCTGTCGAGGAACCAGCGTGCGACGCTGTCGGCCTCCATGTGCGGCAGCTCGGCGCCCAGCCCCTCGGCGCGCAGGCGGCGGGCGCCACTGCTCGCGACCAGCCCGGCACGGTGGATGCCGCGCGCTCGGTCTCGCAAGGTCGAGCGCAGGACGCCGACGTCCCGGGTAAGATGAAACGGCAGGCCGCCGCCCTCGGCGATGCCGCGCGCCGTCGCGTCGTCACCGCGCAACACGGCGTCGACCCAGGAGGGCGCATCGTCGTGCCGGAGCGACCGGATCGGCACCGTCAGGTGCAGGCTTGGCTCCGTCGTGATCGCTGCGAGCCGCGGCAAACGGGACCGCGGCTCAGGATCGTCGAGACAGGAAGGCGCGCAGGCGACGCGCCAGGACGGGCGCTCGACCAGCGCCTCACCCCAGGTGGCGAGACCGCCCTCGCCGTCATGGATTTCCTGACCGTTGCCGACCAGGCAGACGATCGCGGCGAACCCCACGTGGCGCGCCATGATGTCGAGCAGGTGGGCAGGTTCGGAGCGGTCGAGCTGGACCGGACGGGTGCGCGTCTTGGCGATCGCCTGCGCCGCGGTCCAGGCGCGCTGGGCCTCGTCGATCACCACGATGCGCTCGGGTGGCACGTGGCCGGTGCGCACGTACTCGTCGCGAAAGCGTGGAAGTGCCTGGATCACGCCCTCCATCTGCTGCGAAGCTGCCTGACGCTGCCGGCCGGCATGAACCGCGTCGCGCACGAGCGCTTCCCGCAGCACATGAACCAGCGTCGGGTTGCCGGTCAGAAAAGCCGCCTCTTTCTCGCGAGAAAACGCTGCGTTCAGGCCGCACAGCGTCTTGCCAGCGCCCGGAATGCCGGTGACAAAAACAACGATCTTGCTCCCGTCCTGCTCGGTTCGACCGACGAGATTGTTGATCGCGTCGGTCGTCAGCGTCAGGTTCGACGCGTCCGCCCGCGCCGAGGCGATATCGGCAACATCGTGACGCGCGAACAGCATGCAGGCAGCATCCACGATGCCAGGCACTGGCCGATACGGCGCGTGTTCCCAGGCCGCGGTGTCGATCGGGGTCGGCGTTGACGGCAACGCCAACGCAAGGTCATGAACGAAACCACCAAGCTCCGACCCGCCGGCATCCTGCACCGCGCTGGCGCCACCGAGCAGCAGTGGCAGCGTCGCGCGCGTCGTCCGCGCCTCGGTCGCGACCAGGACGGGCACGATCGGATGACGACGGCTGCCGGCGTGAAAATCCTGCAGGTCGAGCGCGTAGTCCTCCACCTGCCGCCGGGCCGCGTTGTCAAAGCCCGCGGCGCCAACCTTGAACTCCAGCACCACGACGCCGCGCGGCATCACCAGCACCGCGTCCACGCGGCCAGACAGTCGCGGAATTTCAAACTCCAGCAGCACCCGCGTGTCCGTGTCCGCCAGCGCCAGCGCATCCCGCAGCAGCAGGATCTCCGCCTCCCACGCGCGAAGCTGCTGCGCCTCATGGAGGCGAAAGCGGCTGGTTGCCTCGAACGCCAGGCGCTCCACAACGCTTGCCGGGTCGGCCGCCAGGAACGCCGGGACGCTGCCGGACCACCAAGCAGCCACGCGCGTCAGTTCACGACCGGCAACGTGACGAAGCTCCCTTGTTCCCCCGCGTCGAACACCTTGATCGTCGCCGGCCGGTAATCCCCCGCCTTCGCCCAGAAGATGTTGTCGACATAGCTCTGCGGGTTGCGGTCGTAGAGCGGGAACCAGCTCGACTGCACCTGCACCATCACGCGATGCCCCGGCAGGAACACGTGGTTGGTGGTCGGCAGCGGCAACCGGTAGGTCACCG